>CAIUWO010000039.1 GCA_903902895.1 Candidatus Hydrogenedentota bacterium | reverse complement strand
GCGCGGCGGAGAGAATCGCTCGAATGGAATGGGTGCTGTTCATGACGGTTCCCCTATTTCTGGTGCACGCCGACCCAGTGCGGCGTGACGGCGATTGAACCCTCGCGGTCCAGGCGGAACGTGACGGGTATCTTGATGACCTGCCCCGCCGCCACTTTGATCTCGTTCAACTGAACCGTGCCGACGCCGCCCGGCAGCTTCTCCTGGGTGCTGACCGCATCCTCGACGCCCGCGGGCAGCTTTGGGAACGAATAGGCGGCGTTCGCCGGAATTCCATCCAGCACCACGGAGCCGAACGCGTCCACATTGCCCTGGTTGCTTATCGTGATGTCGCAGGAGACGCTGCGGCCGACGCGTGTCTTGTCGGGCATGCCCAGTGTTACGGAAATATTGGGTGACGGGTCCGCCACGGAAAAGGCGCTCTTGAGCAGGTGCTGCACACCCCCTTCGGCCGTTGCCAACAGGTCATAGGTCCCCTTGGGCGCGCTGGTCAGGTCGAACACGACCTCGGCGGACTGCCCGTCGCCCTCCGTGGGGTTGTACACCACGTTCGCCCCTTCAATAGTCGTCCCGCCCTGGACCAGTTGTATCGACTGTACCGGCCCGAATTCCCTGCCGTAAACCGTAATCGTCACATTCCCGGACTGCCCCCCCTGTCCCGTGCTTAGATGTGTTAGCCCCTGGCCGACGAGCAGATTTCGGGTGGTCTCACCGCCCGACAAGCCTGTCGGGTCAGCTTGAATGATCTCGCGGCCGTTCGGCCCGTGAACGCCCGCGCGCCAGGTGCCGTTGGGAACAGGAACGGCAAAACCGGCGAGCACAGAATTTGCCGAGACCTGGGAGATCCCCGATGCATTCACTCTTTGCCCGGTGTTGAGCTCTTCCAGCCAGAGCGAACACCCCTCCGCAAATCCCTCTCCGGCAACAAGCAGTGAACTGGGCGTGACAGCAGATGCGCCATACACGGCCCCCAGCAGCCGCACAAAACACGATGACAGCGTGACACCATTGTAGACCAGATCCAGACTGACCAGACCAAGAGGAAGCTCGGCGCCCAAGTCGAAGACTGCATCGGCCACCACCGGACTCACGGGGGTAACCACTGTCGCCGGAACAATGGTGCTTTCCGAGCGCAGTTGAAGTTGCGCACCAGACAGGGCCGTGCTGGTCACGCGGAGTGTTAACTGCGCGGCCAGGGCGCTGACGCGATCCGGAGACACTGTCAGAAGCGCTGAAGGGGCGTCGAATACGGTGAGCATGTTCCGCGCGAGCAGCGTCTCGCCCGTGCTCCGCCTGACCTCCATGCCCCACCCTCCGGAATCGGTCGCATCCGCCTGAAGCGTGACGGTCATCGAGTTGCCTTCCGCGGCGGCATTCATGCTCGTCCCTTCAATCGAGGCGAAACCGGACCGCACCAGCCGGACACTGTCGGTGGGCATGAAAGCTGCCCCCGTGACGGTCACCGAAAAATCATACCCCGAGAAGACCGTGGCCGGGGTGACGGCGGTTATCTTCAGTGCGGAAGTAAGGTCTATCGCGTTCGGCAGTTCGCCAGAAGTCATGCCCGGCCGCGACAACACCAGCGTCCGCGGCCTCGGATAAGCGCCCGTAACGTCAAACACGACCGTCGCCGACCTGCAGTCCGCCGCCACCACCACGGACTCCGCGTTCAGCGCGGCCATGCGACCCCGCTTCAACTGCGCCGTCATGTCGGCTCCGAAATTATCCCCTGTCACCGTCAGCGTCGCCTTGCCCCATGCCGTGGCCGTATCGGGCGTCGAACCGGTCACCGTAATGGACGGGCCGGGCACCACTGTCACGCTCAAGTTCTGAGCCGTCTCACCCGGCGCGGTCACGCGCAACTGCCAGGCACCCGGCGCTGCCGCGCTCAGGTCAAACACCGCCGTCAACGAAGCCCCTCCCGCGGCAATGTTGATGGAAGAGGCGGTCAATGTGTCTGTTCCATTGGTCAGCACCGCGGTGGTCCCTGCCACAAACCCGTTGCCCTGAACGGTGAACGTGGCCGCCGCACTCAGGCCCACCTCGGCTGGAATCACGCTGTACGCGTCAAAAGTGCTGCCCACCCCCGGCTTGCGGTACAGCACCAGCTTGTCGGGAAGAAGCGCGGCGATGTAATTGCCGAGGAAAAGCGCGTCGTTCAGCGCGGTGGGGCGGGCGCCCTTCACATACGGGCTCGCCGGTGCCGAGAGGTCCACAAAGGCCAAGCCGTTCTCAAGCGCCATGAGGACGCACTGGTCCGCAGCCACCGGCGCCGCATAGAGCGAGGTCCCACTGGTCCCCACATCGATGGCATCCCAGCCCATGTCCGCCAGGAATGCGGGGGCGGCGGGATTGGTGACGTCCAGCGTGGTGCCCCCCTTCGATTCCGGGGTGGCATCGAAAAAGAAACAGCCGAAAAAGGCCGTCGTGCCCGCAATGGCGCACGAAGGATGGTAATACGACTTTGTTGTCGGAATGGTAAGGGCGGCCGCCTCCACAGGTGCGGCCGGGGTCGTGATGTCCCAGGTGACCAGCAGGGGAAGCAGGACGTTCCCCGTATTCTCCTGACGCCCCGAGCCAAATCGGGTAAAGGCGTAATGGCCGCTTACGGCAACCCCTTCAGCAAACCAAGTGTCTGTCGATGTCCCACCGCCCTCCAGAGGCAGGGCGCGTTGCGGCGCGTTGAATACAGCCTGCGGAGATGCCGGATTGGACACATCATACACCCGGAAAGTCTCGGCGCTGGGCACCGTGACATAAAGATAGGGGCCGTTCAACACCATCGAAGATACGTTGACCGGCCATGAATTCTGTATCGTCGGCGCGGCAGGGGTCGTAACGTCCACAAGATAGATGCGCTGGACATTCTCCGACGTCGGATATGCCACCAGCGCGACCAGCGTGTCCGAAGCGGTCATGCTCGCCTGCATGCCCACCGCCTTGGTTGGCAAAACAAGCGTTCCCAGCAATTGCAGGTTGGCAGCATCGGTGGCGCCATAAATGGTCAGGCTGCCGTCGCTCTGCACATACATCCGGTCACCCTGAACCACCATGCGCTCGCCTCCGATTCCTGGCAGTTCCTTCACAACCGACAGGATCAGCGGGTCAGCCGCATGGGCCACCAAAGACGTTGCCATAAAGACGGCAACCATGAAAATGGCGCGACTGCCAATACTGCGGAGATAAACATGGCACGCTTTCATTGCGGCTTCTCCTTTGCATGAATACCCAAAAACACCTCGTGAATAGTATAGACCCACCTTTCCAAAAAGTACATCCGGCCTGCTGGTTCGTTTCCCTTCGCATTTTCCGCAGTATTTCCCCACCGTCCATTCCCCCTGCAATCCCGTGTTATACTACATGCTGACGAATAGAGGAGAGAGTCATGCGCCTGTCCGTGGGTCGAAATGTGTACCTTGCCGCACTGGCCGTGCTGCTGGCCGCGTCCGCAGCCTACCCCTGCACCACCTTTGTCCTCGACAATGGCGGCAAGCCCGTCTTCGGCCGCAACTATGACTGGTACCTTGAAGACGGCCTGGTTGTGGCCAACCAGCGCGGTGTGGAGAAGACGGCGGCCTTCTTGGAGGACCCGAAGGGGCCACCGGCACGCTGGACTTCAAAGTACGGCAGTATCACCTTTGACCAGGTCGGGCGGGAATTCCCCTGCGGCGGGATGAACGAGGCAGGGCTGGTGGTGGAGGTGATGATTGTCCTGTTTCCCTGGCAGACCAAGCCGGACAGCCGGCCGGTGATCACCAACATGCAGTGGATTCAGTGTCAGCTTGACAAATATGCGACCGTGGCCGAGGTGGTGGCGCATGCGGGCGACCTGCGTATCCGGCAGGAGGCGGGTGTGCCCATGCACTACCTGATCGGGGACGCCTCGGGCGACTGCGCCGCCATTGAACTCGTACGCGGAGAGATTGTCTGTCACCGGGGCGCGGACCAACCAAACCGGGTACTTACGAACGACAATTATCGCAGGGCCCGTACCCGCATGCTTCGCTGGGCTGCCGACAACCCCGTCGCGGACCCGCCCGAGGGTATTGGCTCCATGCCGCGTTTCATCCGTACCTGCAAGCGCGTAGCCGAGTTCGTCCCATGCGACCAGAGCGGGACGCTGGACTATGCATTCGCGACGCTTAAGAACGCGAACATGGGCAAACTCACGGTCTGGAGCATCGTGTACGACATTGCCGTCCGGCGCGTCTATTTCCGGACGCAGTCGCGTCCGGCCCTGCGCTATGTGGACCTGTCCGGCTTCGATTTCTCCTGCGGCGGCCCGGTCAAAGTGCTGGATATCAAGGCCGACCTGGCCGGCGACGTCACGGGCAAGTTCACCGACTATACAGAAGAGGCAAACAGGAAACTGGTTTCCGCCGCCTTCGACGCGGTCTGGTACATACGTCACCACAGGGCGAAGGCGATGGAATTGCTTGTGCCCTATCCCGAGACCACCGTGTGTGCGGAAAAATAGCGTGCTCTGTCCGGTGTCGTGCTAAACTGTGCCGCCTATGGACCGTCTTGGCAACATTCTAAAGGAAAACTGGGGATACGACCGTTTTCTGCCCCTACAGCGCGAGGCCATGCAGTGCGCGCTGGACAAGCGCGACTCGCTGGTGGTGCTGCCCACGGGCGGGGGAAAGTCGCTCTGTTTCCAGGCCCCCGCGCTGGCCGTGGAGGGCATGGCTGTCATCGTCTCGCCGCTCCTGTCACTCATGAAGGACCAGGTGGACGCCCTGATTACCAACGGCGTGGCCGCAGCCAAGATTGACAGCACCATGAACGCGCGCGAGCGCGTTGTCGTGCATCAGGCCATCCAGGAACGCAGCCTGAAACTGCTCTACGTGTCGCCTGAGCGCATGGTCCAGCCGGCGTTCATCCAATACCTGCAGAAGGCCCACGTCTCCTTTCTGGTCGTCGACGAGGCGCATTGCATCAGCCACTGGGGCCACGATTTCCGCCCTGAATACCGGCTGCTGAAGCAACTCCGCGAGGCCTTTCCTGACATCTCCATGCACGCCTTCACCGCCACGGCCACCGAACTGGTGCGCACCGACATCATTCAGGAACTGGGTCTGAGCACCCCCTCCGTGCTCATCGGCTCCTTTGACCGGCCCAACCTGCGCTACCGCGTGCAGAAACGGGCGGACCTCTTTACGCAGGTGCGCGAGTTGATCGATGCGCACCCGGGTGATTCAGGGGTGGTCTACTGCATTCGCCGCGCCGACGTGGACGACCTGTGCACGAAGCTGACTGCGGCGGGCTACAAGGCGCTTCCCTACCATGCGGGCATGGAGGAAGCCGACCGCAAGCGCAACCAGGAAGCCTTCACCAACGAGACGACGGACATCATCGTCGCCACGGTGGCCTTCGGCATGGGCATCGACAAGTCCAATGTCCGCTATGTGATCCACGGCGCCATGCCCAAGTCCGTCGAGCATTACCAGCAGGAGACCGGCCGTGCCGGACGGGACGGGCTGGAGGCAGACTGCACACTGCTGTACTCCTATGCCGATTTCCAGTTGTGGAAAAGTATCATCGAAAAGAACGAAGCCGGGGGCGGCGACGTGGCCCTGGATAAGCTTCAGGATATGGCCCGCTATTGCGATCAGCTCACCTGTCGCCACAAGGCGCTGGTGGAGTATTTCGGGGAGCCCTTTCCGGCGCGTCCCTGCGGGGCCTGCGATGTGTGCCTTGGGGACATCGACACCCTTGCGGACGCCCAGCAGATTGGACGCTGCATCCTGTCCGCCGTGCTGGATCTGGAGGGAATGGCCGGGCCAACCTACACCACGGCGCTCCTCACCGGAAGCCGCGAAGAGCGCATCACCGCCAAGAAACATGATCGTTTGCCGTCGTTCGGGCTGCTGGACACACACGATGCGCGCTCCGTGCGCGACTGGATAGAGCAGCTGGTGTCCCAGGGTTACCTGTCCAAGTCGGGCGAGTACAACATACTCGGCCTTACGGCCCGGGGCCTTGCGCTCAACCGGGGGGACGAGATGCCCATACTAACCGACCGCGGGCGCGAGCGTGTCCGCAAGCCCGCGCCGCGCAGGGGCGCTCCCAGGCGCAATGAAGAGGACTTGGGCCCCTTCGATCCCTCCCTGTTCCAGGTGCTGCGACAGGTGCGCCGCGCAAAGGCCGCAGAACTGGGCGTGCCGCCGTTCATCGTCTTTGGCGACAGGGCACTGCGGGACATGGCCTGCTGCAAACCGCTGGACCGCGCGGCCTTTCTTCAGGTCCGCGGCGTGAGCGACCACAAATGCGACGCCTTCGGCTCGGAGTTTATCGCCGCCATAACCGCCTACTGCGAAGAGGCGGGACGCCCGTGATTGCTCCTTCTCCCATTCCTCCCATGCTTCCCAAAACTCCCATCGCAGGACCCATCCCCCATGAGTGAACTCATCTACACCTTCGCCTCCCTTGCCGCCCGCACCGCCGATGGAAAGACCTGCCTCGACGGCATGCGGGCACTGGCCGACATCATGCACCCCAGGGGCGTTCCCGTCACCTGGATCGTCAGCCCCGAATCGGCCGCCATTGCGGCGGACATCCTCACCGCGTGGCACATCGCCCACGGCGACGAGGTCGCCGTGGAACTGCCGGTGCTGGAGGGCTCATACGCGGAGAAGGAACAGTTTCTGAAAGACCGCCGGGCCAAAGTGCGGCAGGCTCTGCCCTGGGCGGAGGCCGCCATCGCCGGGAATGTGCACTGTGACCCAGACATCGTCAAGCTGCTAGAAGCCGCCGGCTTCGAGGGCGTCTGGGGCTTTTGTTGGGAGCAGATCGTGGTGGACGACATCACCGACCGGGGCTGTCCCTGGGGATTCTTCTACATGGACCCGGCGGACCGTCTGAAACCAGCCGCACACCGCAGCGTGGTGGCTGTGCCCTGGCTCTCCCACGACCTGCTCAAGACCTATCATTGCGGCAATGCCCCGGTGTACACCAATGACCCCAACGACGTGGCCCGAGCGTCCATATGCGCGTGGGAGGACACGGCCTACTGGGATGCCTTCGCCGACAACTACCACCGCAACACCCGCTACAACGATGCCGTGTTCCTGCTGCAGCACCAGGAAGCCCATGAGATGGAATGCAACGGGCGGAACCACTGCTACACGTCCGAGGACATCCGCGAGGCCGCAATCCTGATGGCGCGCCACGTTGACCATCTGCTGGCCAAGCCCAATGTGCGCGTCCTGTCGCTGCCTGATGCGGTGCGTCATTACCGAACGCTCAACGAGCGCACCGCCCCGTCGTTCATGCTCTGGCAGGACACCCCCACCCGGCGGCCCAACCCCGACTACACTTGGAATACCTGCATCGGCCCCTGGCCCAGAACATTCCTGTACTACGACTGCGGCGCGCAGATGATGTTCATCGACGGGCAGGTGCAGCCCGCCTGCATCCGAAACTACGCAAAGTCCTGGGACGACAAAGACTACTGCCGCGAGATGCACGTGCCCAGACCGCGGCTCATCCGCAACACACAGTACGTGTGGCGCAGGGAAATCGAGATCAGCGTGACCAGCGAAAAGGCCATGCCCTACGGGTTTGCGCTCTGGGGCGACTACAGTCTCTACCAGATTGGCGAGGCGCCCGGCCTGGTCGCGGGGAAAATACTCCCGCGCGAACTGCTTTTCCTGCGTTACGACCTGCAGCCCGGCGAAAACCGCTTCACGGTGTCCTTGGAAGGAAAATAGACGATTGAGCGGCATTGGCTGCCACGGGCCAGCCCCCTGACTTCAGACCCCATATTCTGATGGAGAAATGCCATGAAAGTTCTGCAATGCCTCGCCGTGCTCTTAACAATTCTGGCCGCCGCGGCGGGCGCCGGTGACGCGCCCATTGACCGGCAGGCGCTGGTGGTCCGCCACAATCTCAATCTGAGCACCCCGGGCCGTGTACAGGTGGGGAATGGTGAATTCGCCTTCACCGCCGACCTTACCGGTCTCCAGACCATCGAGGAATGCTGCATCATGTCCCAGTGGGGTTGGCATCGTTCGCCCCTGCCCGAAGGCAAAACGCCGGACGATTTTCAGTGGACCAGCAAGCAGGCGTACTGCGGACGGTCGGTTGACTACATGGCAGGCACCGGCGATGCCATCAGCAAGTGGCTCTATGCCAATCCGCACCGCATGAACCTTGGACGGATTCGGTTGCTGCGCGCGGGCGGAAATGCCGCCCCCATAACGTTCTCCGACCTGGGCCATCCAACGCAGCGCCTTGACCTCTGGAGCGGCGTGCTGGAAAGTCATTTCGAACTGGACGGGGAACCGGTCAGCGTCGTTACCTGCGCGCACCCAGGGCGCGACGTTGTCGCTGTTCGCATCGAATCGCGCTTGATCGCCGAAAAGCGCCTGGCGGTTGAACTGGCTTTTCCCTATCCCGACCTCAGGGAGTTTGGCGGGTACGGCAACTGGAACCTGCCTGACGCGCATCATACGGTCATGAGCATGTCCGCCGCGAACCGGGCGGACTTCGCGCGCACCGTGGATGCAGACGCATACAGCGTCACCTGTTCCTGGAGTGACGGTGCCACAATTGCCGCGACGGACGAAAAGCATCACTACGTACTGGCCGCCGGGGCGTCAAATTGCCTGCAATGTGTGTTTGACTTTTCCCCGAATCCCGCCCGCGGCGCGCTTCCCTCTTTTGCGGCCACGCACGCCGCGTCATCTGTGTACTGGCAGGGATTTTGGAACCAGGGAGGAACCATTGACTTTTCCGGGAGCACCGATCCCCGGGCGGCGGAACTGGAGCGGCGCATTGTCCTGTCGCAATACCTGACTGCGGTTAACTGTGCCGGGTCTCTGCCGCCGCAGGAAAGTGGGCTGGTGAACAACGGCTGGAACGGAAAGTTTCACCTTGAGATGTACTGGTGGCACGGCGCGCACTACGCGCTGTGGGACCGCTGGCCGCTGCTCAACCGCAGCCTCGGCGTGTACAGAAACTTCCTGCCCTCGGCCCGCGAAACGGCCGCCCGACAGGGATATATGGGCGCGCGGTGGCCCAAATGCACGGGGCCCGAGGGGCGCGAGTCGCCCCACCCCATCCACGCCATGCTTCTCTGGCAGCAGCCTCACCCCATTTTCTTCGCCGAACTGGACTACCGCGCCCATTCCGGCCGGGACACGCTCAACGCGTGGGGCGACATCGTCTTTGAAACGGCGGAGTTCATGGCCTCCTTTGCGGTGCAGGAAAAGGACACCGGCCGGTTTGTGCTTGGCCCTCCCATCTACACCGTTCCCGAAACCACCGACCCCGACAAGGTTTACAACCCAAGCTTCGAACTGGCGTACTGGCGGTTCGGCCTGGAAACCGCGCAGCAATGGCGAGAACGCATGGGCATGTCCCGCAGTCCAGAATGGGACACGGTCCTGAAAGGCCTCGCGCCACTACCCGTGCAGGACGGCATCTATCTCCTGGAAGAACACCTGCCCGACAGCTACACAAAATGGAACCACAACCACCCGTCGGTGGTCGGTATCTACGGCATTCTTCCGGGCGCGGACGTGGACCGCGACACCATGAAGCGAAGCTTGGGCAAGGTCATGGACTGTTGGCGTTGGAAAGACACCTGGGGTTG
This sequence comes from Candidatus Hydrogenedentota bacterium, assembly GCA_903902895.1. Taxonomy (GTDB): domain Bacteria; phylum Hydrogenedentota; class Hydrogenedentia; order Hydrogenedentales; family CAITNO01; genus CAITNO01. The sequence goes on along the minus strand of CAIUWO010000039.1, from coordinate 14,782 downwards.
GGATTTCCCCATGCTCGCCATGACCGCCGCCCGCCTGGGGGAACCGGAGCGTGCGGTAGGCCTGCTCCTGCACGAAAACTTCGGATTTGACGAGCGCGGCTACCCCATCGGCGGCGGTCCCTGGCCCTACCTGCCCTCCAGCGGCGGTATCCTCTACGCGGCCGCCTTCATGGCTGGCGGTTGGGACGGTGCATCCGCCGAAAACGCCCCCGGATTCCCCAAAGACGGAAAATGGCGGGTGCGTGCCGAGGGACTAAAGACAGCGCCGTGACCGGGCGCCTGCGGCGGATATCGCGTCCTCTCCGGCTTGTGGCCGCCTGACGCGGTGGTGTAGCTTGTTTGGGCGCGCGGAAAGAATGCGCCACGAACCACGGAGAGGAATGGCAATGTGCGCCGACAATGACCCAAATGTGGCCGGATGCAAACAGGGCAAATACGGGAGAAGAGCCCTTTTCTGCGGCATATTGCTGCTGGCGGTTGCGCTTCGCCTTCCGGGGTTTGGGGCTGCGCCGTGGCTGGATGAAGTGTACACGCTGAATTGGGCGGAAAAATCCTGGGACGATGTGCTGCGCGGTTCAGTTCAAGACACGGAACATGTCACCTGTCTGATGCCGCTCGTGACGAAGGCTTCCCTGGACCTGTTCCGGTCGCCCGCGGTCGCCGACGAGGTGGTTGCCCGGCTGCCCCATTTTCTTTTTGGCCTGTCCGCCATCGGGCTGCTGTTTGTGTTCTTGAAACGCCGCGTTGGTCTGGCGGGGGCGCTGGCGGGGGCGCTGTTTCTTGCCACACTGCCCATTCACATCAAATACAGTCGCGAGGCGCGCTATTATGCCTTCGTTATTCTGTCCGGCATGCTGCTTGTTATGGTGGCCCGCCGTTTGCTGGACAGGTTTTCCGTCACCAACTTTGCGCTCTTCTTTGCCGTGGTCTTTCTGGGCACGTTCAACCACCTTTCCTTCCTGTCGCCGCTGGCCATGGTATGCATTGCTTTGGCCGGGCTGCTGTTTTGCGACTTCGGCGTGCCCCCTGTCCGGAGGGTGTTTCGCCTGATGCTGCTGGCGTCGCTGTGCGTGGCCGGCGTGGCTGCGGCGGTTCTGCCGTCACTGGTGGCGGGCGGTCCTGACGCGGTGCGTCAGGCGCTTTCCTCCGTGCATGTCCCCGAGCCGGAGGCGCGCGGCGCGGGGGACGCCTCTGACAAGGTGGCCGAGCGGTTCCAGTTGAACTCCACGCAGTGGACGAAGTTTGTCGTGGGCAGTTATTTTGGTGCGGTGAACAGGGTCGAAACCGCGGGTTACCTTGTCCTGGCCGGGTTGGGATTGGTGTTCCTTGCGTTTCGTGACCGCCGGCTGCTGCTTCTCTGCGCGGCACCTTTGGCGTGCCATGTGCCGTTTCTTTTCAAGCTGGTGAAATACCCCCTGTATGACCGCTATTTTGTCGTTCAGATTGTGGGTCTGGCGGTGCTGGTGGCCGCGGGCGGACAGGCCATAGCGGGCACCCCGGGTTTGGGGCGCAACGCGCTTAGGACGGTTGCTCTCGCACTCGTACTTGTGCTCTTCGCGGTGTTTCGTATCGGGCCGCTGGCACAGACAATGAACATGCAGACGGGCGGCGGGGCGGAATACATGCGCGAAAGGACTGATTATCTTGCGCAGCAGGCCGAACATGGCGACGTCATGGTTGTGCAGAAGGAGGGCCGGATGTTTCATCCCACCCCGGTTATTCAGTACCTGCTGAACGGAGCGCGGGCGGGAACCCCCGATGTCGCCGCGACGCTGCGCTGGTTCAGCCCGCCCGAGCTGCCGCTGTTGGCGGACCAACTGCAGTTCGCCAAGGAAAGCAACTACTGGATTGTGACGGAGCCCCTGCCGCGCCTTCGCAAGGAAGACCGTGCGGCGCTCGCGGCTATGGGGGCGCAGCCGCAGATCGTGTCGCAGGGCGTTGGCCTGTGGGCGATTGGCCGCGACACGGTCAACATGCTGCACGACGGCGGGTTTGAAGGGGGCGCGGAGGGTCTCACCCTTCCCCCGAAAGCCACCCTGGAGGATACGGGGCTGGCGCGGCTGGGAAAGCGCTCGCTGCGCTTCGAAGCGGCCGTGGGCGACCCCTTCTGTCCGGTGTGGATTCACGCGGTCAGGGGTGCCGACGGCAAGAAGGAAGATATCCGGATGCCTGCCGGTGAGACGTATACGCTGTCCTTCGAGGCGCGATGCGGGGATGGGGGATATGAAATGAAACCGCGCGGAGCGCTTGTCGTGTCTGTGGGAAACGCGGAAATGGCCAACGTGCTCTGCACGCTGCCGCTGACCGCGCAGTGGCGCCGGTATGAGTTTCCGGTCATTCCCGGACGGCACACCACGGCCGGCGTGGTCAATCCCATGGTGGGTTTTGCGGCCCAAACCTCCGGCGGCAGCTGCGGCATTGCCCTGGATAATGTCCAACTGGAGCGGCAATACCGCGCCACGCCATTTGCCGCGGGTGTGCGCCGCCTTGGGAAAACATCGGAGTAGGGGGCGACGGCCCGGCTGACTGGTATCGGAGCAATGGCGTGGATAAAATCTTCTGGAGGTCAATATGATGCGCAATTCCGTTCTCTTGGGGCTTGTTCTGGTCATGGTGCTCCAGTCGGCGCTTGCGCGCGCGCAGGAGCTCGTCAAGGACAAAGATATCGTCATCTACAAGGATGACCGTTTCTTCAGCGCCTTTCCCTCGGCAGTTCTCCGAAAGGACGGCGAACTCATCGTGGCCTTCCGCCGCGCCCCCGAGCGCCGCATCTTCGGCGAGGAAGGCTCCAACCACACCGACCCCAACAGCCACCTCGTGCTGGTCCGGTCCAAAGACAACGGGGCCACCTGGACCACAGAGCCCGAACTCATCTTGGCCCATCCCTTCGGTGGCTCGCAGGACCCGTGCATGACCCAACTGCGCGACGGCACCATCGTGTGCAGCAGCTACGGTTGGGCCCTGCTCCGCGGCGATGCCGCATCGAAATATCCTGAAACCCTGCGTCATGGCGATTTCGTCTTCCTGGGAGGGTATATCGTGCGCTCCACCGATGGCGGTCAGTCCTGGAAAGGCCCCATCATCCCGCCCCCCGTGCCCGTGAGTGTGACCACAAACGTCTTCAAGGAGCCCTGTCCCGCCTACAACCGCGGCGCCATGTGTGAAAGCCGCGACGGCACGCTCTACTGGGCCGTCGCCTCGCAGTCGCAGGTGCAGCCGCGCATTACCGGCGTTCATCTCATGGCTTCCAAAGACGGCGGCCTCACCTGGGAGTATCGTTGCCCCATAGCGCGGGACGAGAAGATTACCTTCAACGAAACCTCACTCTATGAGACCAAGGCCGGCGACCTCATCGCCTTCATGCGCACCGCCGACTTTAACGACCATACCGCCGTCGCCCGCTCCAAGGACGGGGGCAAGACCTTTGAACCCTGGAAAGACGCCGGGTTCCAGGGGCATCCTCACTGCGCCACCACCCTCGCCGACGGCCGCGTGCTGCTCGTCTATGGCTACCGCCACGAACCCTTCGGCATCCGCGCCCGCGTCCTCGACGCAGAATGTACCAACTTCGACACGGCGAGGGAAATGGTCCTTCGCGACGACGGCGGCAGCGGCGACCTCGGCTATCCCTGGGTCACCCCCATGGCAGATGGCAAGTACCTTGTGGCCTATTACTTCAACCAGGACAACACCATCCGTTTCATTGCGGGCACAGTGCTGTCAACCGCTGAGGGCAAGTGAGCACCGGCAGGCCTGTGCCGAAATAAACAAAGTGACAAGCTAAGGCAGTCTTGGTACACTACGAGCGTGGTCTGGGAGTACCTGAAAATCAAAGCGGAGGCTTGCAGTCTCCTTTTTCGCCCTGTCGTGATGATACTCCGAGGGTGGGGGTGCGTCAGGATGGGACCATGGCCCGAACAACAGAGAGGAGTTTGTTCAATGGGAACGAAGTCATGGATGGCGGTGCGCATGGTGGGGGCGGTGCTGCTGGGGTTTGCGGTGTTGCCGCAGGTTGAGGCGGCCGCGTTTTCGGGTTCCACGCCGCCCACCGGCTCGATAGTCATTAACAGCAACCGCAGCGCGACAAAATCGACCAGTGTCACGCTCGCGCTGGGCTGGAACGATGCCGATGGCAAGTCCGACGTGGTGCGCATGCGTTTCAGCAACGACGGAGCCACATGGTTCGCCTGGGAGTCTTTGGCGGCCGCAAAGTCCTACACACTGCCCCCCGGGGACGGCTACAAGACGGTGCGGGTCCAGTTTCTTGACCGAGCGGACAATCGCTCCCTGGTGTACAGCGATTACATCCGTTTGGACACGACCGCGCCCACGGGAGGGATTGCCATCAACGCCGGCGCGTCTACGACCATAAGCCGGTCCGTCACGCTCGCGCTCAACTGGTCCGACTCGGGAGCCGGGGTGACGCGCATGCGTTTCAGCGACAACGGGTCCACGTGGACTTCCTGGGAATCGCTGAAGGCAACGCGCGCCCGCACGCTGCCCGAGGGGTTTGGGAACCATACGGTGCGTGTCCAGTACACGGACAGTGCGGACAACTATTCGCCCGTGTACAGCGACTACATCAAGCTTATCGAAGACCCCGCCAACACGCAGACGTTCATGCTGCCGGGCAATGTGCCGCTGGTGATGAAATGGGTCCCGGGCGGAACCTTTATGATGGGCGCAAACGTGGCCGAGGACGGCAGTTCCCCCTATGAATTCCCCCAGCACTCGGTAACGCTGCCCGGCTTCTGGATGGCCAAGTATGAACTGACCAAGGCGCAGTGGACGGCGGTGATGAACTCGACGCCCTGGGACGGCGAGACAAAGGTGCTTTTCGATCCGAATAGCCCTGCGGTGATGGTCTCAGGAAATGACGCGCAGGCTTTCTTCACGACGGTGAGTACCTATACCGGCAAGACCTTCCGGCTGCCTTCGGAGGCGGAGTGGGAGTACGCCTGCCGCGGGGGCAAGACGACGCGGTTCTACTGGGGGGACGACCCCGTCTACACGGCCATTGGCGACTATGCCTGGTACAAGGGCAGCTGTTCAACCGAACCCTTTGCGCACGCGGTGGGGCAAAAGCTGCCCAATGCCTTCGGCCTCTACGACATGAACGGCAATGTGGACGAGTGGTGTGAGGACAATTTCCACACCGACTATACCGGCGCGCCCGCGGATGGCACTGCCTGGGTGGACAGTCCCCGGGGATCTTGGCAGATTTGCCGAGGCGGCCACTGGAACGAATACAACGTTAACTGCCGCTCAGCCGCGCGCATGGGCTACATGGGTGGCTCCAGCGATTACATCGGCTTCCGTGTTGTGCGGACCCCGTAACCCTTTCACCTGGTATCCTGTTTCTTTTTTTCGCTTTACGCTGATCCCGCGCCCCGGGCGGGATCAGTTCTCTTTTTATGGGGATGGGGGGGGCGTCCTCCGGACGGTTCACCTTGCGCCATGGCGCGGGGACCAGGCCTGTTGTTCTGGGGACACCAATCCCAAGTGGACGAGACCGTCTCCATTTTGCACTGCGATGGCGGCGCACGGCGGCGACACCGCAGTGGGTGGCCCAAAGCGTGACATCCGCCAATGCGTTATGGCTGGTGCAAAAGGCTCCCTTCTTGTCTGCACGCTCTTATCGCTGGCGGCGGGAACTGCTGGCAGGTCCCATCCATCCCATGTGTCCCATTCGTTTCGCTATTTCCCGGCCCGCTCCGCCTTCGCCCTATGCGTGTCATTGTTCATCATCCGCACATCCTCGCAGTCCCCCATCAACGTGACAAAGGCATCCACTGACGCGGCCGTACAGCCCGTAATCAGCGCATTCCTCGTGTCCTTCAGAATCACCTGTGTTGGCGCGACGGGCTCGGCCTGCGCCCGCAACCCCTCCAATCGCATGCCTTCCACATCATCGCAGATGAGCGCCGGGCGCCAGTCACTCTCGGCATAACTCAACTGCACGTCGCTCACACGCAGGCCGCGCACGTGCCGGAAATAGAACCCGTACGCGGGCAGGGTCCCGAACATTCTTCCCTCGGGATAATCGGCCCCTGCCTCCGGCACCTCCAGCCCGTGGTCACCTTCCTTTTCGCCGCCGTCAAAGCGGATGCTGATGTTGGACAGGCGCACGTTTTCGAGGCAGTGTCCGGGGATACCCGAGAACGCGCACCCAATGGAACCCGTCCCCGTGGCGGTAACGTTGCTGATAGAAACATCGCGGAAGGTTCCCGCCGCCGGCTTGGGGTCGCTAGGCTTGGGAGCCCTCCCGCGGTTCCCCAGCCGCATAAACAGCGGAGCCGACGTTCCTTCGATGACAATATTGGAGATGGACACCCGCTCCAGGGTGCCTCCGTCCACAATTTCCAGCGCAATCCCCGACAACCCCTCAATCTGACCGGCGAAGTCTTTGTCCTTCGGCGTGGACTGCGACCGCTGGATCACGCAGTTGCTGATGGCGATGTCCCGGAAGCCGCCCGCCGACTCCGTGCCCATCTTGATGGCGTTGCAGTGTGAGCGCAGGATGCAGTTGGTGACGACCACATGTTCCGTCGCCCTGGCCCCCGTGCTCTTCAGGGTCAGCGCGTCGTCGTCCGAATCGCCCACGCAGTCGGACACCACCACATTGCGGCACCCGTCAATGTCGATCATGTCATTGTTCTGGCTGGCATGGTTGTACACGTTGATGCCGCGCACCGTCAGAAAGTCGCAGTCCAGGTAGTGCTGCATCCACATGGCCGAGTTGCGCAGGCTCACGTTCTCCACCAGCACCCTGCGGCAACTGACCAGCCGAATAAGGTAGGGTCGGTCCAGATAGCGTTCCTGAATTGGATAACGCCCCTCCCTCTTCAGCGACACGTTCACGCTGTCCATCTCCTCCCGGTCCGCCTTCTTGCTGCGAAACGCCCCGCCCTGCCCGTCCAGCGTTCCCGTGCCCGTAATCCCAACGTCCTCCAAGCCTTCGCCCCAAATAAGCGCCCGCACCGTGTACTCGTCGCTGCGCGAGGGATACTTGCAGGAATTTACGGGGTAGTCCGCCAGATTCGTGCTCCCCAGCAGCGTCGCTCCCTGCTCCACGCGCAGGGACACGCCGCTCTTGAGGTAAAGCGTGCCGGTAAGGTACTTCCCTGTCGGAAACGACACGACCCCGCCGCCGCCGGCTGCACATGCGTCAATGGCGGCCTGTATGGCCTGCGTGTTGACCTTCGCGCCATCCCCCACCGCGCCATACTGCGCAACGTCATACACGCCCCCAAACGCCTGTCCACAAAGCACAAACAACCCAACTGTCCACAAAACCATTCCACGCGCCATTGTAGTCATCATCATGCGGGCTCCTTCCGGTTCGTTGCCTTGATTATAATCATTACACTTCCCCTGTTCATCCGCCTAGTCCGGCGGCCCTTCTCAATGCTCCTTTGTCTCGCACTTGCTGCAAAACGATGTGATGTGTGGACTTGTGTGGAAGACATTACTCTCGGCCGTCTTTTCTTCTGGACCCCAAATTCTGTATGCTTCGTTCTGCGGACCGGCCGCAGACAGGAACCCCAATGCGTTTCGAAGGTCGCATATACCGCCCGCCCAGCGAGGCGGACAGCCTGCTGCTCCAACTCACCGTCGGGTGCAGCCACAACTGCTGCGCCTTTTGCGCGATGTACGTTGAGAAACGCTACCGAGTCCGTCCCCTGGAGGACGTCCTGGAAGACGTGGACGCCGCCGCGCGCCTTTATCCCCATACCCGCCGCGTCTTCCTCTGCGACGGTGATGCGTTAAGCGCCGGTTTTGAGACTTTCGCCGCAGTCTGCGTGCGCATCAACACCCAATTTCCCCGCTTGGAACGCATTGCCGCCTATACCAATGCCCGCGACCTACTCCGGTGCTCCCCCGCGCAACTCCGTCAACTCCGCGACCTGCGTTTCTCTCTTGCCTATCTCGGTCTGGAAAGCGGCAGTGGGGCGGTGCTCGAACTCATTCGCAAGGGCGCAACGCCGGAAGACATGGTCGAAATGGCGCGCGTTGCGCGGAACGCCGACATAGCCCTGTCCGCCATTGTCCTGCTCGGTGCCGGGGGCGCTGCGCTGTCCGAGGACCATGTCCGGGGCACCATCGAAGTCGTCAATGCCATGCAGCCCAAATACCTCTCGTTTCTCACCGCGATGATTGTGCCCCACACCTCCCTGATGACCTGGACGCGCCAAGGCACCTTCGCGCCGCTGACCGACCGCGCCATCCTTCATGAGGCGCGCACCATGCTCGCCGGACTGGAACTGCACGACACGCTCTTCCGCATGAACCATGTGTCCAATCTCATTGCTTTGGGCGGCCGACTACCAAGTGACAAAGGGGGCCTTCTGGAGCGCCTCGCCGCGTTGCTTCCCCGTGCATTGGACACGGTGACCTGTGTTTGCAGTGAGGAAGAGGGCCTGATGCTCTGAGCGTTCGCTCAATTCATGGGCATGGGAGCTTCCCGGCCTCAATCCAAACCCGGCATTTAGCGCTAAACGGTGGTGCTGCGTAAAACTGTCGAGCTGTTGACAGCGAGCCTCATTCTCCACTATTATAAAATCGGTAGAAATTACGGAGATTGTCGCCATGCACCTTTCCAAGAAGACTGTATACGCCCTGCGCGCTGTTTTTGAACTCGCGCGAAGATATGACAGCGGTCCGGCCACCATCGGCACCATCGCTCAGGCGCAGGCACTGCCCGCCCGTTTTCTGGAGAACATACTGATTCAACTCAAGGGCGGGGGGCTTCTTGATTCGGCGCGCGGCAGGGAGGGGGGGTATTGGCTGGCGCGCTCGCCCAGGGATATAACGGTGGGGCAGGTGCTCCGTATCATGGAGATGACGGTGGCTCCGGTGGATTGCCTGGAACGGGGACTGAAAGAGGACTGCCCCATGAAAGACAGTTGCGCGTTCCTGCCAATGTGGACCCGGGGATTGAATGCCATGCTCGCCGTCTACGACGGCACCACGTACGAGGATTTGGTCCGTGAACAGGAGGCGCTCACACCTGACCCAAAGCCGGGATGCGCACGATAGCGTACATCGACATCATCACCCCTATGCGGTGGCGCTCTTTTGCTGCTTGAGCGCCAACCCTTCCTGATAGCCTATCTCGACTGCCTGTCGGTTGACCTCTTCGGTTCCGCGCGGCGCCCGAGCCAGCACGGCTTTCAGCAGCGAATCCAGGGGAACCACATTTGTGATGGCGGCAATGGCTCCCAGAGAAATTACGTTTGCCACCATGACATTCTTGAGCTGGTCCTTCGCGATGCGCGTGAACGAAAGCCCGTAATAGTCGTCCGTAGGGGTCTTGGACACCAGCGTGTCATCAATAACCAGCGTGCCGCCCTTCTTCAAATCGGGATAGTATTTGTTCAAAGACTCCTGCGTCATTGCGAGCAGAAGGTCCAGCTGGAGCGCTTTCTGATAGTAGATTTCGCCCGTGGAGACGACAACATCCGACTTGGACGCGCCGCCCCGCGCCTCGGGACCGTAGGACTTGGTCTGGATCACGCTCTTTGCCGGGTCTGAACCGATGGCCTCGGCCAGCAGCATCGCCGCCAGCACCAGTCCCTGCCCGCCCGAACCCGACAGACGTATCTCGAAGCGGTCTGCGGGGACCTGCACGTCAAGAAGCGAGACGTTGCTCATGCCGGTTTTCCTTTTGCAAGAGAGTCGATTAGTTTCTGGTACTCATCGCAAAGCTCAGTCTTGTCGGGGTCACGGTGAATAATCCCGGTTTGTATCATGTCCTTGGTGTCTTCATCGACGATGCTGGGATCTTTGGGCTGGGTAGAGGCCTTTTCCTGGAACATCCTGAGCAACTGGGTGGCCTGTCCGATCTTGTTGAGCCTGCCGTAGTAGGTGTGGCAGTTTGAAATGACCTCGACCAGCGAAAAGCCCCGGTGCTGGATGGCCTCCATGATCAGCCGGTCCATCTGCGTGGTGTGGTACACGGTTGTGCGCGCGATAAACGACGCGCCGGCGCCCCGCGCGAGGTCGCAGGCCTCGAACTGCTTCTCCGCGTTGCCGTAGGGCGTTGTCGTGGCATGGGCGCCCGAAGGCGTTGTCGGGGAAATCTGCCCGCCGGTCATGCCGTAGATGTAGTTGTTGATGAGGATGGTGGTGATGTCGATGTTGCGGCGGCAGGCGTGTATCAGATGGTTGCCCCCGATGGAGAGGCAGTCACCGTCGCCCGTGATGACTATCACCTTCAGATCCGGCCGGGAAAACTTGACGCCCGTCGCAAACGCGAGCGGCCGCCCGTGCGTCGTGTGCAGCGCCTGGAAATCAAGGTAGACCGGCATGCGGCTGCTGCAGCCAATTCCGGAGACCAGCACCACGTTGTCCCGGGGAATGCCCAGTTTGTCAATCGCGCGTATCAACGAGGTGGCCACAACGCCGTTCCCGCATCCGGGACACCACATGTTCGGGAATTTAACATGGGGCCTCAGATAGCGCAGCACAACGTCCGATTCCTGCCGCGCTCCGGCTTCCTTTGAGGCTGTGGTCATGTGCGCACCTCTTGAATCTTTTCCAGAAACTGCATTGGAGTGAATATGTCCCCGTCGTAGCGGAGCAGGGAGTGCACCTGCGCGCCGGGCGGGGCAACGCGCTCCACCTCGCCCACAAGCTGTCCCATGTTGAGTTCGGCGACAATGATGTGGGCGGTGTTTCCCAGCAGGTCGCGCAGCTGTTTAATCGGGAAGGGCCAAACCGTCTGCAGCTGCACAAAGCCCACCTTCACGCCGGCATCGCGGGCGAGCCGCACCACCTGAAGCGCCGTGCGGGACACGGAGCCGTACGAGACGACGGCGATTTCAGCGTCATCCATGTATTCGGCGCGGACCCTGCATATCTCGCTCTCGTAGTTTTCAATCTTGTTCCGAAGTTTGTCCAGTTTGCTGACAACCTCGTCCGGCTTGTCCGTGGGAAACCCGTGCGCGTCATGCATAAGGCCGGTGGCGTACCATCGGTACCCCTCGCCGTAGGCGGGCATCGAGTTCACGCCGTTCTTGGTCGGCCTGTAAGCCATGTAGGCCGAGGGTACGCATGTCGGTTTGGTCCGGCTGACCACCTCGCATTCGCCGGGTTCGGGAAAGGCGACCATCTCCTGCATATGGCCCACCACTTCGTCCAGCAAAACGGTCACCGGCGTCCTGAAGCGCTCTGCCAGATTGAACGCGCGAATGGTCTCCGTAAAGGTGTCGGCCACGGTCGAAGGCGCCACGGCGATGGCTGTGTAGTCGCCGTGGGTGCCCCACCTGACCTGCATCGTGTCCGACTGGCTCACCTTGGTGGGCAGTCCGGTCGACGGACCGCCCCGCTGCACGTTTACGATGACGCAGGGCGCCTCAATCATGTACGCATAGCCGATGCTCTCCTGCATGAGGGAGAATCCGGGTCCGGAGGTGGCTGTCATGGCCTTTGTGCCCGCCACGGATGCGCCTATCACCGCGCTGATGGAGCCAATCTCGTCCTCCATTTGGATGAAGTGGCCGCCCAGTTTGGGAAGTTCCCGCGCGCATCCCTCGGCTATCTCGGTGGATGGGGTAATCGGGTATCCCGCGTAAAAGCGCATTCCCGCATAGAGGGCCCCGCGCATGCAGGCCATGTTTCCCATGACCAGTTGTCGCTCTCCTGGAGGCATTGACGGCTCCTTCCGAACAGTGCTGTCCGGTCCTACTTGTAGTTCGACTTGATCGCGAAATCGGGGCAGTGGCTCCAGCAGGCGCCGCACTGGATGCAGTTGTCCTCCTGCGCCACCACCGGTTTGCCGTCCTCGTCCGGCGCAAGCACACCCTGCGGGCACAGGGATATGCAAATGTTGCACGCCTTGCACCATGCCTGGTTGACGCTCACCGGGGGAGGCCCCTGGGAGTAGTCAATCTTGCTCTTCTTGATGGTCCTTGTCTTTGACTCAACAACGGCCGAATTCCTGTTCATTCCGTGACATCCTTCTTGTAGTGTGAAAGTCCGGGGCACACAGCCATTTCTGGCACAACCTTCTGTTCACTTGCATGGGCCGGGCAGGCGCCCCCGTGACCCGCCCGTCCGACTTCATCGGGCCACGTGTTTTTGCGCGCCAGCGCCTGCTTCACAAGCGCGGGCAGTTCGCTCGGGGAGTTCGCCACGGGCACGCCCGCGGCGGCCAGCGCGGCAATCTTGTCGGCGGCGGTTCCGCTGGTGCCCAGAATGATGGCGCCGGCATGGCCCATTCTTTTTCCCGGAGGCGCCGCCTGTCCGGCGATAAAGCCCACAACGGGCTTGGACATGTTCTTGTGTATGAACTCCGCGGCCGCCTCTTCCTCCGCGCCGCCAATTTCCCCAATCATCACCACCGCCTCCGTGTTGTCGTCGCGCTCAAACGCCTCCAGGCAGTCCACAAAACCTGTTCCGATTATGGGATCCCCCCCGATTCCGATGCAGGTGGACTGTCCCAGCCCGGCCGTCGTCAGCGCCCAGATCGCCTCATAGGTAAGCGTTCCTGAACGCGACACCACACCCACCCCGCCCGGGGTGACAATGGCCCCCGGCATGATGCCCACTTTTGACGCGCCCGGCGTTATCAGGCCGGGGCAGTTGGGCCCGATGAGCCGCGCCCCCGTTGCCTTGACGTGCTGGCAGGCCTTCATCATGTCGTTGGCCGGGATGCCTTCGGTGATGCACACGATGAGCCTGATACCCGCGTTCGCCGCCTCATAGATGGCGTCCGCGGCAAAGGCGGGCGGCACATAAATCACCGACGTGTTGGCCTCCGTCTTCGCCACCGCCTCCTCCATGCTGTCAAATACGGGAATGTCGGCCACCTCGGTGCCGCCCTTGCCGGGGGTCACGCCGCCCACCACCGCGGTTCCGAAGGCCTTCATCTGCCGTGCATGGAACGACCCTTCACGTCCCGTTATACCCTGCACTATCAGCCTCGTTCGCCGGTCAATGAATATGGCCATGTTGTTAGTACGCCTTTCGCGCCGTGTCAATGTGCCGTGACCGGCACCTTGGCAAGTTGAATCGCTTTCATCACCGCCTCGTCGAGCGTGTTTGCACAGGGAAGATGCATGTCCGCCAGAATCGCCGCCGCCTCTTTTTCGTTGGTGCCCACCAGGCGGATCACCACGGGGACGGTCGGCTGAAGAATCTTGAACGCCGCAACAAGGCCGTTGGCCACATCGTCGCAGCGCGTGATGCCGCCAAAAATGTTGATAAGTATGGCTTGGACCTTCGGGTCCGACAGGATAATCTGCATGGCCGACACAACCTTCTGGGGATTGGACGAGCCGCCAATGTCGAGAAAGTTCGCCGGTTCGCCGCCGTGGCGCTTGACCAGGTCCATCGTGGCCATGGCCAGTCCGGCGCCGTTCACGATGCAGCCGATGGTCCCGTCCAGTTTGACGTAGGACAGGTCCGCATCGCGCGCCGCCACCTCGGAAGGCTCCTCGGCGTCCAGGTCGCGCATGGCGGCGATGCGCCCCTGGCGGTACAGGCTGTTGTCGTCCACCGTAACCTTGGCGTCAAGCGCGACAATTTCCCCCCGCGAATTGGTCACAAGGGGGTTGATCTCCGCCAGTGACGCGTCCAGTTCCCAGAAGAGGCGGTACATCTTCATAATGATGTCCGTTGCCTGGCGGACCAGGTCGGGCGGATGATACAGTGCTTGGGCCAGATTGCGGGCCTGATAGGGGCGCAGGCCGACGGTCGGGTCAACCGGAAGCTTGTGAATCTTTTCGGGCGTTTTCGCCGCCACGTCTTCGATGTCCACACCGCCTTCGGTGGAAACCATGATGACCGGCCGCTGGGTGGACCTGTCCAGGATGATCGCCAAATAGGCCTCGGAAACGATGTCTTCGGCCACCGTGACCAGAACTTTGTTCACCGTCAGGCCTTTGATGTCCATTCCCAGAATGTTGCCGGCAATCTGCTCGGCCGACGCCGGGTCCGCGGCATACTTGACCCCCCCGGCTTTGCCGCGTCCGCCCACATGCACCTGTGCTTTAATCATTACAGGCCGGCCAACGCGCCCCGCAATCTCCGCCACTTCGGCTGGCGTTGTGGCAACATCCCCTTCCGGCACCGGAATGCCATACTCCGCAAAGAGTTGCTTTGCCTGGTATTCATGGACTTTCATGCGAGTCCTCCCCTCTCGGTTTTGTAAGCCCTTGGAAAAACATGTGATGTGCGTGTGTCAATAGTGTCCGTGGCAGGCTCCTTGGTCATGATCGTTTCATGGCCGCGCGTTGCGTACATGTTAAGGGTACCTGAGCAGGGGCGTATTGGCATCCGTACAGGATGCGGGATTCTTGACAAGGCGGGTAGGGGAAAAGCACATAGAAGACAGGGTTCCTGTGCAACTGCCAAAAAGCGCCGCCGAACCCCGGAATCCGCGATTTTCCACAAAGCCCCCCCCCCCCGACAGCGCGTGCCCCCCCCTGAGGTGCTTAGCTGGATGGTGCTCGCTAACTGTTCGGCCTTCGCCCCCGCCTCGGTCCGAGGCGCATTCCCCGATTTTATTGCCGCGATTCAGGCTCATGCTTAACCGCCCAGTGTTCACAACCAATTCCACACCACATCGGTCGAGATTGCTAATATTGGTAACGCCAATAGGGGCCTCCTGAATTCCTGAAAGGGAAAAGGTTCCCGGACGAAGCGAAAACGCAAAGCAATTGGGCACCCCGTCTGGCAAGGTTATGGAAAGAGATGGTGGCTCTCATCGGGAGGCCCGGACCGCTTTTGCAGCGGTTTCGGGCAGAAAGGGGGGGGAGGAAAGGGGCGGACGAGGACG
>CAIUWO010000038.1 GCA_903902895.1 Candidatus Hydrogenedentota bacterium | reverse complement strand
GGGGTGCCGTTCACATACGCGCAGGCTTCACAGCGGCCCCAACTGGCAATCTGCGCCCCCTCACGGTTGTTGGCAAAGGGATGCACACTCAGGGGCACCCCGGCACCCAGCGCGGCGCGCTCCAGTATGCGGCGCACCGGCGGAAGTTCAAAGAACTCGGGGCCGGGACTCATCCATGCACCTCAAACATGCGCGAACTGCCGTCGGGCGGGGCGACAATGATCTCGGCGGGATGCCCGGGAAGCGCCTCGCGCGCCAGCCTTGAGGCCAGCGCGGGCAGGTTGTTTTCGCGGCTCAGATGGACCAGCACAACCAGTTGCAGCCCGTCGTGGGCCAGTTCCGAAAGCAGCTTGGCCGCGTCGTGATTGGAAAGATGTCCGCTGCGGCTGCTGATGCGCTGCTGTATTTTGGGCGGGTAGGACCCCGTGCGGAGCAGGTGGGGGCAGTAGTTGGACTCGATCACAAGCGCGTGGGAATGGGCCAGGCGGGTGCGCACCAAGTGCGAGGTGTGCCCAAAATCGGTGGCAAATCCCAGTTTCGCCGATGCGTTGGTGACGGTGTAACTCACGGGGTCCGCCGCGTCATGGGCGATGGAAAAGCTTGATATGCTGAGTCCGCCGATGCAGACCGTATCCCCCGCCTCAACCGTCTCCAACCGTTCGATTCGGCCCACCCCCAATGGCAGTGATGCGCGCGTCCCCTCTGTCAGGTATACGGGCACGCGGTGTTTTCGGGAGAGGATGCCCAAACCGGCCACATGATCCCCGTGTTCATGGGTCACGAACACCCCTTTCAACTCGGACGGGCAAACGCCCACAGCCGCAAGGCGCTCTTCAAGACGCTTGAGGCTGAGACCATTATCTATGAGGATGGAATTGACACCATCAGTCACCAGCGTGGCGTTGCCGCTGCTTCCGCTGCCCAGTAATGCAAACTTTATCACTATTCTGCCTTCCAAAAAGCCCGAAGCAAGGAACCATCATTCGCGAAAAGTATAGCAAAGATGTGGGTTTTCGGACATCTATTGATTTCTTATGTTGCTCGTGGTATAACGGCACAGTAATTGCTTGAAAGGTATTTTGCATGTTGCGGCTAGAGCATCAAGTAGTCCAGCGCCAAGAGCAGCGCCTGATTTTGACCCAGCAGCAGATACTGGGTCTTAACCTGCTGCAAATGAATAACTTGGAGCTGGAAGAGTATCTTGCCGCCGAGGTGGAGCAGAACCCCCTTCTTGAACTTGTCCCCACGGATGATGGTCTGCCGCCCGTCACGGCGCATGCGGAGCAGGATGCGAACGATGCCAGTTTTGCGGAGGAGGTTGAGGCCAACATCCTCACACGAAACGGCGAGAGCGCGGACCTGAACCGTACCCGTGAGCGCGAACTCCCTGACGAGTTCATGGATTCGGACGGTGCCGGTGACGACCGGTACCGGGAGGGCAGGGACCTGAGCATCAATCCCGACCTCTTTGGGGCTTGGGAATACCGGATGGACTCGGTGACGGGTGAGGAGAGCCTTCAGGCCCATCTTTTCGGGCAGTTGCGTGCCACGGTGGATGACCCCGAAGACCTTCTGGCCGGAGAGGCCGTGATTTTGGCCCTGGATAACGATGGCTATTTCCGGGGTAATCTGCAGGAACTTGCCGCAGAGGTCAGCGCCGACGCCGAACGCCTTGAACGGATGCTTTCGGTGATAAAGACGTTTGACCCGAGCGGGGTGGGCGCCGCCGACCTGCGGGAGTGTCTGCTCCTTCAAATTGACGCGGAGTTTCCAGGTGACAAAGAGTTGCGGCTTCTGGTGTCGGCGCATCTGGAGGATTTGGGAAACCGGCGCATTCCGCTGATTGCCCGCGCGCTGCGCATTTCGGAAAGGAAGGCGGAAGTGCTGGCGGAGCGCGTGTCCATGCTGGAACCACGGCCCGGCCGCCGTTTCTCCACCGGTCCCAGCCTGGCGGTGACACCGGAGGTCATTATTCAGGAAGTGCCCGAAGAGCGCCGTGTCGAGGGTGCGCCCCGCTTTGAGGCGGTGCCCGCTTCGGACCGCCAGTTTCATGTCCGGTGGGATGATGAGTATGTCCGCTATCTGGACAAGTCGGCCGACCGGGAGGTGCGCTCTTTTCTGGAGGAGAAACGGCGCTCCGCCGAGGCCCTGCTCAAGAACCTGACCCGTCGCGAGCAGACGCTGATCAAGGCGGCCGAGGTGATTGCGGAGACGCAGGAGGAGTTTCTGGAAAAGGGTGAGATGTTCCTGAAGCCGCTCCGGCTCAAGGATATTGCCGAGCGGGTGGGCGCGCACGAATCCACCATGTCCCGCGCGGTCAGCGGAAAATTCATCCAGACACCCCAGGGGGTGATCGAGATGAAGCGTTTCTTCTCGACCGGACTCGCAACCGCCGACGGCGAGGGGCAGTCCGCGCGCTCCGTGCAGGCGCAAATACGCCAAATGATCGAGGGTGAGGACAAGCGCAAGCCGTTGAGCGATCAGACGATTGCGGACCGGCTGCGCAAACAGGGTCTGGAAATTGCACGGCGCACCGTGGCCAAGTACCGGGAAGAGATGGACATTCGCACAAGCGGGCGCCGCCGCCACTTTGGACATTAGGAGAAATCAGGCATGCTGGTGCACAGTGTATTTTTTTGGCTGCGCGACGACATCAACGACGAGAAGCGGCAGGCATTCCGCAACGGACTTGAATCGTTGCGGGGCGTCGCGGTCGTGCGGGAAATGTTCGTGGGCGTGCCCGCCGACTCACCCTCAAGGCCGGTTTTGGTCACGGACTATGATTTTGCCCTCACCGTGATCATGGACGACATGGCGGCCCACGACACGTACCAGTCCCATGCCCTGCACCTGGAGTTTCTGCGCGAATTTTCGGGGTTCTGGAGCCGGGTGCAGATATACGACGCCGTCTGAGGCGCGACCGTTCACAGATTCTTCTTTTTCCACACCAGCAGCACGCCGGCGGCCGAGGCCGCCGCCATCGCCATGATGATCCAGAAACGCACGGGTCCCTGCGGAAGGGGAAGCTCCACGTTCATGGAAAATGCGCTCACCACCAGCGTGGGCAGCATGATTGAAATGGTGATGAGGGTGAGCGATTTCATGAGCACGTTGAGGTTGTTGCTCACAATCGACACGCGGGCGTCCATCATGCTGCTCAGCACGTTGGAGTAGATCTCGGCCAGCTTGTAGCACTGGTCGTTCTCGACTCCGATGTCGTCGAGCAGTTCAGCCTGCTCCACCCCCAGACCGATGCGTGCGGCATTGTTCTTAATCTTGGCAATGAACACACCGTTGGTGTGGATGGCGTTCAGGTAGTAGACGAGGCTCTTGCCCAGTGAGAACAGGTTGAGCAGATACTTGTTCTGCATCGACGCGTTGATCTTCTCCTCCAACTCGTCGGAGATCATGCGGATGACCTTCAGATGCTCCAGGAAATGGTAGATGGTCCGGTAGATAAGCCGGAGCGTGAGGTCCAGCGGTGTCTGCGCGCCGGTGATTGGGCGGTCGCCCACGAACGGGTCCGTGTCCTTGGCCACGACCACCAAGCGGTCCTTGAACAGGAACAGGCCCAGCGAGTTCACATTGAAGTCATATTCGTCCGACCCGGAGTAATTTCGCGGCCGTTTGAGGATCATGGCCATGTGCTGCGGCTCAAACTCAAGGCGCGGAAGCTCGTCGGGGTCGAGCGCCGAGGTCAGGGTGTGCTCATCGAGCTTGAGTTCATCGACCAGGTAGCGCTTTTCCTCGGTGGTCGGGTCGAGAAAGACAACCACGTTGTCTGCCTCTCCCTCACCAGGAGCCACACGCCCGTTCTTCAGGATGTAGGTTTTCTGCATTTGTGTTCCTCCCACGCGGCGGAGCGGGACGCGGGCGTGCGTCTGGCGCCAGTGCGCGAAGATGCCGTATATGGGAAATGGACCGCCGACTTGCCGTCTGCGGCCGGAACTTGGTAGCGACGATAAAGAACAAATGGAGTATAGTATGCCCCGGGTCGCCCCGTCAATGTTTTCCCGAGGCATTACAGGCGCCCCGCAGCACACTATTCCGTCTGATGTGAGGACCGTTCATGAGCGACACAAGCACGCTTCAGCCCACGCCTTTGGACGTTGAGGGTTCGTCCGGTGTGCGATTGCGGGTCTGGGATTATGGGGGCGGGGGGTCTCCCCTGCTTTTCTGCCATTGTGCCGGCACGCTCGGCCGCATCTGGGACCCTGTGATTGCCCGGCTTTCCGTCCACGCGCGGATACTGGCCCTGGACCTGCGGGGGCACGGTGATTCGGACAAGCCGTGCGGTGCGCAGCACTACCGTCTGGAGGCCTTTGGCGCGGACGTGCTGTCCGTGATGGAAGGCCTGGAATGCGGCGAGGGCGCGGTGGCCGTCGGGCATTCCGGCGGCGCTGTCGCGGTGACGCTTGCCCAGTTGGCAAGGCCCGGACTCTTTCGCCGCATGGCGCTTGTGGACGCCATTCTGGCGCCGGACGGGTTCTTTCCGGAGTCCAACCCCATGGCCGCCCATGCCCGCCGCAGAAAAGCGCACTTTGCCTCGCGCGACGCCGTTCGCGAGCGGCTTGCCGGCAAGTTCCCCTTTAGCACATGGACCCCGGAGGCATTTGACGCCTATGTCGCCCATGGTTTTGGGGACATGCCGGACGGGACGGTCCATCTGAAGTGCCCCGGTTCGATAGAGGCGCACTTTTACGAGTCCGGCTCCACGCAACCCGTGCTGAACCGGATGGGTGAACTGAATGTGCCCGTGCTTCTGGTCACCGGGACCCGAAGCTACATGCTGGAACATGTCCAGGAGCAGCATCGGCGGACGCCGGGGTCACGGTTGGAGATTTTCGGGGAGGTGGGACACTTCGTTCCCCAAGAGCAGCCGGAACAGACGGCCGGGCTGCTTGGTGCCTGGCTGGGGTGAGTCCTGTCAACCCGGCCGGCGTTGGCCGACAATTCGGCCGGCGTGCCCTTCCACGACGGCGTTGTCCGGAATGTCGCGGGCGACGCAGGCGCCGACCCCGACGATGACATTGGCGCCAATGCGCGTGCGCGCGGAAACAACGGCCCCAATACCGATGACGGTGTTGTCGCCGACTTCGCAGTTGCCGCCGAAACAGGCCCCCGGCGCGAGATGGCAGCCGCTGCCGATCTTGTTGTGATGCGGAAGAACAACCCCGTTGTCGATGATGCAGCAGTCGCCGATTTCGACATGGGCGTCAACGATGGCGCCGGCCTTGATGACGTTGCCCGCGCCCATGGTGACGGAGGGGGCGACGATGGCGCGGGCGTGGACGGCGTTAAGATAGACGATTCCCGCACTTTCCGCGCGTCTGCGCAATTCATGGCGCACGCGTGCGGACATGATGTGGGATGCCACGGCGTCCACCCCCTTTTCGCGAAGACCTTCGAGTTCGGAACCGGACCAGACGGGCAGTCCGTGGTAAAGCGTGCCGGGCATGCCGGGGGCGTCGTCGAGAAAGGCAATCGCTTCTTGCGTGCCGGTTGAGCGCAGGCACTCAACTATGGCGAGACCGCCCTGGGACGCGCCGTAAACGGCAACAGCGCGAAGGTCCGGCCGGATAATCGGCTGCGCAATGGGACGCACGGGCGCTGCGGTTTGCTCCGGCTGCCCGCGTTGGCGCAGCAGGGAGAGCACATCACTCTCGCGGATGATTCGGCCGGTGGGCAGGCTGTCGGGGTCAACCGCATGGAGGAGCATGAGCGCGCGGGCCTTGGCCGTAAACTGACGGTCCCCACCCGCCTCGAACACGGTCTCGACCGGGCTGCTTTTTCCGGGTCGTGCGGCGGCACGGTAGGCCTCAACGGCAGCCGCATCGGGGGCGTCGAGCAGTAATGCGATGGAGGCATGAAAGGAGACGCGGCTGCCGGGCTCGACGAGGGGATAGAAACACCCTTCGTCGTCCGCCTCGACGTCAAAGACGGCTTTGGATGTCTCGACATGGGCGATGACCTGGCCGCGGGCGACATGCTGTTCAGGCGCCACCAGCCAGCACACGAGCACCCCCTCGGTTTCATTGACGCCAAGCTGCGGAATAATGATCTCATGCATGCGGCTCATTCACAGTCTCCCCAAGATTGCGGCGATTACGCGTTCCACGGTGGGCAGCGCCTGTAGTTCAAGCCCTCCGGCGGCGGGCACGGGACAGGGTGCGGCCGCGACACGGACATACTTGCGCGCCGTCCCCTGGTTCTGTTCCGCAAGTGATGCAACGATTTCGGCGCCCCAGCCGCAGGGTTTCTGTCCCTCTTCGAGGGTTGCCACCAGCGGCGCGCGCCCGGCAAAGGCGGCAATGTCAGCCATGGGAACCGGCGCGAGCAGCGAGGGCACGATACAATCCACGACAAGCTCATGTTCGATCAGCATCCGCTGCGCGGCATCCATCGCAAGGGGAACATTGCCGCCGTAGGCAATCAGGACGGCGTCGGGCGCTTCGAACGCGGCCAGGCTCAGGTGGGCTGTGGGATAGCGGCCGTCTGTGGCGCGGGCCTGGAAGGACCCAATGCGGCCATCCCGGCAGACGCCAAGCGGTTTTGAATAAAGGCCCTTGTTTTCGATGAACAGCAACGGGCCCTCCGTGAGCAGGATGGCCCGGCGCAGGAGCTCGCCGCAGTCAAACAAGGGGGGCGGCGCCACCACCGTGAGTCCGGGGATGCCGCAAAACATGCTTTCAATGGACTGGCTGTGGGTGGGGCCATAGCCGCGCCCGCCGCCCATCGGGGTCCGCACCACGAGAGGCACCGTCGCCGCGCCGCCCGATATCCACCCGTATTTTGCCGCATGGTTGAGCAGTTGGTCCGCGCCGAGGGCGAGAAAGTCACCGAACATGATCTCGACGACCGGTCGCATGCCGAGCAGTGCCGCACCGGTGCCCCACGCGATGAGTCCGGCTTCACTGATCGGGGACGGAATAACCCGCCCCGGGAATTTTGTGCTCAGGCCTTTGGACACGGCAAACGCGCCGCCATACGGGTCGAGCAGGTCCTCGCCCATAAGAAACACGGCGGGATTCGCCGCGAAAGCCTGATGCAGGCCGCGGTTGAGCGATTTGACGCAGGTCATATCTTCCGTAACCCACGGTGCCGGAAGCGCAGCCTGCCGCGGCGCGGCCTGAACCGGGTCGCCCCCGGCCATGGGCGCAGCCTCGGCCTGGGCGACGGCGGCGGCAATGCGCTGGCCTACACGCTCGACAATGGCGCAGGCATCCCCCCCGGCGGCTTCAACGCGTCGCCGTGCGAGGAGCACGGGGTCGCGCTGGCGCCACAGCGCTATTTCCGCGGGGTCGCGAAAATCATCGCCTTTGCTGTGCGGCCCAAGGCGGTACGTGTGGATGACCTGGAAGCGCGGCGCCCTGTCCCCGCGCGTTTCAGCGAAGCGCTCCTGAAAGACCGCGAGCAGATCAAGCACATCATTGGATTCGAGTTCATGGGCGGAAATGCCGAACGCCTCCGCACGGGCGGTCAGCGAACCGCTGAGGGCGGTCTGCACGGGCGTAGTCTGCGCGTAGCGGTTGTTCTCGACCACAAACAGCACGGGCAACCGGCGCAGCGCGGCAAAATTCAGCGACTCGTAGACGAGCCCCTGGCCCAGCGTGCCGTCGCCAAGAAAGACAACCGCAACGCTGTCCCCGTCTTTGTTGAAAGATTCGGCCAGCGCCGCGCCCACGGCGTTGCCCACAATGCCCCCCTGCACGCCGCTCGAGAAGAAACGGTCCAAGTGGAGGTGCTGGCTGCCGCCGCGCCCCCCGCACACACCGGTCGTGCGGCCCATCAATTCGGCGAACAGCGCCTCGGGCGCGCCGCCGTAGGCAAGGAAATGGCCATGACACCTGTGGGGCGCAAAGACGATGTCGCCCGGTCTCAGGCAGGCGCCCACGGCCGCCGCAATCGCTTCCTGCCCGAGACAGCTGTGCGTGGTCCCGCGCAACCGGCCCTGGGAAAAGAGGCGCAGCGTCTCCCGCTCAAACGCGTTGACAAGGGCGACCATCTCGAAGAGGGCTTCGGGCGAGCCGGCCTTGGGCGGCGATGGGAGGAGTGGTTCTGAGGGGAAGTCGGTGGTCATTGGTGGTTTAGGTCCAGCACGGCAGCCCGATATCTCACCAGGTCATTGCGAGGCTGACGGATTGGGAAGGGGCCTCCACTCACATGACCGCGCCCTTGATGCGGCGCGATGGCGGGCACGACGGCTTCCCTTTGCTCGAAATGACGGCTGGTTCCTGGGCCTTGGCGAACAGCTCCTTTCGCGGTTTTCTCCTGGGGCCGACTGGTGCCAACTGGCGAAATATGCAGGCGTGCACCCAGCGGTCGCAACAGCCCGCAATCACCCATTTGCCCGGAATATGACGGTGCCCGAGGACGCCGTGCAAGAACGCCAGTCTTCAAACGTGATTCACACAGCGCGCCAGGGACGTTTTATAGTAGTCAGGGTTGGCCTCTTCAGTCAATCGCCCGGGGAAATCCTGGCGGTGAAATGGGAATGAAGGGAAAGTTGCCTTTCCGGTCATTTATGTTTTGATGAGCCTTCCCCCATCGGGCGGGTATAGACCAGACCATGGGGAGAAGGGTGCGCCATGGGGACAGCGACGCCGACCAGGGCACCGGCTTTTCCACTGTCCGCAGCGGATGCGGCCAACAACTACCGTTGGGCGCATTGCGCAGGAACAGCGTCATGCTCCCGGATTTTTGGCGTTCCCCCTTCTTGAACCCAGCGCCTCGTCAAGCTTGACCGCCAACTGGGTGGGCGAAAAAGGCTTCTGAAGGAAATCGGTTCCGGCCGCCAGTTCCCCGTCGTGGGCAATGATTTCAGCCGTATATCCCGACATGAACATGAACTTCATCCCGGGATAGAGGGACAGCAGGTTTTTGGCCAGGTCGCGGCCGTTCATCTCCGGCATGATTACGTCCGTTATCAGTAGCCCTATCTCCCCGGCGTGTTCCCGGGCCATGTGCAGCGCCTTGACCGGGGTGTTCGCCGCAAGCACGGTGTAACCAAAACGTTCAAGCGTCTTGGCGGTGATCTTCAGGAGGGCCGGCTCATCCTCCACCAGCAAAATGGTTTCCGGGCCGCCCGTGGGCGCCGCCGCCGCGCCCTCGGTGGGTTCGGCAACGGTTTTGCCCGCATGCCGGGGCAGGTAAATCCTGAAGGAGGTGCCCTGTCCGGACGTGCTGCACACGTCAATGAAACCGTGGTTTTGTTTCACGACGCCGTAAATCATCGACAGACCCAGGCCCGTGCCTTTGCCCAGTTCTTTCGTGGTGAAAAAGGGCTCAAATATGTGCGCCAGCAGCTCCGTCTCCATGCCGCTGCCGGTGTCGCTCACTTCGAGCAGCACATACTCCCCGGGCGCAAAATCCGGGCGTCCGGCGCAGTACATATCGTCAACATTGGTGTTTTCTGTCGCAATCGTGACCTTGCCGATGTCGTCGATGGCGTCCCGCGCGTTGAGGCACAGGTTCGTCAGGACCTGCTCGATTTGGGAGGGGTCCATCCGCACGGGCCACAGATTGGCCCCCGGGCGCCAGTCGAGTTCAATATTCTCGCCGACCATGCGCTCAAGCATCTTGAGGGCCTCCGCCACCGTCTCGTTCACGTTCAGCACCTTGGGCGTGACGGTCTGCTTGCGCGCAAAGGCCAGCAGTTGACCGGTCAGCGCGGCCGAGCGGTTCGCCGCCGTCAGGACCTCCTGCAGGTCTTCATAAAGCGGCAGCTTCGGGTCCAGGCGCTGCACGGCCATCTCGGTGTAGCCCAGGATCACGGCGAGCATGTTGTTGAAATCGTGGGCCACACCCCCTGCCAAGCGGCCGATAGACTCCATTTTCTGCGCCTGCTGGAGCTGGGCTTCAAGCTTGAGCCGCCCCTCCTCCGCCCGTTTGCGTTCGGTCAGGTCGAGCACAAAGGCGGCGATATGGCCCTTCTCGCCGGGCAGCGCGGCGTCCGCCAGCAGGACCGGAACCCGCGTCCCGTCCCGCCGCAGGTACTCCTTCTCATAGGGCGAGCTGCTGCCCTGGTCGCGCAGTTCTTGAAGCGCCCGCGCGTCGGTGGCAAGCCATTCGGGCGGGGTGACGGACTGCCAGTCGATCATGCCCGCCTGGAACTCTTCTTGCGTGTAACCGAGCAGGTGGAGGTAGTAGTGGTTCGCCGAGAGCAAAGTTCCTTCGGGGTTGAACTCGATGACCCCGATGATGTTGGCGTCGACAAAGCACTGCAGATGCGCGTGGGCCACGCGCAGCGCCTCCTCCGCCCGCATGTGCTCGGCGATGTCCCAGGCAAAATCAGCCAGCTTCGTCACGCTGTCAAGGTCCGTTTCCGTGTAGTCCGTCGGCTTGTTGCCCACGCCCAGCACGGCCACAAACGCCCCCTCGCGCCTCACCGGAACCACCAGTTCCCGAAGGACCGGGGCGTGGCCCTCCGGCAGTCCTTTGCGGTGGGGCAGGGAGGCGTAGTCATTGTGGATTAGCGGCCGGCCCTCGCGCAGGCAGTCCGCCCAGACGCCCGCCTGGCTCACCGGGTAATGCTCTTGGGCGCCGGTTGCCGTGCACAGGGTCGCGGTCGTGTTGGTGGACCAGGCCTGCAGTGACAGGGTGGCCTGATCGGGCTCCACAAAATGATAGAAACCCGCCTGACTGCCCGTGAGGGCCTCGGCCTCGTCCAGCGTGGCCCGCAGCAGTTCTTCCAGCGTGTAGGACTCGGCCAGCCGCATGAGGCGCAGCCGGGCCTCTATGATTGACTCCGCCAGTTTGACCCCGGTGATGTTCTTGTCCACGCCGCGATAGCCTTTGAGATTGCCTTCCGGGTCCAGTATGGGCACGCCGTTGGTGAGCAGGCAGATTCTTTCGCCATTATTCGCAATATTCCAGCTCTCCAAGTCCCTTATTGGCGCCTTCTGGGCGGCGATTGTGTTGAATATCGAAGCCACCCGCGCCGCCTCGTCGGCCGACATGAAATCGAAAGGCGTCTTTCCGATGATTTCCTCCCGGGACAATCCCAGGACATCAAGGCTCTTATGCGAACTGTAGGTGTAGACACCGTCCGCGTCCGTCTCCCAAATCCAATCGGCCATGCTGAACGTGATATCCCGCAGCCGCCCCTCACTGTTCCGCAGCGCAATCTCCGCCTCTTTGTAAGCGGTGATGTCCAGGCAGTGACCGATATACCCCAAAAACTCACCCATGCTGTTGTGGCGGGGGGTTCCGTCATCGAGCAGCCAGCGGTATTCGCCGTCGTGCCGGCGCAGCCGATACTGCATGCTGAATGCTTCCCGCCGGTCAAACGCGCCGACATAAACCTCCAAACAGCCCGGCAGGTCCTCCGGATGCACACCTTCTGTCCAGCCAATTCCCATCTCTTGTTCGATGGTGCGCCCTGTGAACGCGAGCCATACCTCGTTGAAATAGTTGCAGTTCTTGTCTGTTCCGGATGTCCAGATTAAGGCCTGACCGTTGTTCGCCAGGTTCTTGAAGTTTTGCTCGCTCTCGCGCAGCGTATCCTCGACCTTGAGCCGCTCCAGTTCCCCGGCCGCGCGCGCGGCCACCATCTTAAGCATGGCTTCGGCCAGCGCGCGGTTTTCCATCGGCTGGCGCCCGATCATCGCGATCAGGCCAACCGGCTTGCCGGTGTGGCCCCAGAGCGTCACGCCGATATAACTCTCCGCCCGCAGGTCCAGGAGCACCTGGTCTTGCGGAAAATAGCGGCACACGCTGGCGGGGAAGCAGCAGATATCCTTGCCCACCACCTCGCCGCAGGGGGTGTCTTTCAGGGCGTAGCTCATATTGTCCTCAAAATGGCCGTCGCACCAGACCGCCACAGTCTGCGCCGTCAGGCCGTCCCCTTCGAGCCGGTCAATGCAGATGAAATCCATGCCCAGGCTCTGGGCCAGGTGGCGGGCCAGCCCCTCGAAGAAGGGCTCGCTGCCGGTCCCGCCGTGGATTGTGACCAGAAAGCGCTGAAAATCCTCCAACTCCCTGCGCTCGCTGATGTCACTGAGCGTGAGGCGGCACAGGGTCGTGCCGTCCCCGGCCTCGGCGATGTTTGCCTCCAGACAGGCCCAGAACGGCGTGCCGTCTTTTCGGTGCATCCGCAGGGACAACGACCGCGCCTCACCGGTCTCTAAAAGCGCTTTGCGGAACCCATAGTAGGCGTGTTCCTCGTCTCTGTCGATGAAGCTTGCGAAGCGGACCCCGTCCAGCGCACCCTGGGCCATGCCCAGCAGTCTGGCGGCCGTGAGATTGG
>CAIUWO010000037.1 GCA_903902895.1 Candidatus Hydrogenedentota bacterium | reverse complement strand
GCCTCCGAAGAAAGTTGCCCAGATTGTACGCCAAGGCAAACAGTTGGAGCCGCACTTGGTTGTCTACAAAATCGTGGCATGAAATCCGATCCGTGGTACATCGTCTATCACCGTCGCCCGCTGGGCGAAACGCACCAGAACCACCGCATCACCTGTATCGATCGCATGGCGTTTGATGAGAATGGGAAAATTAAACCGGTCAACATCACCTTCGAAGGCGTCCCTGCCCAACCGATTGAATAATGCAGGGTCAGGGTACCAGTGACGCGTAGCCAGGGGTTGCGGTGAACGTTTCGCGCAGTTTGACCAGCTCCGCCTCCTGTTGCCCGCTGAACGCGCCCTGCCGGTGCGCGTAGGTGTCCATCCACACCCGGAACCGGTCGAGGTCGGAGGCGTCAAGGCGCACGCCCTCGTGGCCGCCTTCGGCGGAAATCAGCGCAAACAGTTTGCTCTTGCGGGTTGGACAGTCGCCCACCTCGGAACTGTTCTTCTCAAACACAAGATTGAACAAGTCCTTGTCCGCATGGTTGATGAGCGTGTCGTAGGACTTCTCCGGGGTCAGGTCGATGGCCGCCGCCTTTGGGTTTTTGAATCCGGGCCGGTGGCACTCCACGCAGGCCCGGTCGAGCACTGGCTGCACGAGCCGGTCGAAACGGAGCGGCCATGTGCCATCCATCTCCGGCTGCGGCATGGACGGAGCGCGGCGCAGCGCCAAGCCCGCGCCGCCCGGCACGGGCGCGGACTCACGCGATTCATGGCAGCCCACGCAGGACTGCGCGCGGCCGGGCTGCACATAGGTGAGCGAACGCATGGTGCGCAGCGCCATGCCGTTTCGGTCCAACGCCTGGAAGAAGAACGACATGCCCGAGGGTACGGTGAAATACGCGGAGCCGTCCGGCTCGACGGGAACGGTGCCGAGGATGAATTTGCCGGTGTCCTCGGCGGACACGCTGAGCACCGGCTGGTTCATGAACGGCTGCACCTTTGGCAGCACGCCGACAATGCGCAGCCGCGCCACGGATCCGGGCGGAACATCGCCAAGTCCGCGGTACACATTCTGCATGGCAAAGGTTCCCGTCTTGGGCGCATTCCAGTCCACGCAGTCCGCCACAACGGGCGGCTTGCGGCGCGGTTTCAGGGGGATCTGCGTCTCGCACGAGATGTCCGAGTCGCGGTGGAGCAGGTTTAGGTTGCCGAAACGGTCGTACAGGTAGATGCCGGACGCGTTGGGCGGATTCCTTTCGTCGTCCTTCTTCATGTAGGTGTGGGGCGGCAGCGGCCGGTCGGACCACGACACGAGATAATGGTCTTCGGACAGCGGCCACGGCCCGGCATAGTAACTCTTGGGCTGGCCCTCGGTTTCGGGGAAGCACACTTCTGGCGTGATCCGCTCGAGCGGCGTTTCAAACTCTGTGCCGAGGGTGCGGTCGAGCAGCACCAGCGATCCGCCCGTGATCGAGTGGTGTGCGGTGGCGGTGAACACCAGCCTGCGCGATCCGGGCACCGGCCGCGCCTCGAACACACATTGCGGCCGGACCGTGTAGTTGCCGTAGACCAGTTGTGCGCCCGTGCCGTCGGGATGCGTGGACCACAGGCTCATAAAATGGCCGTTGAACCGGTCGATGTAGTCCCACCGCGCATACAGCACCTGGCCGTCGCCGGAGACGGCGGGTGTCCATTCGAAGTTTTCAAATGCAGACACCGCGCAGAGGTTTTCGCCGTCGGCGTTCATGCGGTGCAGGGTGAATACGGGCACCGGCCGCCGCGTGTCGCCGCCGCACCGCACATAACTGTCGGGCATGGCGGCATTGCATGTGGCACTGGCGCTGTCGCGGTCCGCCTGCAGTGCGACGCCCTTGCGCGTGGACACAAACACGATGTCGCCCTGCGGAAGGTAGCGCGCGTCAAAATCGTCATAGGCGCCGCATGTGAGCTGGCGCACGTCCGTGCCGTCAATGTTCATCTCGTAAATGTGGTAGTGCGCGTCCTCGGGCAGGCTTTCCTTCGCGGTCTTGTCCGCCAGTTCGGACAGGCCGGGATAGTGGCGGCAGTAGGCGAACAGCACCTTCGTGCCGTCATGCGACAGGTCGGGCCGGAGGAAATTGCCAGCGGGCCAGCCTTCGGTCAGGCAGCGGACTCTCGGAGAATTGCCCTTGAAACCCGACAGGATGCAAATGCCGCCGCCACCGCGCGAAAACCAGCCGTAGTACTGGTCGGACACATGCGGAAACATGGTCGGCGCGCGCTTGACGAAAAGAATTTCTTCGAAGTCGAGCAATGGATTGCGCAGCGCCATGCTGCGCACCGCCCAGTGGATGCCAGGCAGGGCGCGGTCCCGGTCTGCACCGGCCGGAAGGGCGGAGGTGCGGGACGCCAGCGTCTCAAAATATGCCGCAGGCTCTTTCATATCGGCGCCGAGGCCGCGCAGGTTTTCCGCAAGGGCGCGACCGCGCCGGATCACTGCGTCAACACCCATGAACGAAGCATCGCCCGCACCGTGGTCGCTTGACCACTGGCTGGTGCTGCTCTGTGTGGCGGGTTTGTTCAGTGCGATGTTGTCCGGCAAGCCACCGGCATACACCTCCACCTCGTCAAGATGAAGGAAATCATTGCCTGGCAACTGTATCCGCACAAAACGCGCGGACGCGCCGTTCAGCGGAACATCCATCGGCTTGCTGTCGGAAAACCCGTAAAACACAGTGCCGTTGTTCCCATAGGCTTGGCGGAATGTAACGCCGTCGGAAGAAAGCAGCAAAAGAAAGTTTGCCATGCGCGCGGCAAAACCGCCGTCGCACCGGTTGTACAGGCGCACCCGGTCAATGAACACCTCCTGCCCCAAATCCACCTGCCACCACGGTTGTTGTTCATAGGCCGTGTGAAAACCCCATGCGCCGTCGATTTTGCCGTCGCATCCGCCGATGGCGTCTGTGGCGGGGTTGGCAACGCCCATGGGGGTCCGCACCTCGCACTGGCGCAGCCAGTCCGCCTCAATATCCCGGCGGGTTACAGCAGGCACATCGGCGGTCACGCAGGGTGACGGCGCGGCAAGCATCATGGACAGGCAGGCAAAAAACACTCCGGTGCGCATTCGTTCAATCCTCGCGATGATTGGCAGAAGTATAGCACTATAGGCGCGGAATAGCGCGCGCCCCGCCGGTTACCTGCGGCCCCCGAAAACTCGTCCTTCTTGGCGTGCAAGGACTTGTGACAGCTGCATCACGCTGTGAATTCGCCAAATCCCGTCCTCGTTTGCCAGGCTCTGTTCTCCTTCAAGCACCGTTCTAGGGTGCACCATCGGAGAGAACATGATCGAATTCATCAAACTATGTCACAGTCATCCTTCACTATTGTGGCCCCTATTTCTGGTAATCGGGATTATAGGCGCCCTGTTTTGCGAAGCCGCCCAACTTGGGCCGCATGGCGCCGAAGCGCGGGTAACTGTCAAAGATGTCGCCCGTTCCGAGCGCCCGCGGGTCCTTTTGTTCAGTCAAGACCGCAGTCAGTTGGGCGCTTAGCTTGTCCCGCATGTCGCGATGTTCCGGGGAATCGGCGAGGTTTTTGATGCAGTCCATCGACTGGCTGACATCAAAGAGCTCCGCTTCAGGCCGTTTGCCCACCGCCATGGCAAACAACTCGGGATACTTGTCCCGGTTCTCGGTCAGGAAGGTCTTGCTCGGCCCGTCGTCTATGTCGCAATACTCCTCCGGGTCGCCCGCGGGCCAGCGGTCTGCTTTATAGTTTTGGATAAAGAGGCGGTCGCGGGTCCGGATGGCGCGTCCGGGATAGCCGACATTGTCCTTGCGGGCATGCGAGTGGCGTTCCCGCCCGAAAACGACATATTCATTGGGTCCGGCCCCGCCCGAGGTCAGCATGCCCAACAGGCTTTTGCCCGACATCTCGGCAGGGGGCGTCACGCCCGCCGCATCCAGGAAGGTCGGCGCGAAATCAACGAAGCTGATGAGGTCGTCCGCCGTGCGGCCCGGTTTGACCCGGTCGCCCCAGCGAAGCGCCAGCGGCACCCGCACCCCGTATTCATACAGGTTCGCCTTGGCGCGCGGGAACGACATGCCGTTGTCGCCGGTCACCACGACGATGGTATTCTCCAGTTCGCCCAGCGCCTCCAGTTTCTTGAGCATCCCGCCGAGCTGCGCATCGAACCATTCTATTTCGAGGAAATAGTCCAGCATGTCGCCGCGAACCGCCGCGTCATCCGGCAGGAATGCGGGTACAGGGGCATCCTCCAGCTTCTTGCCCGATTTGAGTCCCGACCCTTTTTCGTATTTACGGTGCGGTTCCTGGCCCCCGTACCAGAAACAGAATGGTGCCCCCTCCGGGCGCTTGGTCAGAAACGTCTCAAAGTTGCCGGAATAATCCGTGGGGGCTATGCCGTCCAGGGGCACGTCCGCCACTTTGAGCCTACTGTATTCGGGGCCCGCGGGGTTTTCGCTTCGGCCGCTGCGTTTCCATTCGCCCGGTCCCCAGCCCTTGCCGGTGAAGCCGACATGGTACCCGGCCTCCGCCAACAGGCTTGGGTAGGCCTTGAACTTGTCCGGGAAAAGGCTGCTGTGGGTCCCCGCCTCCTCCAATTGCCCAATGTGGCGGCCCGTGAGTATGGCGGCGCGGTTTGGTGAACACTGTGGCGCCGCACAGAACGCATGCGTGAAAAGAACGCCTTCCCTCGCGATGCGGTCGAAATTGGGGGTGCGGACCGCTTTGGCTCCCGCGATGGACGCATGCGGCCAACCCCAATCGTCCGCAATTGCGAACAGAATGTTTGGCCGCCGTCCCTGTTCGGGGTTCGCCGTTGCCGAGCTTTGGGAGCCGGCAAGCCCCCAGCCCGCCACGCCAAGCGCTCCGCAGGTTGCCTTCTCCAAGAAGTGTCGTCGGTTCATGGATTTCCTCGCGTTTCCGGGTGGGTTATTGCAGGAACAAAGTGCCTAGCTCGGATTATGTCAAGATGTAACACCATTTTCCAGCCCGCGTTCCGCGTTGGGGACCAGTTGCCCCATTCCCGTAAGAGGTTCGCCGCGCGGTGCGTTGCACTCAAGGGCGGACTTTACTCGAAATGCCGCCTAACTTTTGACGATTTCGTGCAACAAGCCCGCCTGTTCGGAGCGCAGGGAAGGCAGAAGGCAGGAGGCACTACATATGGGGGTATGTTAGATTTCACTTGCACATATATGGTTGTCATGCTATTATTCTGTCCAGATATGGTGTTCGGGCGTGTCCCGGCCTTCCATATATGGTAGCCTGACAACCGTAGGAACGGTGGGGAACAGGTCACGAATGCAGCGAAAAGGGTATGAGAGCGAGGCCAAGTCTGGTTACGGCATCCATGAATGTATTGGGGGAACACGATGATTTCTAAAACCGTGCTGGTCTATGTCCCCGGGTGGCCGTTGCGCTGGGAGTGTTTTCTGCCCAAGGCGCCTTTGGCGCGGCTTGCGGCCCGTGAAATTGCCTTGGGACGCGATGCAGTGGTTTTGGACTATGGAACACCGTCCAGTTTGGAGCGTTTCACCGAGGACCTCGACGCGCATGCCCACCAAACGGAAGGTGTATCAGGAACGGGGCGGCTTGGCTGGCTGCGCTCCTGGAACACGCGCGGCAGGCTGATGGCGGTGCGCGGCAAATGGCACCGTGACTTGGCCGCGGAGATTGCGGACAGCCGGGCGGGAAAAGTTGTCTACCTTGCCGACACCCGTGACGACTACCGGGAGGCCCGGGCGGTGGCCGCCCTGGTGCGCGGACTAAAACCCGGTGCCGTGCAAACGGTCTGCGGGGCGCACGCCGAGGGCCATGTGCCGCACGTTGCGGGCGGCGAGGGGCTTTTCGAGGGCGTGGAGCATATTGGCGGTTTGGGGCCCGACGCTCCCATGCCGGTATACGACCCCGCCGTCTATCCCTCCCTGTACGCGGGCGGCAAACTGCATCAATTTACCGTCTCCGGAAACGCCAAGCGCGTGGTGGCGGAAATCAGCCACTGCCTGCGGCTGGTGCCGGGCCGGACCTTCCATGTGGAGGACAAGGGCGGACTGGCCGCGGCGCGCGACCTGGCCTCGGAATTGATGGGGGGGCGGCTGGACGTTTCATACAGCCGGCGGCTTCGCCCCACCCAGGGCGTGGAGGGTATCGCCTCGCTGCTGGAGGCATCGGGATGCCGTTGCGCCGATTTCCCCATCATGTCCGGCAGCCAGCGCCTCGTTGAGGATTTCTTTGGCATGACCCACGGGGTCAGCCTGGCGCGCGCCGCGTTGCGCGCGTGCCGCTCGGCCGGTATCTTTGCGTCCCTTGAACTGGTCTATCCGTGCCCCTGGGACGACCATCACACCCGCGCGGAAACGCTGCTTTTCATGGACCAGACCCTGCCCGATGCGGTCAAGGTGGACTTTCCCGAACTGCGCTACGGCGGGCGCTGGACCGCCGCGCCGGAGGATTTTGGCTTTCAGGTGGCCGGCAGCACGATGGCCCGCTGGGCATCGGCGGGCGATGCGCCGCAGTTTCTGCCCGTGCCCTCGCCACGGCCGTATAAGATGCGGGGGAGCGTGGGACACCGTGAGGATGCGGACCGGGATTCACTGCTGGCCGAGGCCAAGGCGCGCGGCGCGGCCCCGGACATGGCCGCACAAGAGGCGCTTATCGCCAAAGTGGCCGGCTGGGGCGGCCGCGAGCGGGCTTGGAAACACAATATTGACAGGGCGCTTGCCACGGGTGATTTCGCAGGCCTGTCAGAGCACATCACGGCGTTCAACCGGCATGCGGGCCGCAACGCGCGCAAGTCCGCCGCGGAATGGTCGCCCATGGACTTGGCGGCCGTGGCGAACTAGACCTTTCTGGTGGGAGCCATGGGAAGAACGGGAGCTACGGGGGCAATCTGTCGGCAGTAATAGGCGGATTTGTCCCGCTATTCCGCGCTTGTTTGGAACCGGTACAAATACTCGGCCAGCGCCCGGAACATCCATGCGGCACCCCAGCGGGGGAAGGTGATGCGCGAGACGTGCATGGGATAGCGGCGGTGCCAGGGAGCGCCGGTGCGCGGGTCGCGCAGGAATTCATGGGTCCAGCGCATGGAGGCCAAGGCCAGTTTGTGGCAGTTTCCGAAGCGCGGGGAAAGCGCGGAGGGGCACAGGATTGCCTCTGCGCAGGCATGGATGTCCACCGGGAAGCGGGCGTACTCATTGACCGGCATGCCGGACGGCTCCATGAGCCGGGTGCGATAGAACCGAAATCCCCGCTCCAAGCCTTCGGCCGGAACGTTGTCCGGCGTCCATTGCCCGATGGCCTGCAGCGAGCGCAGCACGAAGCCCGAATGGTGATGATCGACCAGATTGAGCAGACCGGCCTCGTAGGGGTCGTCCTGGGCATGGTGCCCGTAGGGCCATGCGCCGTCATCCCGCTGGGCGCGCAGGGTGAAGGCCAGTGCCGGCAACGCCGGTTCGAGGCATTCGTTCATTCCCGTCAGCCTCGCCGCGCGGCACAGATGCTCCACCACCAGCAGGTTTGCGTTGTGCACGCGCCTGCGGTCACCCGGCGTGTAGCCGAAGCAATGCGTCCCGTCGGGGCCGCCGAGACGGGGCAGGTCGCCCAGCATGAACCGGGCGATTGACTGTATGGACTCCAAATGCCGGGTGTCACCGGTGACTTCATGGGCGAGGGCGAAGGCCTCGCCCGCAATGGCCGATATGACGGCCACCGGCGTGCCCGGCGGCGTGTCCAGGCCCTGACCGCTTACGGCAAAGGGGTAGCCCCAGCACAGGCCCGCAAAACCGGTTGATGGATGCTCCAACAGCCAGTCGAGACCGGCGCGTGCCTTGTCCAGCCAGTATGCGTCCTGTGTCGTCTGGAAGAGGCGCAAGCCGCCGAGCGCGAGCAGCGCGTGGGTCTTGGGGTTGTCGGTGGGGGGGATGCGCAGCAGGCGCCGGGATGCATGGGGGAAGAGGTCGCAGGCAAGTGTGGCGCAGCGGCGCGGCCATTTGTGCCGCTGCATGCGGCGCATTAATGGATGGGCTTTGATGTCGAAGGGGTCGGGGCCGATGGCGCCGTGCCGTTCAAACCACGCGTCGATATGGCAGGCCCATTCCTGGGCGAGCGCGATGTCGGGGTTGTTGGCCAACTCTATGCGCATGGCGGATTGGGCTCCTGCTCGCGGGCGACCGCTTCCAGCAAGGCGCGAAAGCGGGGGAGATGGGCATCGAAGGAATAGCGGTTGGCGACGCGCTCACGGGCGGCGCGGCCCATGCGCTCACGCCGAGCGGGGTCGTCAATCAACCGCTCCAACGCGTCATGCCATTCTTCCGTGGTCGAGGCGCGCAGGCCGCTGACATCTTGCTCTATCACCTCGGCGTTCATACCGACGGGCGACAGCACGACCGGGGTGCCCACCCCCATGAACTGCAACGCCTTGAACGCGCACTTGCCCCGCGCGCGGGGCGTGTCAACGAGGGGCATCAGACCAATGTCCGCCTCCTGAAGCACGGCAATTTCGTTTTCCGGCGTCCACGGCACGTTGCGGGCGGGCACGCCGTCGGGATGGTATTCGCCGTCACTGACAACCAGTAGTTGAATGTTGCGGGTTCGGGCCAAGTCACGCAACGCCCCGTGCACCGCATCAAGGTAGCCCAGGTTGTCCCTGATGCCGGTCCAGCCCAGCACGACGGGCGCGCCGGGCCGCCTGTCGCTGTAGGTTTTCTGTGTGTGGCGGTCCATGTCGATGCAGGTGGGGATGATGGTAACTCCGCAGCCGCCACAGCCGCGCAGGTAATCGGCAATGGTGGCGTTTCCCGCAATGGCATGCCGGGCGATGCGGGTCATCTTGCGGGCCCACCCGTAGTCCACCGCCCTCAGGAAGGGGCTGCGCACAAATGCGGGCGGCTCCCACATGGCATCGTCCACATCGAACAGGATGCGCGGATTGAGGACCCGCAGCATGCTTTCGAGCAGTGGCGGGCCATAGGGAAAGAGAGGGCCCTTGACAAACACCGCATTGGCGGAGAGGACATGCCGCAACTGGGCAAGACGGGTCAACAGCACGGCAAGCAGGTAGAGCGCCTTCAGCGGGCGGGGTCGGTTGCAGTACAGGGCGCGCCAAAGGCCCACCGAGGACGGCAGGCACAGGGTGCACCGGTGCCCTTCGCCACGCAGCCGCTCGGCGAATTTCACCGCGCGATAGCGCACACCGGCGTTGCGCACCGTCTCATTGCCAAAGAAAACGAAGTGCATGTACCCGCTTTCGACCGATTCCCGGCATTTTTATCACTTTGCGCGCGCAACCGGCAGTTGCAAGCCATTGATCCAAATTCCGTTACGTGCTAAAGTATAAAGTCAACAATTTACCTTTCGCGAAATGCACGAGGCGAACATGTACGAAGCATTCTATGGGTTGCGTGAGAAACCGTTCAATCTTACACCGGACCCGAGATTTCTGTATCTGAGCGAAAAGCACAAAGAGGCTTTCGCCCATCTGCTCTACGGCATCAAGAACCGTAGCGGTTTTGTCATGCTTACCGGTGAAATCGGCACGGGCAAGACGACCATCTGCCGTAATCTCCTGAGCCAGCTGGATTCGGACACGGAACTGGCGTTTATCTTCAACCCCTTTCTCAGTCCCATCGAGCTTCTGCGCAAGATCAACTCCGAGTTTGGGATTGACACCAAAGCGGACAACCTGCTCGGGCTCACGGAAGAGCTGAACATTCATCTGCTGAACGCGGGCGCGCGCGGCAAGAACTGCGTGCTCGTCATTGACGAGGCGCAGAACCTCGATGTGAAAGTGCTGGAGCAGATTCGGCTGCTGTCCAATCTGGAGACGGAATCGAGCAAGCTGATCCAGATCATCCTGATCGGCCAGCCCGAGCTGGGCGAGAAGCTGGCCCTGCACGAACTGCGCCAGTTGAACCAGCGCATCACGGCCCGCTACCACCTCAAGCCGCTAAACGCGATGGAGACACTGCAATACGTGGCCTACCGCGTTCACGTGGCGGGCGGCCGCAAGTCGGTGAATTTTTCCAAGGGCGCGGTGCGGCAGGTGTACCGTCTTTCGGGCGGCACGCCGCGCATGATCAACGCGATCTGCGACCGGGCGCTGCTGATTGGCTACACCCGCGAGGAGCACATCATCACGGCGGCGATTGTGCGCCGCGCGGCCCGGGAAATCAAGGGCGAGCGGGTGGTGGTCCGCCGTCCGCGCGAGGGGCGCTGGTGGAGCCGCTGGCTGCCCAGCCCGGCAATGATGCTCGCCGCGATTTTGCTGATGGTCATCATTCAGGTCTTCGCCAACCCGATCGACCGCATGGCCCGCGAACTGGGTCTGTTCAACCGCCTGCTTTCCGGCGGCGAGCCAGTGGCCGCGTCCAAGCCGACCCCGCCGGCCATTTCGGAGGCGGCGGCAACGTACAATACGCCCCCGGTCCCGGCGCCCGTGGCTGCGCCGACCACCGAGACAGCGCCCTCGACCGAATCGGTCATCGCCAAACGCGTTATTGACCGACTGGCGAGCGTGTCGGGCGCACGCAGGGAAACGCAGCAGGAATCCACCGCGAGGACCATGGAGGCACTGGCAGGCCTTTCCGCCGAGGCCAGCCGCAACGCCGCGCTCGGCACCCTGCTCAAGGCGTGGGGTGTGGAGAATGCCTCAAACTTCTCCGGCGGCGACAGCGCGGAGGGATTGACGCAGTTCTTTGCGGGCCGCGGATTGGCGTGCGAGAATCTGCGCCCCGGCACGGTGCAACTGGTGGCCATGAATCTGCCCGCACTGGTGCGCGTGAAGGTGCAGGACCAGCCGCGCTGGGCGGCGCTGGTGCGCGCCGAAGAGGACAAGATTACGCTGGCACTGGACGGTGATCGACAAGTTTCCCTGGGGCGCACGGCCTTCCGGGACATTTACCAGAACGAGGCGCTCATTCCGTGGCGTGACAGCGCGCCCGGCGCGCCGGTGCTGCTGCCCACCCAGAAGGGGGCGCAGGTGGCCGCGCTCAAGCAGCAATTGCGCGGGCTGGGCCTCATTGGCAGCAAGAACACCCAAGATACCTATGACAGCGAGACGGCTGCGGCGGTTGCCGCCATTCAGGCCGAAGCCGGCCTGAAAATGGACGGCATAGCCGGCCGGCAGGTGCGCATGGTGATTGCTGCGTGGAGCGGCACCAACAACAGTCCCTCGCTGCGCCCGCGCAGCGGCGCCGCTCCGGAGACTGCCGCGGCGCCCGTTCCGGTCGCCGACACCCTGGTCAGACAGGAAGCAAAAACGGTTGTTCCAGATGTTGTGGCCGCGCCGCCCGCACCCGTCGAGCCTCCTCCCCCGGCGCCGCAAGCCCCGGCGGCAGCGCCTGAAACGCCGGCCCCCGCGCCCGCCCCCGAGGCGGCGCAGCCGGAGCCTGCGTCAGCCGAACCCGCACCTGCACCCGCACCGGCCGAGACACCGGCGGGGGCGTCGGCAGAGGCACCGGAGAACAAGGAGCAATCTGCCGCGGCGGTGTTGTCGGGCGAGTACCGCGCGGCGGTGGGCGCGCCCCTGCAGGTGCGCGAGTTGCCGCCACCGACAGCGATGGAAGCATTGCCGCCCGCGGAAGCGGCGCGGCCGGGCGAGTCAACAGAGCCGCTGGCGGGCAGTTCGCCGCTGGTGCCCCACGGCGGAGCTCCGGCATGAGCGGTTGCCACATTTTCCCGGAGCGGGGATGAGATGAGTTCGATTCTTGACGCCCTCAACAAGGTCGAAGAGGACCGCAATGCCCAGTCCGCGTCGGACAGTGACCCGGACGCGCCGTTTGCCCCCGAGACTGCGGCGGAGGCGCTAATCGCGCAGCCCAAGAAGCGGCGTTCCGCGCGGCAGTCGCCGCCGTTCAACTGGAAACCCATCGCATATGCCGCGGGCGGGCTTGTGGGCATGGCCCTCCTTGTGGGATTGTCCGCCGGTGTGGCGGTGCTGATTGGCGGAGCCAGTCCCCCCGCGCCGACCGTGGCGCTTGCGGCGCGTCCCGCAGACACCGTGCCGTTACAGGCGGTTGGCAATGAAACCTACACCGTGCCCGCGCCGGCGGAAAAGGCTAATCCGGCGACGCAGGAGGTCAAGGCGCTTAAGCCGATGGAGAAGAGCGCAGACAAGCCGGTGGAAACGCGGGCGGTCCCTGTCGAGGTCAAGCCGAAACAAGAGGCAAAAGCGACTGTCCCGGCGGAGCAGAAACCCAGACCCACACTGCCGGTGGTGGCCAAAGTTGCCGCACCCGAACCGGTAAGGCATGTTGTGGAAGAGCCAAGCCCGGCACTGGTCATTGAGCCGGTAAGACCGGCCAAACCCGCGCCGGTGGTGCCTGAAGAGGAGCCGACCACGCCGCTGCCCACGGAAGACCAGATGGCACGCGTTCGTGAGGCCGCTGCGGACGCAAAGCCGCCGGCGCCCGTGCGCAGTTCCCCCGTAAGCCTTGCCCCCGGCCGCGCGGCTGAAAAGCACGCGCCCTTTCTGGAGGACATCAACACACTGCCGCGCCTTGGCCAGACGGAGCGCGAGCGGCTTGGCCTGGCCGAGATGCGGCTGAATGTGCTGCGCGCGGCCAGTCCCAGCCAGCCCGAGGGGTTGGCGATAATCAATCTAAAAAAGGTGTACGTGGGTGAGACTATCCCCGGCACGAATGCGCGGCTGATAGCCGTGCAGACCCGGGCGATAGCCATAGAAATCGACGGCACAGGCGAGCGGTTCAAGGTGACGAACTAGAAGACCGCACCGCCGCAGGGATTGATAACCCGGAATGCCAAGCCATGCGGCTCGTTGACGCACATTGCCATCTTGAGGCGGAAGAGTTCGCGGGGCGCCTGGACGACGTGATTGCCGGCGCGCGCGACGCCGGGCTCGCCAAACTGATTACCGCGTCCGTCACGCCGGACCAGTGGGCGCTGTCGCTCGAACTGGCGCGGACCTTTCCGGAGGTGGCCTGCGTGCTCGGGGTGCATCCCTGGTATTGCCGCGAGGAGGACCTGTCCCTGCTGGACGGGCTTGCCGGGGCGGTGGCCATGGGCGCGGTGGGCATCGGCGAGGCCGGGCTGGACACCAAGACCGACCGCACCCCGTTTCTGTTGCAGGAGGCGGTGTTTGAATGGCAACTGGCCATTGCCCGCAACCTGAATGTGCCGATGGTGCTGCATTGTCGGGGCGCCTTCAACGAGATGCTCCACTGTTTTCGCAAGATTGGCGTGCCGCAGCGGGGCGGCATCCTGCACAACTTCACAGGCAGCGCCGAAGTGGCGGAGCAGTTCATGGCATACGGTTTTGCCTTTTCCCTGGGCGGCGTTCTGACCTACCGCAACAGCCGCAAACGCAACGACATGCTGCGGCGTATCTATCCCGAGCATTTCCTTCTCGAAACGGACAGCCCCGACATTCCGCCGGTGGAGGCGAAGGACCGGCCCAACGTGCCCGCCAACATCATGCACAATCTGCGCGCGGCGGCGGAGATTCTGGAACTGACCGAGGAGGAGGTGGCGGAGACCATAACGCGCAACGCGGTGAGGGTCTTCGGTCTGACGTTATAGCGCCAGACGTGAGAACGCCAGCGCCACCGGAACAAAGAGTCGGGGCCGGCTCCGAAGAACCGGCCCCGCAGTTTTGCCCTGGGTCAGGAAGGGATTAGAGGTTGTAGCCGGCTTCGCCGTGTTCCGTCTGGTCGAGGCCGATGCTTTCGGATTCTTCGTCAACGCGTATGCCGATGGTGGCCTTGAGGATGCTGAGGAGCACCACGCTGATGAACCCGCTCCAGCCGATGGTGATGGCCACACCGACAACCTGGGCGAGCATCTGGCTGGC
>CAIUWO010000036.1 GCA_903902895.1 Candidatus Hydrogenedentota bacterium | reverse complement strand
GGGACGGCTTTTCGAAAAATAAAGGCTGACATGAGGGAGAAACCTCCTTTCTTCACGGTCTGGAGCCATGGAATTCATCCGAATAGTACCCCGTATGCGGCGGCGGAGCCAATTTTGCCTGTATTTCCGCACCCGTCACCAGGCGCTTCTCGGGCATGGAGCGCATGGAGCCTAGGGACAGTAGGAAAAAATACCTTGAGGCCGGGCAAAACCCCGTTCATTTCGTCCATTAAGTCCATATCATCCACCTGAAAAGCCCCCGGCGTTTGCGGTAAACGCCGCCCAAAGGGTACAATCCAGACTTCTAGAGGAGTGTCCCATGGCATCTGATTCCGGATATGTCGATTACGTGGCCGTTTTGGGCTTGGAACCTGATTTCAAGCCCGCCGACGTGCGCCGCGTCTATCGCAAGAAAATAAAGGACCTGCTGATCGAAATCAGCCAGGTCCAGGTCACCGAGGAGCGGCGCAACCGTTTTCTGCTGGCGATTGCCCAGTTGAACGCGGCTTTCTATATCATCCGTGACAAGGAGCGCTGCGACAAGTACCTTGCCGACCGCGCCCAGGTCATGCAGATTGAGGAGGATTGGCGCGCCCAGGCGGACAAGACGGAGGCTTCGGACCGGTACCGGCGGCAGTTTGACCAGGCACTGCGCGATTTCCTGTCGGTGTACATGGAAGAGCTGATGCTAGAGGCCGGGCGCGACCCCGAATGCGTGGAAAACAGCAACTGGGACGCGGCCCATGAGCGCCACGCCAGCAGCGTGCTGCGCCATTACCGGCAGCAGTTGTTCCACATAATCCATGAGCGCCTGCCCTTTTATGACATTACCCAGCCCGCCGTGGACTGGGACGAGCGGTCCCGCTTCGTTGCCGCGATCGTGGCGGGGGAGGGCAAATAATGGCGCGCGCACCGCAGCAGAAGACCCAGGTGACGGACGCCGTCATCGCCAAGTCGTTCGCGCACACCGTTGCCACGGGCGACATTGTCAATTTCCGCTTCCTGTTCATCTCCTATTCCCCGCTGCGGCAGGACTCGACCGAGGACATCAACTCGCCGAAATATGAGTACCTGCTGCCGCCGGACGAGAATGAGGCGCTGTACCGCGACGCGCTGGACCTGATGCGCAACCCGGAGATTCTGGCGCACGTCCGGGCCCAGCTCGAACGCAAGGGCCCGCCGCAGCTTCCCTGGGAGCCGCTCATGCGGCTCGCCGACAACGCCGTGCGGCTGTCCAAGCTCACCCCTGCCGCCCAGGCCTACGAACTGTTGCGCGTGCGCCGCCGTATTCAGGATGAGTTTCTGGCCCAGGCCGACGCGGCGCTCGATGCGGGCGACATCAGCCGGGGTGTGCGCGGGTACGTGATGGCCACCGGGCTGGACTATGACTATGCCGCGTTCCCCGAACCGCTGCCGGCGGTGCCGAATTACCAGGAGCGCGCGCTGATACTGCACGGTGAGTATCCCAAGAACCCCGAGGACGCCGTGGCGCTGCAGGCGCCCGAGGAGCATGTCCGCACGGGACTGCACTATCTGTTGCGCAATGCGGAAATCGCCGGACGTCTTGAGTCCCGGCCCGTGGCGCTGCGGATCTCCTTCCTGGAGAACTGGGTGCGCCAAACTGACCCACTTTGGGACGAATTCGCCGGGCGCTACCGCCAGGCCTGCGCGCTGGCCAAGGAGTACGGCGAGCGGCTTGAACGGGAGCAGCGCGCCGAACAGGGCCAGCAGACGCTGGCCGACGAGGTGGAGGCCGCGCGGGACACGCGCGACCCCAAGGGCATTTCGGCAGCGCTTTCGGGCCGAACATCGCTGGAACTGGAATGGTGGCAGTATCTCAAGGACATGGCCTACCGGCATCCGGCCTCGGCGCTGTTTGTGACGCGCCAGATTGTGGCCCGGGACGTGGAAATCATCATGCCCCGCTTCCGCAGCGATTCGGAACTCGTTCGCCGGCTTGGACTTGAGGCTGTTTGAAACGGCGAATGCATGGTATAGTAATGTAATGCGGGGCGGGCACAATGCCTGCGCGCGGAGTAATCCCGTTTGGAAATGACTGAAGACACAACGCCCCTTCCCCAGCCGGAGCCGGAAGCCCCCGGGCAGGCCAAGCAGGAGGCGAAGCGCGAGTTCCTTGAGCTCATCAAGATGGTGGTGGTCTTCCTGGTCGTTTTTTGGGGAGTCAAGACCTTCGTTCTCGAGGGCTATGAGGTGCTTGGCCCCTCCATGCTGCCCAACCTGCACGATCAGGAGCGCATCCTGGTCTTGAAACTGCCCCACCAGCTCAGCCGGCTGCCGTTTCTGGGCGGCTGGCAGCCCTTCCACCAGGGTGACATCATCGTTTTTGACGGCGTGGACAACAAGCGCTACGTCAAGCGGCTCATCGCGGTGCATCCCGAGCACCGGCGCAACACGGTTGCCGCCAAGGGCAAGGATGACGCCGGTTTGTCCGAAAACACGGTGAAGGTGGAGTATGACCGCGGCCGGGTGCGCGTGAACAACTGGCAGATTGACGAATCCAAATACCTGCTGCCCGAGGAAATGGAATCCCCCGACCGGGATGCCTGCGTGCTTCAGCCGGGCGAATACTACGTGATGGGCGACCATCGCAGCGTGAGCAAGGACAGCCGCAGTTTCCGGGCCATCAACGATGAGCAGATTGTGGGCCGGGCCGTGCTGCGCTTCTGGCCCCTGAGTAAGTTTGGACTGCTGTGAAGCCGACGGTACTTTTCTCCGATGTCCATCTCAAGACCGGGGAGGACGGCCGTCGGCAGCGTGTGGATTTCGTGCGCTTCCTCCAGTCCCTGGGCAGCCAGGACTGCGCCCGCCTCATCTGCGTGGGCGACCTCTTCGATTTCTGGTTCGAGTACCGCCATGCCTGCTTTTCCGGCTATTTCGACGTGCTGCGCGCCTTTGCCGCGATGCGCGACGCCGGGGTGGAACTCCATCTCATCTGCGGCAACCACGACTTCTGGGCGGGCCGTTTCCTGCGCGACGAGGTCGGGTTTGCCATCCACCCCGACAGGGCCGAACTGGATTTCGGCGGCAAACGGGCGCTGATCTTTCACGGCGACGGGGTGAACAAGACCGACCGCGCCTACCGCGCCTACAAGCGCGTGGCCCGCAATCCGCTGGTGGTCGGCGCTTTCCGCATGATTCACCCCGACCTGGCCATG
Source organism: Candidatus Hydrogenedentota bacterium (assembly GCA_903902895.1). Classification (GTDB taxonomy): domain Bacteria; phylum Hydrogenedentota; class Hydrogenedentia; order Hydrogenedentales; family CAITNO01; genus CAITNO01. The sequence continues at coordinate 6,207 of CAIUWO010000036.1, read as the reverse complement.
CGCATCGCCCAAGGGGTGAGCCACGGCAGCCGCACCCTGCTCGGCGTGGACAATCCCGAGGACGGCCCCGAGGCCCGCGCGCTGCGCGACCATGCCCGTGGTCTGCTCGCGTCCGGCGCGGCCGACATTGTCGTTTGCGGCCACGCCCATGCGCCGGCGATGGAAGACCACCCCACCCCCGGCGGCGGGGGGATGTACATCAACACCGGTGACTGGATAACGCAGCGCACCCATGTCGTCTGGCAGGACGGCGTGTTTCGCATGGAGCGCACGGCGAGATGACGGAAGCGCAGGCGGCAAAGCCCTTCCTGAAATGGGCGGGCGGCAAGGGACAACTGCTGGAGGCCATTTCCGCGCGCTTTCCCGGGGAACTGGTTGACGGCACGCTGCGGCGCTATGTGGAACCCTTTGTCGGCGGCGGCGCCGTGTTCTTCCACGTGGCGCAGGCGTTTCATCCCGACGAAATTGTCCTGATGGACGCCAACGAGGAGCTTGTCCTGACCTGGCGCGCGGTGCGCGACGCCGTGGAGCCTTTGATAAAGCAGTTAAGAACGCTTCTTTACCGGTACATGGCGGAGTGCCAGCCGGGACAGCAGAGGCTCTTTCTTGATGTTCGCGAGGCGTTTAACGCAGGCCGCCCCAACTACGACTTCCAAAATCCGCCCGATGGCGGCGTGGAGCGGGCCGCCCAGGTCATTTTCCTCAACCGCACCTGCTTCAACGGCCTGTTCCGCGTGAACTCGCGCGCCCTGTTCAACGTCCCCTTCGGCAAGTACAAATCGCCGCGCATTTGTGACGCGGAGAACCTGCGCCAGGTGTCGGGGCTCCTGCGGGGGGTGCGTGTCGAGTGCGGCGATTTTGAGCAGGCCGCCGCCTATATTGACCGGGAAACCTTTGTCTACCTCGACCCGCCGTACCGGCCCATCAGCCGCACGGCCAGTTTCAACAGCTATGCAGCCGGCGCCTTTGGCGATGATGCCCAACGGCGCCTGGCCGCATTCTACCGGAGCATGGACGGGCGCGGCGCCAAACTGTTGCTCAGCAATTCGGACCCGAAGAATGAAGACCCGGACGACCATTATTTCGACCTGCTTTACGAGGGTTTCCGCATCGAGCGCGTGCCCGCCATCCGAAGCATCAACGTCAATCCCGGGAAGCGGGGTGCCGTAAACGAGATTCTCGTTGGAAATTACTGAGGCGGCACGGCAAATCGCCGTGCTAAAATGGCGGCACAGGGTTTTCAGCCAATGAGGGTGTTTGCCATGCGTTTCTCAGTTGCAAGATGGATAATGCCGGTTCTGTTGTGTCTGTCACTCGGCCTGTTGGGCGCCGGCTGCAAACCGAAGCCGCCGGTTGTGCCGGATGTCCTGGGCAAGACGCTCGACGACGCGAGGGCCGCCATCGTGAAGGCGGGATACACGGTTGGTGAGACGAAGGAAGACTATGACGCCGCCGTGCCGAAGGGGCAGGTCGCCTTCCAGGTGCCGACAGCCGGAACGGCGGCCGAGAAGGGGACACCGGTGAATCTTACCGTGTCGCTGGGACCCAAGACGGACAGTTTCACCTACGATGTGACCTACGCCCCCGACACGGTGCTGGTCGATGAGGCCCACCTGGGGCTGATGACCGACTCGGACCCGGACAACCATGCCTACACCTTTGACGCGGCCGGCGTGGTCGCCGCCGGGATTGCGCTGGAGGCGGGGCGTCCGCTGATTATCCACGGCACTGCGGCGCGCCGGATCAGCTCGGTCACCGGGAACGGCGGGTCACTTGTTGTTGAGACCGAGTACATGACGCTCAACGAGGCCATTACCGACGGCACCATCGCGTGGGACTATGGCGTGGATTTCACGCCGGAAAAAATCGCCGCCATTGAAATTCCGGGCTATGGCAGGGTAATCCCCAAGGAAGCGACGCCGGTGGAGTTCTCCTTCGACATTGGCGCGTACCACTATGAGATCAACTGCTCGCTGGACGACGTCGTTGCAACCTACGACTTTAACATCACCAAGGGGCTGGGCGGCACGGCGGAGGCGAAGCTTCAGGCGACCGGCAAGATAGAACGTTTCCGCAGCCAGGACAGCATCACCTTTGCGGGCGGCGAACCGCAGGAGTTCGGCCATGAACTGGACGCCATGCGCGGCGACCTGACGCTCAACCTGATTGTGGCCGCCTCGGGCAACGATGCCGTCAACCTGGAAATCCCCGCAACGATCATGTACATCCCGTTCATGGTGGGTCCGGTTCCGGTGGAACTGAAGGTCAAGGTGCAGTTTGTGGTGAACGCCACGGTGCCTTTCGGCGCGTCGGCGCGCGTGAGTTCCAAGTTTTCCTACGACAGCACGCTCGGTTTTAACTTCGACGGTGCCAGCGCCACGGCGGCGGCCAGCGTGGGCAACGTGAATTTCGGAGACGCCACCCATGAAACGGGCGCGCCCAACTACATCGCGGCCAATTTCGGCATGGGCTTCCCCCGCGTTGAACTTGATATTTTTCATGAATCTGTCGTGCCCTGGGCGCAGACGGCGTTCCTGATCGGCGGCACCTACACCTTCCAGCCCGCCTGCCAGACCGCCGATGCGATGTTCATCGGCGCGGCGGGATACGAGTTGGGCTTCTTCGGCTTCGTCCAACTGGCCTCGGGCAAGATTACCCTGTTTCAGGAGAAGAAACCGCTGCTGCGGTCGGGGGACTGTCCGGCGGACAGCAAGAGCAGCGAGGCGGTCCAGGTGGAGGACAGCCTGATGGGATTGGGGCCCGAATAGCGCGGTTTCCCGGAATCCTGTTATAATTGATGTGTGTTTTGCGCCCTGAATCCTGCTGTTAACACGGAGTGTATTTTCTCATGCCCCTGTTTTCCTATTGTTGCAAGTCCTGCGGCGCCTATTCGGAGGTGCTGGTGCGCGGGTCGGAAACGCCCGCCTGTCCCGAGTGCGGTTCCGCCAAGCTTGAGAAGCAGATGAGTCTTTTTGCCGCCATGAGCGGCCCCTCGACCGAACCGGCCTGCGGCTCCTGCGAGGCGTCCGTCCACCAGGGCGGGGGCTGCGGCATGGGCGGCGGGTGCGGCTGCCACTGAGGCGGCCCCTGCCGCGGAGGCCCTGATGGAAGCTCCAGCGCCGGAAAAGAACACCGCGCCGCGCACCCTGTGGATTTATTTTCGCGAGGGTCTTGCGGCGGCGCACCGGCGGCGGCCGGTCAGTTTCTACATGCTGCTGTCCGTGCCGGTGGTGCTGGTGCTGGGCGCGCGCCTGTTTGAGTACCGCCAGCAGCCCCAGCGCTTTCTCGCGGTGCTGACGCTGCTGCTGCTGTTTTTTCTCGTCATCAGCGCCCAGGCCGTGCGCGACTTTTTTGCGATCACCCGCCGCCACCTCCGAGAACGCCACGCCGCCTACCTTGAAACCCTGGGTGACCGGAAATTCATCGACACACTGGGCCGGCGCGTCAAAGAGGGAGAGTGTGACGAGCCGCCGGAGTAGGGGAGGGGTCAGCCAAAGATGCGGCGGAACGCCTGCGGGTCGTCGAGCAGCGGCAGGTCGATATCCGCGAACTCGGCGCATTCCTTGTCGGTGATCGGTGTGGAAAGATCGGGCCTGGTGTTGGAGGCGTTGTTTTGCCCCGACAGTTCCTGCATGAACCCGCTCAACTCCTGCGCAAAAAGGCCGGCCGCCAGGAAGTGGCTGATGATTTCGGCCAGATGCCGCTGCCGGTCCTCGATGGTGCCGCCCTCAAGGACTTCCCTTTGGATGGGCACGGCGCGCCCGCGAAAGATGACCGACCACTGTCCGCAGGACTGGCACACCACCACCGCCATGACATCCCCGGGTATGTCGGGCACGGCCATGGTTGAATGATTGCAATGGGGGCAATGAACTTTACTGCTACTCATCGCGGGCTCCATGTCGTGCGCGCGTGTCGCGCACACCCTTAGTGTAATGCGGCGGACACGGAGCAATCAACCATGGATTTTGGCGGAATTCTGGCACGTTCGGCGCCTATTCCTGTAAACTATGCGCGCGGCGGGGTGTTTTGAAGCTTGCTCAACGGAGGTGCCAATGCAGGAAATCGTCGACCTTCGCAGTGACACGGTCACCAGGCCCAGTCCGGGCATGCGCCGGGCCATGGCCGAGGCCGAGGTGGGCGACGACGTGTTTGGCGACGATCCCACCGTGCGCCGGCTGCAGGACCATGCCGCCGCGCTGACGGGCAAGGAGGCGGCGCTGTTCCTGCCCAGGGGCACCATGGCCAACCTGGTGGCGTTTCTGTCGCAGACGCGCCCCGGTGACGCCATCATCCTGAGCGAGATGGCCCATCCCGTCCTGTATGAAGGCGGCAATCTGGCCATGGTGGCGGGACTGATGACGCGCACGGTCGCGGACCCGCTGGGAAAGATGAGCGCCGAACAGGTGGCGGAGCAGATCGTGCGGACCAATGATCCGCACCACTCGCAGACCACGCTGGCCGCGCTGGAAAACACGACCAACCGCGGCGGCGGGGCCTATTACCAATACCATGAGATGGAGGAGGTCGCGCAGGTCTGCCGCAGCCGCGGCCTGCGCCTGCACTGTGACGGCGCGCGGCTGTTCAACGCCTGCGCAGCGTCCAACATTGAGCCGGAATTTTACGCGCGCTGCTGCGACACGGTGAGTTTCTGCCTGTCCAAGGGGCTGGGCGCGCCCGCGGGGTCCATGCTTGCGGGCGCGCGCGACACCATGACCCGGGCGCTGCGTTTCCGCAAGATGCTCGGCGGCGGCATGCGGCAGACGGGCGTGCTGGCCGCGGCGGGGCTTTACGCGCTGGAAAACCACGTGCGCGACCTTGACGAGGACCACCGGCGCGCCAGGGATTTCCGCCGCGCGCTGGAGGCGGAGGGCGTGGGTTTTGCCCTGCCGTCCCCGACAAACATCCTCTATGTTGAAACCAATGACCCCGCGCGGGGGATAGAAGAACTGTCCACCCGCGGCGTGCTGGCCACTGCCGCCGGGACCGACCGCATCCGCGCCGTGTTCCACCGGGACATCGACGACGCCGGACTGAACCGGGCCGTGGAGGCTTTCAAGGAAGTGCTGGCGCCGCGGCGGCAGTCACCAAACGAGGGGGCAACAGGAAAGATGACATCATGAGCGAACCAAAGAACTACCTTATCGACATGGACGGCGTGCTGGTGCGCGGGCGCACCGCGATTCCCGGCGCGCAGGACTTCATTGACCGCCTCCGCGGGCGCGGCGCCAAGTTCCTGGTGGTGACCAACAATCCCATCTTCACGCCGGCCGACCTGGCGCACCGGCTGCGCATGACCGGGCTGAACATCCAGCCGGAGAACATATTCACGTCGGCCATGGCCACGGCGCAGTTTCTGCACTGGCAGCACCCGCACGGCACGGCGTTCGTGATCGGCGAGAGCGGGCTGACCAGCGCGCTTCACGAGATCGGCTACATCATCACCGACCATCACCCCGACTACGTCGTGCTGGGCGAGACCAACGGCTACAGCTTCGAGAACATCACCAAGGCGGTGCGCCTGGTCGCCGCGGGCGCGCGGTTTATCGCCACAAACCCGGACGCCTCGGGGCCGACCGAGGGCGGCATCGTGCCGGCCTGCGGCGCGATGGCCGCGCTGATCGAGAAGACCACGGGCCGCGCTCCCCTGTACATCGGCAAGCCCGCGCCCCTGATGATGCGCAGCGCCATGAACCATCTCGGCGTGCACTCGCAGAACACCATCATGGTGGGGGACCGCATGGACACGGACGTGATCGCCGGCATGCAGGCCGGCATGGAGACGGTGCTCGTGCTTACCGGCGTGACCACCCGTGAAAGCCTTGCGGGCTACCCCTACCAGCCCACGCGGGTGCTCGACTCCGTGGCGGATATCGAGGTCTGACCTCCGGAACCCCACTTTGATGCAGGTACCCATCATTTCCGGCTTCCGCCGGCTGGAGCCCGCGCCGCAACGCTTCCTCTTTTTCGTCGCGGTCAACGTCGTGTCGTGGCAGAACATTGTCGGGCCGGCGATGGTGCTCTTCGCGCGCAAGATCGACATGCCCGAATTCCTCGTCGGCGTGCTGATCTCGTTCATGCCCTTCGCCCAGCTCCTGCTGCTGGTCACCATGCCGATGGTCACGCGCTTCGGGCCCAAGCGCGTCATGCTGTGGGCGTGGTTCTGGCGCAACGTGATCTGCTGCGTCGTGTTCGCCATGCCCTTCG
>CAIUWO010000035.1 GCA_903902895.1 Candidatus Hydrogenedentota bacterium | reverse complement strand
ATCCTGATTGAGTCTTATGTTTAAGTCGCCAGACCCGAAGAAATGCAGTCATTGCGAGGAGGACGCAGTCCGACGCGGCAATCTCTTGCGCGCGTCAGGCTGTGGGCACAAGAGATTGCTTCGCTTCGCTCGCAATGACGAGACTTCGATTGTTGTGTCATTTGTGACTCACCACACTAGGCACTTATCGAGGAGGCCACGGCGCTGCCGCCCAAAGACCAAAGCGCCAAGAAGGACGCGCGAACCCAGATGGGGTACTTCACGAGAAACGCCGACCACATGCGCTGCCGAGATTACCGGGAACAACGCCTGTTCATCGGCTCGGGGGTCGTCAAGGCCGCATGCAGACACCCGGTGGGAAGCCGTCTTAAGCAGTCATGCATGGAATGGACCGTGCACGGCGCAAACAACATACCCGCGCTTAGCTCCGTCGTCCCGTCCGGCCGGATGGACGACTACTGGGAGCAGCGGGCAACCGCGTAACCGATTGCCCCCCCCCATTGCTGACGCGGGCCCATAGCCGGGTGTTGCCAGCGCCCAGGGGTGAAGGCCGGCAAAGGACACCCATGGCAACCACCCTCGTTTTTTCGATTGGTTGCCCGATTGGCCGCCCTGATTGGCCGCCCTTGACAGTCCAGCCAGAGTAAACTATCATGGTTGCGGGATCACTATAAGGAGACGTGCTTTGCGCAATCTGGCCCTCATTCTTTGTGTCATTCTTGGCATGGGCTTCACGGCAAGCACGGTTCGGGCCGATGTCGTGACGATCGATTTCGACATGGTAATGAGGCACGTATGGAACTCTGGCGTGTGGCCTGTGGTTCAGAACTACAATGTCCTGCCCGCCTCGTTCACGCTGGACCCCGCAGTCTGCGACATCAACGGCGGTTTTGATATTTCGGTGACCCCGATCGACCTGTTCCCCAACGGCATGCTGGACAGCGACGAGTTTGCGCTGGTAACGGCAATCCTGGCCAACCCCTCTTTTGACTGCACCGCGACCGGGGGCACGTCGCACACGCAGGTGCACGAGGCTTGGACCCGCGATTTTGGCAAGGCTTGGAGCAACCTGGGCGGCGGCACAAGCGGAGAGCGAAGCCTGATCATGACCATGATCCCCGACGTGGAGTACTTTTTCGCGGGACTAATGATCATCGGCGACCAGGACACGCTGGCCTTTCCGCTGCTGATCATGGACCTCATCATCAACAATGAGACCGTGTACAGCATGATGGGCAGCCCGGGCATGGCGATACCCAATCCGGACGAATACACGCTGCTGTACCCCTATCTGGGCTGGTGCGGCGATGCGGACGGCGACGGCTGCTCGAATATACACGAATATGAGGCGGCTGGCGGGAACCGGGCCCAGTACCTTGCCGCGGCGCTGAACCCCGCGGCGCACCCGGCCGGATGCACCGATGACCGCGTGTGCGACGGCACGGGCGGGTTGCTGGGTGAATATTTTGCGACCCGCAACCTAACCAACCTCTGGGCCACCCGCCTGGAGCACCAGGTCACCTTTAACTGGGGCAACGGCGGACCCAGTGCCACCATCTCGGACAATTTCTCGATGTGCTGGAGCGGCTTCGTCATTCCCCAATACAGCGAGGTCTACACCTTCCTGACCCGCACCGACGACGGCGCGCGACTCTGGGTGAACGGCGAACTGCTGGTAAACGACTGGAACGACCACCCGTCCACCACCTATTCCGGCACCACTTCGACGCCGCTCGTCGCGGGACAGCCCTATTCCATCCGAATGGACTATTACGAGAACGGCGGTGGCGCCGCGGCCTGGCTGGGCTGGGAAAGCGCCAGCCAGCCGCGCAAGGCCATCAATGAGATATATCTGATGCCCGGAAAGGGTATCGGCGACCGCGGCAAGGACTGGATTCGCAACCCCGCCAACGGGCATTACTACAAGCTTACCCCGTCCATGACTTGGGCCGAAGGCAACACGCTCGCCAACCAGTGGGGTGGCTATCTGACCACGGTCAACGATGCTGCAGAGAACCTGTGGATACAGACCATGTTCGGCCCCTTTGCGAACACTATTGTCATGGGGGCAAACGACATTGATACCGAAGGCCGGTGGGTGTGGGCCGAAGACGGCGCCAACTTCTTCAATGGCGCCTACGGTTCCGGGGCGACCGTCCCGCCTTGGCACAGCAACTGGAACGTTCCGCAGCCGGACGACTGGTACGGCGAGGACGTGGGCGTGATGTACGGCAACTCGGGAGGATGGAACGACATTCCCGTGACGGACCAGCAATACTGCCTGGTGGAAACGGACACGGGACGGCTCAACATCACGGGCCCCACGCCGACCAACGCAACCATCCATGAGGGCGGCGCGATCACCATGCAGGTGAATGTGCGGCATCCCTACGGCGCGGTGCAGTACCAGTGGCGCAGGGACGGCGACGACATTGCCGGGGCCACCCAGCCCACCTACAGCATACCGAACGTGCTGTTCGCGCACGCCGGCCGATACACCTGCATCGTCTCCGACGACAGCCCCGCCGTGCAGGAAAGCAACGGGATGCTGCTCGCCGTGGCGCCCAAGGTGCAGATGCCCGCAGCCTCGACCGCCGCGCTGGCGGGCCTGGCGCTGGCCCTTGCCGCGCTCGGCGCGCGGCGCCGAAGGGCGTAAGATATCCGCTGACGGCCGTCCACAGAGACCGCCCCGTTTTTCGGGCCTGTGGCCTGCGGGTTTACGGCGCAGGCACCGGGGCGCTTGCCGTAGCCGGGAAATCGCAGCTGCGGACCAGGTACACATCGTCCCCGCGGAACGACCAGGGTCGCCGGATGGTGTTCGGTTCAACGGCCATGTGGTCGGGCCTGGCCGGCACTCCGGGAAGCACGGGCAGGCCCAGCAATTGCGTCTCAACGCTGAGCGTGAACGGGGCCGCGGGATCGATTTGGAAGGTGATGTCGGCGCCTTCCCCCGGGAATCCCCGGAAACTCATGTTCCAGTCCCTGCCGCCACCCTCCAGGTTCTGGTCGAAGACTGAAACGGAACGGATGGTGTTGTCCGACACCTGCCGGAGCCGGACATAGAGCGGCCGTTCGGGCGCGTCAACATGTATGGTGACGGTGCGGCCGTCCGGTCCGGTGCCGTCCTTGACAACTTTCAGTTGCGCGCCCTGATAGGGGGCCGCGGGCGCGGGGGCTTTCCAGTACTGCCTGTTGTCGCCCGAAATAAACTCGCTTATGGCGCCGCGCGGCGGGGCGGCGCTGTCCGACGGGAAGAATTTCGAGGTCCACTCGTCCAGTTCCTTGTCGTAGCTGAACCATGAGGCGGCGCCTGTGTCCAAATTGAGCCCGTAGGCCAGACTGTTGAGTTTTGGCCGCTCGGGGCTGTATCCGCTGTTAGCCGCGCCGTAGGCCAGCATGATTACCGCCAAACCGGTGGCGCTGACCGGCAACCACCAGCGGTTGGGACTGGTCATCAGCGGAATCTGCGGGACCAGCAGGCTCATCACCAGCAACATGACCAGCACCAAAGCGGGGGCCATCATAATCATGACCGTTGACACAACCAACGGATAGGACGGCGCCACAAGCACCACGCCCGGCACGGCGAAGGCCCCCAGCAGGAACACGCGCAGCGCGGGGGCGGAGGTGTCGGCCGGCCACAGGAACGAGACGGCCAGGCCCAGCGAGGCAAAGAGCAGGGGCCATGCGGCGACGTAGCTGCCGCCCGGCATGACATATTGCACCGCCGCGAGGATGACCACCCACCAGGCAAGCGCCCCGGCCGCAAGGTTGGCCGGACGCATCCAACGGAAAAGCCCCTGGTAACAGGCCACGAAAACGCCTATGGCAAGCGCGGCGAAGGCCCATCCGTACAGGGTGTTGTGGTTCAGCGCGACCAGGTCGGGCAGATTGAGGATGCCGGTGGTATACTGGGTGTACAGCTTCGACGGTCCGTAGACCGCCCCCAGCGCGGCCAGGACGGTGAGCACGGACGCCACCGTTGTCAGGGCGAAGGACAGGATTCCTCCTGCAAATCCCAGAAAGCTCATGTGGCGGCGAAACAGGCCCAGTATCACCATGCCCAGAAAGACAAGCCCCGCGGTCCACGCGATAGGCCCGCTCCATGACATGGGGTAGTAGGCAAGGCGGGAGCCAATGGTGTTGAAATACACCAGGTCCGGCTTGACGAGGTCGCCGTCAAGCGGCAGGTTTCCGAAGTGCCGCGCCAGCCCAAGGGCATAGGAGCCGTGGTTCTGCAGACTGGCCAGGCTCATGTGCTCCGGCGTGTCGTTCTTGGTGTGGTACCAGCAGAAATTGTCGATGAACGCAACGTTAAACCCCTTCAGGCCCCCTTTCTTTGCCCTGCCGAAATCGCTGCTGAAGGGCATCATCTTGTACACGTTGTACATGAGCGAGCAGGCGCGCAGGTCCACCCCCGCCTTGGCTGCCTCCGGGATAAGCCATCCGTTGCCCACGCTGGTTTCAAACATGACGGAGGGGCCGCTGGTGCCGCGCGTTTCAAAATTGAGGAGAAGGCCGACCCTTTCGGCCAGGGGGGTGCGCATGAACGCCTGCGAACCTATCGTCCCGGACTCCTCGCCGTCGGTAAACACAAAGACAACGTCATTCCTCAGGGGTGCTCCCGCCTTGAGCGCGCGGGCCGTCTCCAGCATGGCCACCACCCCGGCGCCGTCGTCCGCGGCGCCGGGGCCGTAGGGCGTGGAGTCGTAGTGCGCCATCAGCATGAACGCCTTGGAATTGGCCGTGCCCGGAATGCGCCCAATTACGTTCGTGGACACCTCACAGGTTTTCCCCTTCAGATAACGCGACGGCTGCTCTTCCGCCTCCACGCCCATCTCGGCCAGTTTTTGAAGGATATAGGCGCGCATGGTGTCGTTGGCCGCCGTTCCCATGGGATGGGCCACGCGGGCGCTTGCCTTGCTGTGTTCGATGGCGCGCAGCGCGGAAAATTCGGCGGCTGGCGCGCTCGCGGGCTTGGGCGCGGGGGCAAGAAGCGCGTAGGTCGCATAAAATCCGACCAGCAGGAAGCACCCGGCAACCAGGACCGATCGCGTCATACCTGAACCGCCCGACAACATGGAGTAATTCATTCTTCATTTCCCTGGGTTTACCACCCTTACAAACCGGCGCGCCATGTCGGAATGCTCCGATGTCGGCGTCTCCGGCCCGCACAGGACCCGGAGACGCGCTGCCGACTGGTTTATGACCATGAGCGCGCAACCTGAGTTTCGCATCCCACCGCAGGCGATGGCAACCGGGCCGTGCTTTATGAACCGGGTTGTGCTACGCTGTTCGTGCTGGTGTTTCGCCTTGATCGCCCCGCCAAGAATGGAGTTATAGCAATGAATACGCCCATACGCGCGCTCTTGATCCTGACGGCCATGCCGCTGGTCCTGTGGGGATGCTGGTCCGGACCGGCCGCGCCGCCCGCGCCGGCCGCCGAGCCGCCGGAACAGCTTGTTGCGCAATGGACGGCCCTGGCCACGGCTGGAAAGGACAATCTGGACGTTCCAAAGGCCGGAGAGATTGCGAGCAAGCTTGCCGCACAGGGACCGGAAAAGCTGCTTCCCCTGCTGGATGTGCTGGCCCAAAAGGACGCCGACCCCTACGAGAAGGTGATGGTGGTAATGACGACCATGCCCGCCATTTCACAGTTCCATGAGCCCCGGCTCATCGAATTGACGGGGACACCGATTGACTCCGTCTCGCGCGGGGCCGCGGCGCACCTGCTCGGCGTGCTGCAGCAGCGCGGCATGGGCACGCCGCAGGGACTGGCCCGACTCCGGGAGCTAATGGCCGACCCGGACCGCCATGTGAGCAGCGCCGCGATTCTGGTGATGGAACTGGCGGGCGACCCCGAGGCACTCGCCAAAGCCCTTGAATTGTGGTCCAGTGCGGGCGCGACCCCCGAAGAGCGCACGTCCATCGTGCTCAACATGCCGCAGCAGGCGGTGATTCAAAACACAAAACTGTATGCCGAGGCCGTGCTAGACACGAAGTTGAGCGCCGAAGTGCGCAAGCACGCCATCCAGGGCCTGGGCATGGTGGGCGACGCGACGGTGCTGGATGCGCTCAAAAAATGCGCCGAGACGGAAACGGACCCGGCGCTCAAGGACATGGCCCAGGCGGCGGCCGACGCCGTGGACTCCCGCGTGAAGCAGGGCCTGGTGGCCGTTCCCGTTGACGCGCAAAACCTGCCGCCGCCGCCGCCCGGCGCCGTATCAACGGGCGCGGCGCCCGCTTCCGCCCCCGCCACAGGTTCGTGAGCGCCGGCCCGCGGCAAATGTAAGGGTCTAACGCCGTGTTATTTCGAAAGAACAGACGCCCCCATCCGGGCATGCTCAACAGTCTGCGCGACACGGTCGCCTCGGAAAAACGCGACCCCGTGCTTGACATGGACCGGGCGGCACCGCCGTCCCTCTCCCCAGGCGAGGCTTTTGTGCGCATTGAATATGACATGATGCGGAAGGGCTCGCATGTGACGCGGCGCGGCGTGGAAACGCGCCAGTACCTGGTTTCCGTGAACGGCACCGTGCGCATCGTCAACAGCGGTGACGTGGTGGACCGCGAAACCTATGACGCGCTGGTGGCCGCGGGGGTGGTGGCGCCGCCGCGCGGCTTGCCGCAGGGAAAGAGCGGGGGCGCGGACCCGGTCTGACGGCGCACCATGAAATAGTCTGCATTCTGCGGGGGTTCCTGGAGCGCGTGCCGTGCGGTATGCCAAGGAAGGAGCGGTTGGAATGAGCACAGCTTCACTGGTGTGGTTGCGTTTGGATTTGCGGCTGACGGACCACCCGGCCCTGTGCGCGGCCGCCGCGCGCGGCAACGGGGTGGCGGTCCTGTTTGTGCTGCCGATGGAAGGGGACCGGGCATGGCT
>CAIUWO010000034.1 GCA_903902895.1 Candidatus Hydrogenedentota bacterium | reverse complement strand
TTCAGCCCCGCATGGCTGCTCGGCGGTAACGTCGCTCAGGCCACCCCGCTAAAACCGGCCACCATCGTGCTCTTTGGCGAATCCACCACCGCCGCGCGCGGCCCGCTCATCAACTTCGCCAAGCTGCTCGAGCAGGACCTGCCCGCCCACGGTATCGCGCCCACCATCATCACCGCCGCCAAGGGCGGCGAAAACACGGACCAGGCACGCGAACGTTTTGAAAAGGATGTGCTCGAAAAGAAACCCGACATCGTCACCATCTACTACGGCCTCAACGACGCCGCCGTAGACGTATGGAAGGACGCCAGCGTCCCCCGCGTGACCGCGGCGCGCTTCGACGAGAATCTGCGCTATTTCACGGGCCGCCTCAAAGAAGTGGGCGCGAAGGTCATCCTCATGACCCCAAACCCCTGCTGCTGGTCGCCGCAGCAGAAGGAACTCTACGGCAAACCGCCCTACGACGTGAATGATGTCGAGGGATTCAACAAAGTGATGCAGGACCACGTCGCCGCCGTCCGCAAAGTGGCTGCCGAAGAAAATGTAACCCTCGTGGACGTATACCAGGTCCTGAGCGACTATGCCCATGCCCACACCTACAAAGAACTCCTCCTCGACGGCGTCCACCCCAACGATCTGGCCCACCGCCTAATCGCCGACGCGCTGTTGGAACCGATCAGCGTCCTGGCAAGATAGGCAAGGTCTTCACTTCTGCAGGACGGCCGCCACAAAGCGCGCCATTTGTTCCTTTTCTCCCGTGCCGGAGTCCCCCGCCGCCACCGTAAGCCTGTCGTGCGGCAGGTACAGCTTTGCGGCAGCCTCCGCGTCCAGCGGTTCCTTGGCCGCATCCAGCGGGTTTGCGATCAGCACGGGCATGGGCAGCGCGTTTACCATTTCAGGCAGGTCATAATGCAGCAGCACGCCGGGCAGGAAATCCTCGGGTGACCATGCATACTTTTCCGTCGCGGCAAGGCTCTCAAAGCTCGCCAGCCCGTCCACGCTGAACACGCCCGCGACGTGGCCGTCGATCGCCGCCACATGGAGTGCGACGATCCCGCCCATGCCGCGCCCTCCCACAACGATCTTCGCCGGGTCAATCTCGCCGCGGCTCCGCAGCCATGCCAGCGCGGCCAGTCCGTCGCGTATGCGCATCGCCAGAATCGGGTCGCCGGCCGCCGCCGAGACATAGGTCGTCCACCGCGACCGGTCACCCCAGCCGGCAAGGTCGTAGGGCATGTCAGCCGAGGCCGTGTCGCCCCAGCCGGGCAGGTCGACGCTCAATATGGCCGGGCCGTCCGTGTCCTTTTCGATAAAGCGGGTCACCGCCGTCAGCGGGCCCTGCCCGCGCATATCGGTCCAACGCCCGCGGTCGTTAAAATACAGCACCGCGCCGCCCTTCCACCCGTCCCGTGCGGGATAGAGGAAGGTTGCGGGCACCTCGATGTCCGGGTCGGTCTGGAGCATCAGTTCCTCAAGCCAGTGAAACCACACCAGCGTCTTGCCGCCCTGCCGTGCCGTGGGAACCGCCGCCGCATCTGTCACGCCGCAGAGCTGTTTGGCCGCGTCACTCACGGCAACTCCGGACCGCTTGCCGCGCAGTGCGGCGGCAAGGTCACGGTTGACCGTGAACATGTTGGTGTCCAGGCGCGGACTGCACTGCAGCAGTTTCGGGTCGGCCAGTTCCAAGTCCTCCTTGGTGAAATCGGGCACTTCCCGGTCCGGCGTGTTGCGAATCCACCGGTCCATCCATTCCACAAACTCGTGCGCCATTTCCACCGAGTACCCATGACCGCCGGGACCGCAGTAATAGCGGAAACGCGCAGCCAGTTTCGCCTTCCTGAACCCCTCGAAAACGCTGGCGGCGGTCTGGTTGCTCCAGTCCTCCTTGAACACCTCGTCCCGCGCGCCCGCCATGAGCAGCAGCGGTGTCGGCATCACGGCGGCAAGCACGTCAACATCGTCATACCCGTCGGCGAAGCGCTTCCATGCCAGCGTCTCGGCGCAGGGCGCATAGACGTCGAGAATGGGGTGGCATGCGTTCGGCACGGCGCAGCAGGCCGGGCCAGACACGGTGATGCGGTCGTCGAGCAGCGCGGCGAACATGGTGGTCATGCCGCCGCCGCTGACCCCCGTCATGCCCACACCCCGCCGCATGTCCACGTCGGGCCGCTTCGCGAGGTAGTCCACGCAGCGCAGCGCGTCAATGACAAAGTAGCGGTTGGACGAGTGTCCGGTCAGGTAGCAGCGCACGCCGTCGATGAAATGATCGTTGCCGCCCTGTTTCTCGCCCGACATGCCGGGCGGGTCAAAGGTGACCGCCGCATATCCGCACCGGGCAAAGAGCTGCGCCGGCACCTGGTAATCCGCCATCTGCTTGCCGCTGTGCCCCACCGGCACCACGATGGCCGGCCAGGGCGGGGGAAAGGCCGTTGCGTCCGGCAGGTATACCGAGGCGTTCACGTCCCAGCCGGGCAGCGACTCAAACAGCACATTCTCGACCGCATAGCCCTTCAGTTCATGGCGGGAAACCGCCCGGATGTTGAGCGGCGGCCCGTCCGTCCCGAATTTCATCTCGCCCAGCCCGGCGCGCACGCTCTGGCGAATCCCGTCGCGCCATGCCTGCCATGCGCCCGAATCAAACGCCGCCTGGCGCCTGGCCGCCGCCTGGGCCAGCAGGTCGCAGCTCTCACGAATCAGACGCCGCCGCACCATAGTGCGCAAGTCCTGCGCGGGCGGCACGGGTCCGAGGGCAAACTGGCCGGCCGCGCAGGACTGCTGCTGGGCGAGGGCGCCCGTGCATGCAAGCAACATTCCCAATACGGCCGGGAACCAAGGGATTCTCATGAAGGGCCTCCAGTCAGGCGGGATCCGCCCGTGGCATTGTGCGGGAAACCCACAAGAATGGGCAAGTGGGGGCGGACAGGAGCGCCCCGCCGCCCATGTTCCCGCCGGGGTGGGTCACTACCTTTTCAAGGCGTTTGGGCGGCCGGGGCGGGTTTGTCATCCTCTTCCGGATAGAATGTGTCCGCACACTCGGGGCACAGACCGTGGCTGAACTGGGCGTCGGAATGCTCCTGCAGATACTGCTCCAATTGCCGCCAGGACTGCTGATCATCGCGGACCCTGTGGCAGTGCATGCAGATGGGAATAATCCCCTGAAGTCTGCGGATGTGCTCGGTGGCCTTCTCCAGTTCACGGACGCGGGCGGTCAGTGTGGCCCGCAGGTCCGCCATGCGCAGTTCCGACGACTTGCGCTCGGTGATGTCCCGGCAGAACGCCACAATGTGCCGGCCCTGCGGCGAGCCGTGCAGCACGGCATTAATGAGTATGTGCCTGCGCTTGTGGTCGTTGCCCAGGTAAACCGTCTCGAAATCCTGCGCGTACCCCTGCCTGACGCAGCGGGCAATCGCGGCAAGGTTCATCTCCCGGTGGTCGGAGGCGGTCCAATCCAGCACGGACCCTCCGATCACCCTCTCCCGGTCTCTTGCGCCCGCCATCCGGACATAGGACTCATTCGCCTCCAGAACGACCCCTTTCTCGTCGAGTGTCACAAGACCCGTGTCGGTGTTGTCCACAAGTTCCCGGTACCGCCGCTCGCTTTCCAGAAGCGCCTCCTCGCCGCGCTTGTTCTCCGCGATGTCCCAGCAGAAGTCCGCAAGCGCGGACACGATCTTTACATCCTCCTCGACATAGTCGACGGGCTTGTTGCCCACGCCCAGAACGGCCGCGATAAGTCCGCCCCGCATGACGGGCACCCCCAATTGGCGCAGTACCGGCGTATGGCCGGGCGGCAGTCCCCTGCGACGGGGAAGACTGGCGTAGTCATTGTGAATCACCGGGCGGCGTTCCCGCGCACAGTCCGCCCAGACACCGGCCAAATCCACCGGATAGTGCTGGTCCGCCCCCTCTGCGGTGCACATGTTCTTGACGGTGTTGGAGGACCACGCCTGGAGGAACAGCGTGTTTTGATCCGGCAGCATGAAGTGGAAGAAGCCAATCCGGCTTTCCGTGAGCGCCTCGGCCTCGTCCAGCGCGGCCTGGAGAAGCTCTTTCAGCGAATGCGTTTGCGCGAAAGTGATGAGCCGCAGCCGCGCCGCCATGATGGCCTCGGTGCGCTTTCGCTCCGTGATGTCGGTGATTGCCCCGACCCACTTGTTCACGCCGCCCTGCGGGTTCCGCACGGTTTTGCCCCGGGCCAGCCACACGGCGTAGTCGCCATTCCCTTTTTTCACCCGGAACTTGCCGGCAAGGGGGGCGTCGTCCTCCAAACGGCGTTTTATGGCCGCAACAACCGCCGCGCGGTCGTCGGGATGGAGCGCGGCCGCCAATGCCGCCGCATGCCGCGGAAAACCGCCCGGCGCATGCCCCATGAGGGCGTCCACATCGCCGAACCACTCTATCCGGTCGCGCAAATCCCACTCGAAAATAACGTCACTGAGGCATTCTGCGGCGACGCGAAAACGCTCTTCCGCGTGAATTCGCCGCGTCGCGTCGCGCGCGATCAGGGCGGCCCCTATCTGCCCCCCATCGGCATCGCGGATCACGCTGTAAGTGCATTCGTACTGGCTGTGCATGCGCGCCCTGCCGCCGAAGTCCTGAATCACCGTGAACGACTCTCCGGCAAGCGCGCGCTGCCACACGCGCAGCGCTTCGTCCCGTTCCTGGGGATGAGGCGCGAGCGCGTCCATGAGACTGTCCCCCGGCCGCAGCGGACGGCCGAAGATCTTCTCGTACTCCCACGCCCAGGCCTTGTTGAAAGCGATGAAGCGGCAGTCCGTGTCCAGCGCGGCGATGGAGTCGGCTGTTCCGTCAATGATGCCGTTGAGCCACCGGTAGGCCAGCGCCAGTTCGCGGTTCATTTTTTCAAGCTGCTGCCGGGTGCCTCTGCCCTCCGTCACGTCCAGCGCCCAGACATTCAATTGAACCACCTTGCCCGCGTCATCCTTGACCGGCAGCCAACTGGTGGACCAATGGCGCGCCGCCCCCGGTCCGGCCGCCGTTTGCACGGTGATATCCAAGCCCATCACGGGCAACCCGCTTTTCACGACCCGCCGCATTACCGCCCCCGCCTTTTCGGCAAAGCGCGGCGCCATCTCCCGGACGGTGCGGCCAATGTGTTCCGCCGCCGGCGCCCCATTGAGCGCGGCCAGGCGGTCATTGATGCGCAGATAGCGCAACTGGGTGTCCAGCGTGCACAGACCCACGGGCGCGGACGCATAGATCGCCTGCAGCTCCGCAAATTGCCGCTCCCCCTCGTTCGGCCCCCCCGGACCGGCCGAAACACACAAGCACTCGGCTTCTATCGTGTCCTGCTTCATCACAAGCCCCCTGCGAAAAAGTAGACATCTTAGACAGACATGCAACGCACCTATACGGTAGCACAAGTTTCTGAAAATTACCAGAATAATATGCTAAATGAATAAGGCCGCCATGCGGCCTGTGGGGCCTCTGCCGCGCCGGAGCCTCCAAACCAGCTTGCCAGACTTGACATATCCCGGGGGTATCGCCTAAAATCAAAATTACGGTGGCGGCATAGCCAAGTGGTAAGGCAGAGGCCTGCAAAGCCTTTATACCCCGGTTCAAATCCGGGTGCCGCCTCCATCTCTTTCTTCTCGATTAACCATCCCTCCTCTTACTTATAACTATCGCCACTTGTCCCGCCTTTCTGTCTTGGGGGCCTCCAAGAACGGCAAAAGAAAGCGGTATACCACAAGAAAGCCGGGTTCTTTGGCGCTTTGTTGTCGCCTGTGCGACGGCACTCTTGGGCCAGGCGTCCGATACAGGAAGGATTGGCGTGCAATTTGTGTTGTCCTCAAGAGTTGTAGTATAGGAAGAAGGCTCCTCAACGGCGGCGAAAGCCACCATTTGCCGGGAGGAGTTCTTGGCGTTGCAAGTCTTTAACAAATCGACCTGGGAGACACGGCGATGCAGGAAGTGGTTGCGGTATCCGGCGTGAGGACGGCAATAGGCACCTTCGGGGGAACCCTGCGGGACACCCCCGCCCCCGAACTTATGGGACTTGTCATTAAGGAGGCCATACGGCGGGCCAACATCCCGCCCGAGGCGGTGGGCGAGGTCATTGCCGGCCAGTGCATGCAGCGGCTGGACGAGGTGGTGATGGCCCGGCTCGCGTCGCTCAAGGCCGGTCTGCCGATTACCGTGCCCGGCGTGACGATACACCGCAACTGCGCGTCGGCGATGCAGTCCGTGGTCTACGGGGCGCAGCAAATCATGCTTGGCGACCAGGAGATCGTGGTGGCCGGCGGCGTGGAGGTGATGAGCCGCACGCCGCACACGCTGGACCAGGCGCGCTGGGGCGGCAAACTCCAGCACGGGATCCTGACGGACGGGATTCTGGTGGGGCTCACTGACCCGTCGTGCGGGCTGATCATGGGCATCACCGCGGAGAACCTCGCGGAAAAATACAGCATATCCCGCGGGGAGCAGGACGAGATAGCGTGCCGGTCGCACAACAACGCGGAGGCCGCCACCAACGCGGGCAGGTTCAGGGACGAGATACTTCCCGTGGTCCTGCCGCAGAAGCGGGGAGAGCCCGTCGTGTTCGACACGGACGAGCATTTCCGGCGCGGCCTGACCATAGACCAGCTGGCCAAACTGAAGCCGTCATTCAAGCCGGACGGCACCGTGACCGCCGGCAACGCCGCCGGCATCAACGACGGCGCGGCGGCCATGGTGCTCATGGGCGCCGACAAGGCGAGGGAACTGGGCCTCACGCCGATCGCCACACTGCGCGGCTACGGCCTGGCGGGCGTTGAACCCGAACTGATGGGCTACGGGCCGGTGCCGGCGACAAAGCAGGCCCTCGAACGCGCGGGCCTCAAGATGGCGGACATCGAGCTGATCGAGTTGAACGAGGCGTTCGCCGCGCAATACCTCGCGTGCGAGAAACTCATGGGGTTCAAGCGCGACATTGCCAACGTGAACGGTTCCGGCATCGCCCTCGGCCATCCCGTGGGCTGCACCGGCGTGCGGATTATCATCACCCTTCTCAACGAGATGAAACGCCGCGGCAACAGCCTTGGACTGGCCACACTGTGCGCGGGCGGCGGCATGGGGATGAGCACCATCTGGGAAATGGCCTGACGCAGCGCCCGCAGGCGGGTGCCGGCGCTCCAAGGGGCGTTCCCGAGCCGCGCTTACGTCTCAAACGCGCCGAACACTTCGGAATGCTTCACACAGGTCGCGCCGTTCCGGCCGCGCCTTGATCCGCTCACACCCCGTGGTATACCTTCTGCAAGACAGGCGGGTTCGCGGAGACGGTTCTCCCTGGGCGAGTGGTGGAACTGGCATACACGACGGACTTAAAATCCGTTCCCCGTAAGGGGATGAGGGTTCGAGCCCCTCCTCGCCCACCACTATTTCTTTGCGGCGCAACGACTTTCGCGGGGGAGGGGTTAGGTCAACGGACTTTGCGATGCCGGTACGGTCCCCGCCCGGTCCGTTCAGCGCGCGTCGCGAACGGCCTGCCGGGCCCTGATCTGCATCATCTTTTCCACACTATTTGGCAGTTGCGACACTTTGGTCAGCACAAAGTCCGATGCTCCTGCACCGCAACGTATTCCATCGACCACGAGACAAAAACGGGGCAACATACAAACCAATTGAAACAAGGTGCATACAGTTAGGTTAAATATTGTGACCCTACGCCTGCGGGCATGTGGCGCCAACACCTGTTTGGGTGTCTAGCAGGCGGTTACCGCGTTCTTTCTAGCGTAGTACCACCAGTTGACTCCGATATTGACCGCGTAAAATGCGGCCGCACCGAAGAAGAAGAGGTTGGGGGTGCCGGTCCGCGAGAGCACCTCGCCGATGGCCAGGCCAAACACGAAGGGACCGTAGGCGGCAATGGCCGCAGTCCAGCCCAGCACACCGCCCGCCTGGCGCGGCTCGAAAATGACGGGAATCTGGCGGAACGTGGACGCGTTGCCGATGCCTGAAAAGAAGAAGAGTCCCAGCATTATGGCCACAAAGAACGGAAACTCACCCATGCCTTGAGGCGCGGTGAAAAAAGTGACGCCGATAGAACATGCCAACAGGCCGATTCCGCTGATCTGCGTGAGCTTGGCTCCGCCCCATTTGTCGGCAAGTGGTCCGGCAAGCACGCGCACCAGCGAGCCCACAAAGGGCCCGATGAACGCAAAGGCAAGGGGGTCCGGCGCATTGTCCATCTTGCCGAAGAGTTCCTTGATGAGCATCGGAAAGGTGGCCGAGAAGCCCGAAAAGGAGCCGAAGGTCATTATGTAGAGCGAAGTCATGATCCAGGTGTGCCTGTTGCCGTAGATGTCAAGCTGCTGGCGGAAGGATGCCTTGATGGGGATGCTACGCAGGAGAAACCATGCCAGCACGGCAAAGACCACCAGAAACGGAACATACCAGAACGCGGCATTCTGCAACCAGACCGATTTCGTCACGGCACCCTTGGTGAGCGTCTGCGGTCCACCCACAAGACCGCCGAATATCACAAAGCCAATAATCCACGGGGTTACAAACTGGGCCAGACTCACGCCAAAATTTCCGATGCCGGCCTGAATGCCCAATGCGGTTCCCTGGAGGTGCTTGGGAAAGAACATGCTGGTGCTGGGCATATAGGAGGAGAAATCTCCCCCGCCGAGGCCGGAGGCAAGGGCCAGTACCACGAAAACCCAAAAGGGCGTGTCCGGATTCATCACGGCCAGCCCGATGCCGACGCAGGGAATCAGTTTTAGCAGGGTGGCCACGCTGATCACCAGCCGTGTGCCGAAAATCGGGATTAGGAACGTGTGCAGGATGCGCAACGTGCCGCCCGCCAATCCCGGCATTGCCGTCAGCCAGAACAGTTGCCGGGGCGTAAAGTTGAAGCCGATTCCCGGCAGGCGCACCACGACAGCACTCATCATGAACCAAGTGGCAAATGAAAGCGTAAGCGTGACAGTGGTGATAATCAACGTTCGCCACGCGACATGCCTGCCGGTTTCCCTCCAAAAGTCTGGGTTTTCGGGTTCCCATCGGTCAAGAG
>CAIUWO010000033.1 GCA_903902895.1 Candidatus Hydrogenedentota bacterium | reverse complement strand
GTGTGGCGCAGCAGCGCCTCGCCCAGTCCGCGCCCCTGGAAGGCGTCGCTCACGACCACGGCGAAATCCATGTCGCGGGTGCCGTGAATCTTGACGAGCCGGGAGATCGCGAGGATGCAGTCCACGTCCAGCGCCTCGTCGTATTGGACGGCCACGAGGCCGACCTGGCAGTCGTAGTCCACAAAGCAAAGCTGGGTGAGGCGGTCGTGGCGGATGCGCTGGTCGAGCGAGAGCAGGCGCAGGTAGCGGAAGTACACGGTTTCACTGGAAAGGGTGTGGTGAAACGCGACCATCGCGCCCTCGTCCTCGGGGCGCACGGGGCGCAGCACAATTTCGGACCCGTCTTTGAGCGTGGTCCGCACGGCGTGCTCGGAGGGATAGGGCCGTATCGCCGGCCGGGGCAGGGCGCTTTCGGGGGTATCGGCGTCGTGCAGGGTGACCCATGCATCCAGCGCCACCACCCCGTTGGGGCCGATGACAATGGGGTTCACCTCGATGGCCCGTATCCACGGCTGGCCCAGGACCAGGTCGCCGAAACGGACAAACATGCGCTCCAGCTCCTCGACGCGCGCGGTCACATTGCCAAAGCCGTCGCGCAGCGCGCCGTAGATGCGGGTGCGCTCCATGGTGCGCCGCGCCAGGGTGGAGTTGACCGGGGGCAGGGCGATGGCGCGGTCGCGCAGGATGGCGCCCAGCGGGCCGCCCGCGCCGAAGGTAAGGTAGGGTCCGAACTGCGGGTCAATGTTGCCCGCAAAGACAAGCGCCAGCTCGTCGCGTTCGGGCGGCCGTTCTGAAACGGGAATGCCGCACGCCTGGAGCAGGTGCCGGCACTCGGCCTCGTCGAGCAGCGTGCGGCCGGCCCCGCGGGCGCCGCGGATGATCTCGGCCGCCCTGGCCTGGGCGCGCGCCTCGGAGACTCCCCCCGCGCCGGGCCGGGGCGTTTCATAGAGGCCGCGCAGCGTTTCGCTGTAATGCCACATGGCGGCAAAGATGCGGGCCGCCGCGTCGGGAT
This sequence comes from Candidatus Hydrogenedentota bacterium, assembly GCA_903902895.1. Classification (GTDB taxonomy): domain Bacteria; phylum Hydrogenedentota; class Hydrogenedentia; order Hydrogenedentales; family CAITNO01; genus CAITNO01. The sequence continues at coordinate 15,416 of CAIUWO010000033.1, read as the reverse complement.
AGGCAAAGGTCGGAACCAGCCTTTCGGTGAGCACGTGCGTGCCGGGGGCGACAGTTTCCCCGCCCATCCACGAGGCCAGCAGCGGCTTGCCCTTGCCGGCGGCGGCGTCGGCCACGGCCGTCGCCGTGCGGGCGGCGTCGGCGCTGGCCTGCGGTGTGAGGATGACCAGCAGCCCGTCGCTCTCGGGGTCGCGCGCCGCGATTTCCACCGCCGCCGCGTAGCGCGCCGGGTCGGCGTCGGCCACGATGTCGATCGGGTTGCCATGGTTCCAGTAGGGCGGCATGACGCGGTTAAGTTCCTCAAGCGTGGCGTCCGACATGGGCGCCAGCTCGCCGCCCGCCCGAATCAGGGCGTCCGTGGCCAGCACGCCCGGGGCGGCGGCGTTGCTCACGATGGTGAGGCGCGGCCCCTTGGGGCGGGGCTGCTTGCCGAGCGCGTCGGCCATGAAGAAAAGCGTCTCCACATCGTCCACGCGCAGCACGCCGCAGCGGCGCAGCGCGGCGGAAAGCACCGCGTCGTCGCAGGTGTCGGTGGAGGAGTAGCCCGTGGTGCGCGCGGCCCGCGCGCCGGCCTCGGTCTGGCCGCCCTTGAGCACGATGATCGGCTTGGACAGCGCCACCTCGCGCGCGGCGGAAAGGAAGGAGCGCGCGTCGCCGACGGCCTCCATGTAGATCACGATGCTGCGCGTGCCGGGGTCGTTGCCCAGATAGTAGATGAGGTCGCTCCACTGCACGTCGACCATGCCGCCAAAGGAGACGAACTTGCTGAAGCCCGTCTTCGTCTCCCGGCTCCAGTCGAGCACGGAGCGGCAGATGGCGCCGCTCTGGCTGATGAAGCCGACCGTGCCCCGCAGCGCGATCTGGTCCGCAAAGGCGGCGTTCAGCCCGAGCAGGGGGTTCATGACGCCCAGGCTGTTCGGGCCGATGATGCGGATGCCGCCCTCGACCACGCGGCGGCGGATTTCCTCCTCCAGCGCGCGGGTGGGCAGGTCGCCGCGGTTGAACACGGCGGACACGATGATGGCGGCCTTCACCCCGGCGGCGATGCACTCGTCGAGCACATCCGTGACGGTGAGGGGCGGGGTGACGATGATGGCCAGTTCGGGCGGCTCGGGGATGTCGCGCACGCTGGCATGCGCCGGAATGCCCAGCACCTGGCGGCGCGCCGGGTTCACGGCGTGGACCACGCCGCCGAAGGGATTGCTGACAAGGTTCCAGAAGATGGTGCGCCCGACGCTCGCCGGCCGTTCCGATGCGCCGATAACCGCCACGGAACGGGGCGCAAAAAACACGTCAAGCGGGTGCCGCGGCGTCTCCTCATCGGGCGCGCCATAGGCCACAGGACTGGTCGAAGACATGCAGTCGTCCTCCTCGCCGCATTGTAGCACAACGGCCCCCCCTGTCATCCCGAACGCGGTGGGGGAACTTGTTGTCGTCGAGACCCCGGCTCACGGAAATCTAACTTGTCCTTGGGGCAGGAAAGGTGGAGAATGGCGCCTTTCCCGAAGCAGTATGAAAGGACGAGACATGAAGTACCGTGTTTATGGCGTGGCGTTTGCGCTGCTGGCCACCATGGCCGTTGGGACCGCGCAGGCGGCGCCGCCCAAGGTGGTGATTCTGATGATCGGCGACGGCATGGGGTTCAACCAGGTGCTCGCGGGGGGGTATTATCAAAACGGTGAGGCGGGAAAGCTTCCCTATGAGACCCCCGACTTTGTCCGGCTGGCGGTCAGCACCTATGCCGCCCGCGGTTCCTATGACCCGGAAAAGGCGTGGTCGGACCCCGCCTACATCAACAAAGGCTGCACCGATTCGGCGGCGGCGGCGACGGCGCTGAGCACGGGCGTGAAGACGAAGAACGGCCAGTTGGGCCTGGGGCCGGACGGGGAGCGACTGGAGTCCATGGCGGACTTCATGCACGCGCACGGCCGGGCCGTGGGCCTGGTCACCACGGTGCCCATCACCCACGCGACGCCCGCCGGATTCGCCGCGCACCAGATGAGCCGCGGCCACTACACCGACATCGCGAAAGAAATGCTGCTGGAGTCGCCCGTCCGGGTGATCATGGGCGGCGGCCATCCCGATTTCGACGACGACGGCAAAGCCAACGGCGAAACCGATGAGGCCGAACGCTACCAGTATGTCGGCGGCAGGGAAACCTGGGAAATGCTGCACGACCCGGCCCGGTCCGGATGGAAAGTGATTCAGGAACCGGCCGAGTTCAAGGCCCTTGCGGAGAAGGCCGCAGGCGGCGAGCGCGTCCTGGGCGTCATGCGCTCCTATTCGACCTCGCAGGTGGCGCGCGCCGGCCATGACGACAACCTGCGCGACGACGCGCCCTATGAGACGCCGCGGCGCACCGACGTGCCCCCGCTGGCCGACATGGCGCTGGGCGCGATCAACGTGCTTAAAGACGGCGACGGATTCTTCCTGATGGTCGAGGGCGGCGCCATCGACTGGGCGGGCCACACGCAAGCCTACGGGCGCATGGTGGAGGAAATGGTTGATTTCAACGACGCCATCGCGGCCGTGATCGACTGGGTCAACCGGGAGGGCAGCTGGGACAACACGCTGCTCGTCATCACCGCCGACCACGAAACGGGCCGCCTCTCCGGTCCCGACGGGGCGCGGGACATGGAGAACGCCGGCAAGGGCGTGCTGCCCAAGGGGGGTTACCAGGCCAAGGGCCACACCAACAGCCTCGTGCCGCTCTTCGCCCGCGGCCAGGGCACGGACATTCTGAAGAAGTACGCCGACGAGCAGGACCCCGTGCGCGGGGCCTACCTCGACAACACGGAGATAGCCAAAGCCATCCGGGATCTGTGGAAGTAGGCGGGCAGCCCATAAATGGGAGCGTGAACTGGGTGCCGGGCGGGGTCTGCATGATATTATGTTGATGTCAAGCGGCATGCGGATTGGCGGGGTCGCGGCTTTAGTGTCACTTTTCCCGCCTGCCTCCGTTCGTGCTCGCTCTATCGCAAAGGACGTCAGCATGTACGAAATTTTTCGGGTCTTGCGCGCACTGCGTCCGGGAAGGGACGCTGAGACCCAACAGCCGGTTCCCGGCAGCAGATCCCGGTCATGGGGCGTCAGCACCTGGGTCATGACGACAGGCACTCTGGTCGGCGCAGCGGGGTTGATGGCGGACCGGCGGCTCCTATTGCCAGGCTCGGTTCTGCTTATCGCCGGATTGGTTGCGGCCGTGGCGAGCTCCGTCATAGAGGCGCTGAGAGACAGGTGAAGGACACCCCGGACGCCTGACCGGCGTTGAGCCAAATCACCGGTGTGCTCCGATGCGCTTCGAGCACGTCTTCCCGGCACGCTCCGGCTGGGGCGTTGCGGCGCTACTTTGCGGCGTGGCGCAGGAAGTCCAAGGTCTTTTCCGAGGAGCGGCGCAGGTCGAAATCCTGAACGGATTCGCGGCAGTGTTGGGCGAGTCGCGCCCGCTCCTCGGGCCGCGAAATCAGGCGCAGCACGTGGGCCGCCAATTGTTCCGAATCTCCCGATTCTGCCATGAGGCAGTTCTTGTCGTGTTCGGCGAAGAGCCGCACGCCGCCACTGTCCGTCATCACGCAGGGGGTGCCGCAGGCCATGGCCTCGGCCGCCGTGCGGCCGAAACCGTGGAAATGGGACGTTTCCAGGAACAGGCAGGCGTCCGAGTACACCTGGGGCAGCGCCGCATTGGGCAGCACGCCCAGCGCCGTCACGGGCACCGGGAGCCCCAACCCCGCAAGCTCTTCCGGCGGGCAGCCAAAGGCCTTAAACTCGGCCGTCTCCGCCGCACCGCGCTCGGCCAGCAGGGCCAGTGTGGCGCGCAGGGTGTCCAGCCCGCGCTGCGGCGTGGAGGGCCGCACCATCATGAGCACCACCGGCTTCTGCCCCGGGTTCCGCAGCGTGGGCCGGGGGCAAAACAGGTTCAGGTCCACGCCGGGCGGCACCAGTTCGATGGCGCCACCGGCCGCCCGCACCTTTTCGCAAATCCACGGGGTCTTGGCGAAACAGAAGGGGGTCATGCGGTAAGTGTCGAGCACGGCCTGGCGGGTGTGCCGGTCTGACCCCGCATAGAAATCCGGCTCGAAATCCTGCACGAAATAGGCCGGGACAAAGTCCGGCCGCGCCAGATGGCACTCGGCAAGCAGGTGCATGGTCGGCCAGTAGGTGGCCACGGCCACATCGCAGGGGGGAAAGTTGCCGATGAGTTCGCGGTCGTTCTTGAAGAAGAGCGACGTGACACCCGGGCACATGTCCGGATCGTAAAACCGGGGACTGCGGACCACCACGGTGGTTTCCACGCCAAGCGCGCCAAGCTCCCCCATCAACTGCATGACCGACAGCACCCCGCCGGAGTTGTTCAACCCCTCCAGCAGGAAAGCGACGCGCAACGCATCCCCAGGCGTCTTGACTTCCTGCAGCGCGGACTTCAGGCCCTCCGCATAGGCCGCCATGCGCCCCGCGTGGCCGGGCCGCCACACGACATCCTGCACCAGTCCGTGCAGCCGGTGCCGCTCCTGCCGGTGGCCCCGGTGCGTTGGGGCGTCCGCGTGAAACAAATCGGCCGCGCCGTTCCAGCAGGCGCGGCACAGATCGCGCGCCAGCACGTCGGCGGCGCGCGCGCGCGGGCCGCGCAGCAGGGCTTGCCGCAGCGCGGAAATCCAGCTCAATGCCGTCCCGGTCCGGGGGGTGTCGTGGCCCATGCCCTTTCCTTGCTCAGGTGCGCGGTTTCGTTTACACTCAATAAACGTGAGTTTATCAAACCGGGGTGAACAGCATCATGTTTGTGTTTTGGGAACCCGTCATCCGGCCCCTGCTTGAAATGGTCAAGCCCCGCAACGTGCTGGAAATCGGCGCGGAGGAGGGCAAACACACCGAAGTGCTCCTGGCCCACTGCGCGGAACGGGGTGCGGTGCTGCACGTAATCGAGCCGGTCCCGCGCTTTGACGCGGCCGCGCTCAAGTCCAGGTACGGCGACCGCTTTGAACTGCGCGGACTGCCCAGCCCGGACGGGCTGGCGGGACTGCCCCCTATGGACGCCGCCCTGTTGGACGGTGACCACAACTGGTACTGCGTTTACCATGAACTAAAGGCGCTCAGCGCCGCCGCCGCGAAGGCGGGCGCGCCGATGCCGCTGTTCTTTCTGCACGACATGCTCTGGCCCTACGGCCGCCGCGACCTGTATTACAGCCCCGAACGCATCCCCGAAGAGTTCCGCCATCCCTTTGGACAGGGCGGCATCCTGCCGGGCGTCTCCGAACTTTCGGAAAAAGGGGGGCTGAACCGCAGCTACTGCAACGCCCTGCACGAGGGCGGCCCCCGCAACGGCGTGCGCACCGCGGCGGAGGACTTCTTGCAGGAACGGGAGGGGTGGCGGCTGGACATCATCCCGGTGATGCACGGCCTGGGCATCCTGCGCGACGCGGAACATGTGAAGCGCTTTCCGGAAGTGGGCGCATTCGTCGAGTCCCTGCTCGACAGCGGACGCTTTGCCGGCCTGCTTGAGTCCCTGGAGTCGGCGCGGGTGGACACGCTGGTGCGCCTGGAAAACAAACGTCATGACATTGACTGGCTGAAGGGGAAGCTGGACCGGACGGAAGAAAAGGCAGTAAAACGGGAATCGGCGCTTGTCGCGCAGGTGGATGTCCTTGGCAATCATGCCCGAGAACTGGCCGAACGGCTCGCGGCCGTTGAGAAGCACGAGCGGGAAATGGAGGCGGAAGAGCGCCGGCGGGAAAAGCACGAGCGGGAAATGGAGGCGGAAGAGCGCCGGCGGGAAAAGCTGGAGCGCGAAATGGCGGCGGAGCGGCGGGCAGGCGCGCTGCGCGAGCGGGACACCGCCGCGCGGCACGTGCGGATGCTGGTCAACCTGATGGAGGAGACGGGCCGGGAGTATGTGGAAATGCTGCGCTCGCAACGCTGGCGCGCGGGCAACCGGGCGGTGCGCCTCGTGGAGAAGGCGCTGCGCCGGCCGAACCAGTCCCAGTCGCCGCAGCGGCTCATGGCCACCCTTGCCAAATACGACGCCTGGAAGCGGGACTATGAGGACCGGCAGAAGCATCGGGCCCCCGCCGGACACGCCAGCAGCGCGGCGGCGGCGGCCCCCATAATCGACCGGCTCGCGCGGGAAACCAATGAGGCGGCAAACGACGCCCTGCGGCTGTGCGCGCTCTTTGAGGAAATGCACCACCAGGGCAAAATGGTGCGCGCCTCGTGGCGCTGGAAAGCGGGACGGCTTATTGTGGGCGGGCTGGAAAAACTGCGCCCGCAACCGGCGGAATCGCCGCGCGCCGTGAAGGCCGACGCCTATGCGCGCGCCTTCAGCCTGTGGCGCAAATCCTACGGCACCCAACCCCGGCTCACCGAGACGGCGCCCTCCCTCGGGGGAGGCAAGAAGACAACCGTTGTGGACGCCGCGCTGAAACCGCTCGACCGCGAGCGGGTGAACAGGCTGCGGGTGACCCAGTTCACGCCGCCCGCGCCGCGCAACCCCTTCTACCGCGTTATCGCCGACGAACTGCGCCAGCGCGGCTGGGCCTATGATTTTTCCGTGCGTTTCGACGAGTTGCTGGACCCGTCCACCGGCACCGCCGACCGGTGCCGGATGGTGCATTTCCACCAGTTCGACGCGCTGTATCATGACCGGGGCGGGGACCTGGACGCCACGCGACGTGCCGCGCAGGAGCTTCTCGGAAAGCTGGCGGAACTGAAACAGGCCGGCTTCCGGCTGGCGCACACCTTCCACAACCCCTGGCCCCATGATCGGAAATTCCTGGAAATTGACCGGGAATTCACCGAAAAGGCGCTGCCAATCATGGACGGCGTGGTGGTGCTCAGTGAAAACGCCCGGCCTTTTGTGGCCAAGTTTGCGGAGCCGCGCCGGATTCGGGTGATTCCACACCCCTCTTTTGAGAATGTCTACGGCCCCGCGCCCGAAAGGGACGAGGCGCGGCGCAAGCTCGGGTTGCCCCCGGAGCTGTTTGTGTTCGGCCACCTCGGCGAACTCAAACCGTACAAGGGCGTGGAGGCCATTCTTTCCGCCTTTGAGCAGGTACTGGTCGCGGCCCCCGACACGATGCTGGTGGTGGCCGGCCGGCCCGGTGATGCGGCCTATGCGGAGGAGCTCCGCGCGCTGGCGGCCAAGACGGGAAAGGTGCGCATGGAGGCGCGGCTGCTGGAGGACGCGGAAATCCCGCTGTGGCTGGCCGCGTTCGACCTTTCGGTCTTCGCCTTCCGCGACATCTGGGTTTCCAGTTCCGTGCTGTTGTCCCAGTCCTACGGGGTTCCGGTGGTTGCGCCGGAGCTCGGGGGGCTTCCCGAATATGTCATAGAGGAGGACACGGGGTTCCTGTACCCGCCGGACGGCGCGGCCGCCCTGGCGGGCGCCATGCTTCACGCGCGGCGCACCCCGTACCTGGATCATTTGCGGTACATGTGCGGCGTCCACTCGCGCAAGCACTCCGTGGACGTCGTCGCCACCGCATACGAGCATTTTTACGCGATGGTCGAGGGGGCCGACCCGGACGGCGCCTGAGCGGCGCAAAAAGGCAGGTACTCGATGTTTGACTTGGTAGTGCCCGTGTACAACAGCATGCACCATGTGCGGTCATGCCTGTTTAGTGTGTTCCAGTGCGCCACCCGGCCCTGCCGGCTGATCGTGGTGGACGACTGCGGCGACAGCCATACCCGCGCGGGCCTGGACGAACTGCTCGCCCTGGCGCCGATGCCCGTCACCCTGCTGCGCAATGAAAGCAACCTGGGCTACCTGAAATCGGTCAACCGCGGCATTGAGGCGGGCGACGCCCCCCTGGTGGTGCTCGTCAATTCCGACACGGTGATGCTGCCGGGCTTCCTGGAACGGCTGGAGGCGGATTTTGCGGCGGACCCGAAAGTGGGCGTGGTCAACCCCGTGTCCACCTGGGCGAACTGGACCCGCATCCCCTTTCCCAACGGGTTCAACATCCACCGGCTCTCCCGCGAGGCGCGGGCCTTCTCCACGGGCGCGCTGCCGGACATCCACAACGCCTCCGGTTTCTTTTTCGCCGTCCGGCGCGCCGTGTATGAGGAGATTGGCCTGTTTGACGAGGCCTACGGTTTCGGCTACTGGGAGGAGGCGGACCTGTGCATGCGCGCGCTGAAGGCGGACTGGCGGGTGGCGGTGGACGACGGCCTCTATATTTTCCACCACGGCTGGGGAAGTTTTCAGGAGGAGGGCCGCAACGAAAACATGCGCCGCAACAAGGCCATTTTCATGGACCGTTGGGGCGGCGAGTTTGACCAGCTGACGGCATGGTGGCAGCGCGAGGACCCGGTCGCGCCGTTGCGGGCGCATCTGGAGGAGCTTGCCGCGCGCGGCACCGCCGCCCCCGGGCCGGGGGACGAGCCCGTCACGCGGGAACGCGCGGAAATGCGGCTCGGGGCCATGCTGGACGGCATCATGCCAGCGCCCGCGCCCCTGACGGAGCGCGCCGTGGCCGACCCGCCGCGGGTGCTCTACATTCTGCCCGCGGTCTCCCTTTACGGCGGCATCATCTCGGTGCTGCAGGTCGTGAACCAACTGGTCCTGCGCGGCTTTGACGCCAACGTGGCCACCTACGGCCCGGTGGACGAGAATGTGTTCCGCCTGTTCCCCATGTTCTTCCGGCCCTACGTGTACCCCGACAAGGCGGCGCTGGTGGCGGGCTTTCCGGAGTGCGACCTGGTGGTGGCCACCGCCTGGGAAACCGCCTATACCGCGGCGCTGCTGCAGCGGCTGCGGCCTGGCCTGCGGGCGGCCTACTTTGTCCAGGACTACGAGCCGGACTTCTACACCGGCACCCGGCCCGACCTGGAGGTCCGCGCCGAACGCACCTATCACCTGGTGGACAACCAGATTGTGAAGACCCGCTGGCTGGCGCGGCTGCTCAAGCCCTTTGGCAAGCGGGTGCAAATCATACCGCTCGGACTCAACCTCGATTTCTTTTTTGATGCGGGCCGCCCCCGTCCGCCGCAGATTATCAGCCTGGCGCGGCCCAGTTCGGGGCGGCGCAACTTCCCCATGCTCTGCGAGGTCTACGCCGAAATCCACCGGCGGCGGCCCGAAATCACCCTCGCCGTCTACGGCGACGGCTACGACCCGGCGGCGCTGTCCTTCCCGGTGCGGTCCTACGGAAAACTTTCCGACATGGCGGAGGTGGCCCGCGCGCTCAACGACTCCATGATTCTGCTGGACTGCTCCACCTTCCAGGGCTTTGGCCGGCCCGGGCTGGAGGCGATGGCCTGCGGCACCGCCGCCGTGCTCACACACGAGGGCGGCATCACCCAGTATGCCAAGCACCGGCACAACTGCCTGCTCATCGACCCCTTCAACCGCGATGAAATCGTGGAAAAAACGCTCGCGCTGCTGGACGACGCGCCGGAGCGGGAGCGGCTGATCGCGAACGGTCTGGCCACGGCGGCGGAATACTCCGTGACCGCGGAGGGCACGCGCACGGCGGCGCTGTTCCGCGAGGTGCTGGGTATCGGCGAAAACGAGGAATCGACGGGGTGACGCCATGCGGATGAACACAAAAGCAATCACACGGGCCTTTGCGGAAAACTTCGGGGCGGCCGGTCCCGTGGTGGAGGTGGGCGCGCTGCAGGTGGACGGCCAGCACGGCTGGGGCGATTTGCGCGGGTTCTTTCCCGGTGTCCCCTACCTCGGCACGGACATGCGCCCCGGGCCGGGCGTGGACCGGGTGGAAAACTTCGAGGGGCCGACCACCTTCGCCGACGGCGAGGCCGGCACCATCATTTCGCTGGACACGCTGGAGCATGTTTATGACGTGTTCGCCTTTGTGCGCGAACTGGACCGCATCCTCGCCCCGGGCGGCATGATGCTGCTTACGTCCGTGATGTACTATCCCGTCCACGCGCACCCGTCGGACTACTGGCGTTTCACGCCCGAGGCGTTCCGGCGTCTGGTGGCCCCCTTCGGCGACTGCTGTGTGCTGGCCCAGGGACCGGAAGAGTTCCCCCACACGGTGGCCGCCGTGATGCGCAAGGGCCGCGCCCTCGACCCGGAGGCGCTGCGGCGTTTTGAGGCGGCGGTGGCGGCGGGCGACGGCGCGGAGGAGGGTTGCGGCTGGGTGCATCCGCGCGAGGCGGCGCTGCAGGAGGAGTTGCGCGCGCTGCGCGCCCACCACGCCCAATGGGGCCGAGACGCGGGCGGGGCGGCCTTTGATCCCGACCTGTCCCGGCGGGTGTTCGCGGCGGGCGGCCTGGAGGGCGCCGCGTGGGCCGGACAGCCCACGGGCGTGACGCCGGGCGACCTGATCGCGCTGCAAGAAATAATTGCGGAACTGCGCCCGGCCGTTCTGGTGGCTTCCGGCGTGCGGGCGGGCATGACACGCTTCCTGGAGGACATGCTGCGGCTGGCCGGGGGCGGGCGAGTGCTGCCCGCCGGCGCGGAAACGCGAACAGAGGCGGCGCGCGCGGCCGGGCCGGTGATGGCGGTGCTCTCGCCGGAGGGCGGAACCCGCGCCACGTTGGACGAGATGGCCGCCTGGGCGCCGTCGGTTTCTGCGGGCGGCTATTTGGTCGTGCTGAACACCGTGCGCCGCTATCTGTCCGGCCTGCCCGGCGGCAAACCGGAATGGGAGGGTGACGGCCCCTATCAGGCGGTGCAGCAGTTCCTCATGGCCCACCCCGAATTCACCGCCGACCGGGACCGTGAAAAACACATGGCCACCTTTGCCCCCATGGGATTTCTGCGCAAGCGCCAGCCCCTGGACACCGCCGGCTGGCGCGCCAACAAGGCCACGCTGGAGAGCGGCGCGGCCGTGTCCGGCGAAACGGTCCTGCGCTGCGTCACCTATGAGGGAAAGGACGGCGTCTGGGGCGGCATGCTGCTGGGCTGCGAGCGCACCAATGTGTGCGACGGCAAAACCCTGCCCTGCGCCGCCGCAACACCCATGACGCTGCGCCTCTTCCTGCGCGGCGCGGCCAATCATGGCCGGGCGCGGCTGGCCTTGAACGTGATAGACAACACGGGCGCGCGCCTGGCCGAAACGGTGCTGACCCTGGCGGACGCATGGGTGGAAGTGGTGTTCCCCTTTTCCACCCGCGCCGACTCCCTGTTCTTGGGCGTGCAGTTGGTCAAGGCCAAGGACGAAACCCCGGTGGTGTTCGAAATGCGCGGCGCCGAATTAACCCCGGGATGCCGCAAAGAGTGACGCATCGCCGCACCGGCGGCCGCCGTCAGACCCCGCGCGCCTCCTCTTCGAGCGGGGCGGGCGGGACGAGTTCGATGACCCTGTGAATCCATCCATCGGTGCGGAACACGGCCCAGGTCATGATTAGGCGCGAGGCGTGGCTGGCAAGTATGGCCATCCAGATACGTTCCGGGGTAAGCGCGTCGGCCAGATAGAAGGCCTCGCAAATGCTGAGCAGGATCACAATCTGGGTGATGAAGGCAATGTACATGGGGGTCTTCGTCTCGCCGGCGCCCTGCATGCCGCCGGTCAGCGCCAACGCGCCGGCCAGGGCCACGCCGGAGAAGCTGAGGTAGTGCAGCAGCGAGGTGGCGTAGCCGTGCGCCGGCTCGCTGACCAGGTTGAACACGCCAAGAAAAGCGTCGGCGCCCACCCAGAAGAGCAGCCCCACCGCGACGGCCCATGAGGAGCCGATCCACGCCGCGATCCGCACGGAGTGCTTGCCCCGCTGCGGGTCGCCGGCGCCGATGTTCTGGCCCATGAGCGTGCTCGACGCGGCGCGCAGGCCGAAGGAGGTCCACGTCACGAGCGCGAAGAGCTGGGCGTAGCAGATGGTGTAGGCCGCCTGCGCGGCGGAACTGAACTCCAGCAGGCCGATGAAGCGCAGCAGGCACACGCCGCCGATGTTGAGCAGCACTCCCTGGATGCCCGTGGGCAGGCCGATGCGCACGACCGCGGTGATGATGCCGAAGTTGGGCAGGAGCAGCCAGCGGCGGGGGGGCTGGATGATCATTTTGCGCCGCAGCACCAGCGACAGCGCGATGGCCACGGTGACAAAGGGCGCGATGACCGAGCCCAGCGCCGCGCCCGTGGTGCCCAGCGCCGGAACCGGGCCGAGGCCGGGGATGAGCACCATGCTGATCGAGATGTTGAGCACCGTGGTGAGTATGCCGAGCTTGAGCGGCGTGCGCGGGTCACCCGAGGCGTTGAACGCGCCGGTCACCATGAACATGAGAAAGAGCGGCGCGCCCAGCACGAAAAGAATGCGCAGGTAGGGCAGCGCGTGGACGGCCACATCCTCCTTGGCCCCGACGAAGGCGAGCAGGTGCGGGGCCAGCCACCAGCCGAGGGGCGCCACCACGCCCGCGAGCATCGCCACCGCGCAGAGGAAGGAGGAGTAGAACACCTCGCTGAGCGAGTCGCGGTCCTGGCGGCCGGCATAGCGCGCCACCAGCACATTGGTCCCGTGGAACAGCGACGAGATGAACACGACGACGACCATGAACACCTGCCACGACACGCCGATGGCGGCGTTGGCGGCGCTGTTCGCCGAGTGGACGTAGTGGCCCACCATGATGTGGTTCACGAAACCCTGCATGCCGTTGACAAGATTCAGCAGCACCAGCGGCCAGGAGAGTTTCCAAACCGAGCGCAGCACACTGCCTGAAACGATTTCCCGGTCGAAGGGTTTCATGTGTGTGCCATGGCGGCGGTCAGCGGTTCCGCAGTGCGGCTATGGCCGTGCGGGAAACCGTCAGCGACTGGTTGGCCAGTGTTCTCAGGCGGTCTTCCTCAAGCATGTGGCCGTACCCATGCACATGCATATGCCGAAACAGGAGCATGTCTCTCAGTGGGTCTCTTGTGCTCTCAGGAACAAGGTGCCGCTCAAGGGCTTGCTGCAGCAGCTCCTTGTGCCACTTTTCGCCCTTCGGGCCCCCAACTCCCCGCGCTGCCAGCAGGCAACGGAACAGACGCTCAAGTCCTCCGTAGACACTTTGGAGAAGCGCTCCCACGGTAATTCGCTCACGGGCTGACCATTCATTCTCGCCAAGGAGTTCTTCCAGCAGAGACAGGGCGGTCTCCATGTTCCCGATTTCAGTCCTAATATAGATGTCGTCAGGCGGCATAGATTCGGCGCCCGTGCGCACGGATGATTGGCTCCAGGGGGGGGGCTTGGCCCAAGTCGACAAGGTCCACCGGTTTTGACAGGGAGAAATAGAGTTCCCGGTAGAATGGGAAGAAGTCGTCCGGCCGTAAACCTTCCACGGCGAGGTCGATGTCGTTGGCTCTGCGGGAAGGTCCAAGCGAAGAGCCGAAAAGCCACACAGCGGTAACCCCGTACAATTTCGCGCAATCTATTATTTTAGTCTTATCGCTTCTCGACAGCATCATGTTCACCTGATGTAATTATGTCACAAACGGCAGCGGTTTTCCTGTGGTTCCTGTTTTCGGCGACCTATGCCTCCCGGACAATCTCCACACCTTCCGGCGCGTCAATCTTGGACTGGACCGTCCCGTCCGCGGCGGCCTCGTGGCGCACGGAGACGACGCCCTTGGGCGTGGGGAAACGGCCCTCGGCCCATTCGAGGCCGCAAAGGTTGGGCTTGACCAGCAGCTTGGCGCAGCCCGGCGCGAGGGGGCGGAAGCCCAGCACATGCTCGGACATCCACGCCGTGGGGCCGGAGGCCCAGCCGTGGCACAGGCTGTGGCGCAGGCCCTTGTAGCAGTAGTTTCCGTAGTCCGTATGGATGCTCTTGCTGCCTTCGGGCACAAGGTCGTTGATGCCGACCGAACCGGGCGCCCAGTCGAGGTTGAAGTCCTCCCAGAACGTGGTCGCGCCGAGGTCGAGCATGGCGCCCCAGTATTTGCGGATGACTTCGAGCGCGCCCGCATGGTCGCCCGCCATGGCGCGCGCCTGCAGCACGTAATAGCCGTAGAAGGTCGAGATGCCCTTCAGCGGGTCCGCCGCGAGCACGTCGCGGTTCACGTCCGCCGCGGGGCGCAGCCCGGCCAGCGCCGTGAGCGCCGCCGCCTGCTTGCCCTTGGTGGCCGGCAGCACGTACTTCTTCAGGCGGTCCACCGCGGCGCGCGCCGTCGTTGCGGCATCGGCAAGCCCAAGCAGGTCGCACAGCTCGGCGCCGCGCGTGAGGCCCATGGTCAGCAACCCCTGCAGGCCGTTGTGGATCGCCTCTTCGTCCTCACTGGAGGGCCAGTCGAGGAAGCGGGTCTTGCCCATGCGCTCGCAGCCGTCCTCGCCGACCTGGGCGGCAAGCTGCCTGATGAGCCCTTCCAGATACTCGCGCTGCTCTTTCACGTAGTCGAGGTTGCCGTGGTTGCGATACCAGTCCCACTGGATCATGACCCACCACAGCGAGTAGGAGCTGATGCCGTTCATCCAGCCCGGCAGCGGCGTTTCGCCGCGCACGTAGTCGAGGCTCTTGGGCACCACGTCCACGTCGCCGAACACGGCGTTGATGGTCATCGTCTCGGGATGCATGTCGCCGATCCACACCAGCCGGTCGCGCTTGATGCCGTCCCAGAGCCGGTCCTGCATGTTGAGGTGCACCGTGTAGGCGCCGGTCTGCCAGATCTTGTTGAGCAGCTCGTCGCCGCACTTGAACGCGCCCTTGTACTCCAGGTCGCGATAGATGAACACGGCAACCGCCTCTTTAAGGTGCAGTTCCGTGCCCGGCTCGATCAGCTCGATGCGCGCGTAACGGAATCCCGTGTTGCCGAATTCGGCGTAGCCGTACCACGGCACCAGAATGTCCTGTGTGTGGATGGCGTGGTCCTGGTCCGGCGTGCCCATGGCCTCGGCGACGGACTCGCCGAAATGGATGCGCACGGGGGTAGGCGCGTGCTGCGGCGTGATGGCGTTGGTCAGGCGGATGCCGCCGTGCAGCTCGCGGCCGAAATCAAGCACCAGCGCCGGGGCGTCGCCGCCGTCGTGGCGCATCACGCATGTGCCGCTTTCACCCAGCAGCGTGTCCGCGCCCATGAGGTGCTTCGCGTCGCCCCGCCGCCACACAATGCGTTCGGGCTTCACAAACGTGCGCACACGCGGGTCCGCCGCGCCCAATTCGAGCCTGTCCACCATGATCGATCCATCCTCGGGTTGGATAAAGAAGCGGCGCACACACGCCGCATGTCAAAAGTATAGACCAGCCCCGAAGGGGCGCGGTAACAGGGTATGGACAATCAGGTCCCGGACTCAGTCTTCCGGCCGTTCGCCTGCGGGGGCCATCTTGACCAGGCGGGGATCGAAACGGGCCAGCGTTTCCACGAGATCGCGCTGGGCGGCCATGACGGTGTGGATGTCCTTGTAGACCATGGGCACCTCGTCGAGCCCGGCCGCCATCAGCGTCACATGCCGCTCGCGCAACACGGCATTGGCCTGCTGCCAGTTGAAGGTCTTCTTCGCCTGCGTGCGGCTCATGGCGCGGCCCGCGCCGTGCGAGGCGCTTTCCAGGCTGTC
>CAIUWO010000032.1 GCA_903902895.1 Candidatus Hydrogenedentota bacterium | reverse complement strand
GCCTGCCATGCATTCATGGCCGCGCCGTACCAGGCCTCTTTCGTGTAATACGTGTGTGCGGGCTGCAAACCGGAGCCGCAAATATTGGCCACGGCGGGAACGTTGTGCCGGTGCGCCAGCGCGGTCATGGTCCGCAGCTGCGGTGCCATGGCCATGGGGCCAAGATCGCCGCCGAACACGAGGATGTCCACCAGGTCCTCCTGCAGCCAGGTGTTCAGGTCCAGGCCTATGGCCAGGCAGCATTCCACGCTCAGCGGCACGCGGCAGGAAATCAGGAAGGGACGGCCGCGCCGTGCGGCCGCCTGCTCGCCCAGCGCGCGCGTCTTGCGCACGAAGTCGTTCATCAGGGCCACGTGTTCGGCCGTGACGGGACGGCCTTCGTGTGTTTCGCGGAAGAAGCGGGGCGAGCGGAACCAGTCCATGTCGATGCCGTCAATGTCGTAACGCGTGAACACATCCTCAAAGATGCGCAGCAGGTGCTCGCGCACTTCGGGCACGGCAAAATCGAGCCCGGCCCACCACTTGCGCGGGTCGGTCATCTCATACTTGTCCCAATCCTCCGGCGCGCCGAAGACATACTCCGGGTGTTCCCGTTTCCAGCGGGAGCGCGACCACGGGGCGTAGCTGTCCTCGATGTTGTTCATGCGGCAGGACCAAAACGTTTCCATGCCCTGCCCGTGGCCGAACTTGACCGCCTCCGCCAGCGGGTCCGTGCCCAGCTTCTCAAGCGCGCGCAGTCCCGAGCAAAGGTCTTTCACGTATTGGTCATCGTTGTCGGCGACAAATTCGCCGAGCGCCTCGCCCACCTTCGGCACATGCGCCCAGAACAACCCCCCGCCGCCGCTGCAGAAACAGATGTTGTCGACCTGCGTGCCCGTCAGCTGCTTGAGCCGCAGCGCGACAAATTCCTCCGGCGTCGCAAAGGGGCGCGTGTCGCAGCCGTCGTCGTTGTACATGATGCGGCGCTTGTGCCATGCCGCCGCCTTGCGCGCCTTCTTCATCTCCGATTGCGGGCCGACGCTTGGCGTTTCCACGTTGAACGAGTAGAGCGAGGCGTTCTTCAGAACAAAACGGAGCCGGACAGGCGTGGGCGTTTCCGGCAAGACGCTCCGCGTCTTCCATTGCACAGACTGGTTTACGCTGTCCCCCGTAAGTGCCGTGCATTCGTCACGGCCATAGCCATCAATGACGGCGCCCTTTTCATCCAGCACCTCAACACGCAACGCACCCCCGTCCCGGGTGGCGTAGTTGACGGCAAGATGAGCGCCCGCATTCCGCAGTAGTGTAGTCGTGACGCTGCCCTCTTCCACGCCCGCATCCAACGAAGCGAACCCATCCTTGCGCATGGTGGCCAGGCCTATCGCGGCCTTGGCGCTGTCCACGGCGTGGGTGGCGTCAAAACCGCCGTAGTAGAGCCTGATGGTGTCCCCCTCGACCAGCGGCTGGTTGGCCGTATAGATCATGCCGTCGTCCCAGGCGCCCGCGGGGCCAAGCGGCAGTACCGGCGGTCGGGGCGCCTCCTGCCGGGTCCAATGAACGCCGTCGCGGCTGCTGATCAGTTCGACAAAGACGGGGCCGTCATCACCCGCGGCGGTGATGCGGAAAATCCAGAGAAAGCCCAGATACTGCGATTCATAGGCGAATCCGCACAGGCCGTAGAAATCAGTGTGCTGGCCTGGCTGCGTGGCCCAGCGGTCGTCGCACTCGTCCGGGATGAGCACAAGCGTTCCCGCGGGCCAGGAATCAAAGGTCTTGGTCGCGGCGAAGCCCACACAGCGCCTGCGAAACCCGCGCACGTCGGTGAACAGTTTCGGATATCCAATATAGCGTTCGCCGTGCGCATCCCAGGTGAAGTTGCCCACGTCCCCCACCGGATCGCGCAGCACCGGGTTCTTCGGCGCGTCCGTCCAGTGAATGCCATCGGCGGAGCAGGCGCCGTAGTAACCGCTGACCGTGTTCGCCGGCGGCGTGCGGCCATAGTCCCAGTTCAGGAGTTTATAGCGCTTTTCCGGCGCGGACTCCCATGGCGTATAAATCACCTGCGGATTGTGGTCTTCCTTGGTGCGCCGGACCAGGATGTTGTTTTGCGTGGTGCCGTCAAAGGGGATGAGCCCCAAGTCCGGCTTCGTCCAGTGCAGCCCGTCCGGGCTCGTGGCGTAGAGGATGTGATATTCGCCCCCCGCCCAACTGTGGTACCACATCCGGTAGCCCGCCCCGTCTTCGGCGGGCAGGACAGTGCCGTACAGATAGACAGTGGAACCTTCCCAGGGTTTCTCGGGAACGAGCACGGGATTGGCCGGCGACTTCTCAAAGGCATGATAGACGCGGGAAACCTTCGTCTTCTCCGCGATGCCGGCATCATCCACAAACAACTGCCAAGGACCGGTCAAATCGGCCGGGGACCGCGGCGCGGGGACGTCCGCGCCCAGCGTGACACAGAGCAGCGCAAGTAAACCAAACACCGTGGAAGCACCTCCTGCGGCAGCAATGCGCCGCAACAAACCTGACCAGCGCCCAGTATAGTTCGCCGATGATCCTTGCGCAAACACGCAGTTTCAGTATCAAGAGGACTGGGACGGTCCTGCGTCAGCGCGGTGCGGAAGTGCCCCCTACTTCGACGGCATATACCTGCGTGCCGCCCCCCACATCCGACTGGAATACGACCCACCTGCCGTCCGGCGTGAAATGGGTGTTGGGTTCGGGGCCGGTCTTCCAGGAGTGGCCTGCCATGCTGCACAACTTTTCGGCCTTTACCCGTCCCCCTTGAAGCCGGTACAGAAATATCCATTCGCGCGAGGGGCACAGCCGGAACGAGCCCCCCTCGCCGTCGCCGCAAAACATCGTCTGGTCCGGCGATATGTTGAAATGCCGGGAGGCATGGCGCATCTTGAGCGGATAACGCGCGAGTTCCCATGTCCGCGCGTCCACACTGCCCAGGTGAAACTTTGGGAAGGTAAACACGCGAAGGAAAGGCGCGGTCTGCTCCAGCCATCCTGGCGTCTGGAAATCGCACCATATCTGTGTGCCGTCGGGGGACCAGAATTCGTGGGTCTGCATTTCCTGCGGCAAGGTCCTGGCGTGGAGATTGCGCAGGCCCGAGCCGTCGGACCGGATGACCCACATGCGGTCCAGTTCATGCCCCGGCCCCTCATGGCTGAACTCCAGGAGCGTCGGGTCGGTCGGCGAGAACTGCACGTGCCCGAGCCATTCGTTCTCGCGGTAAAACTCCTCCACTTTTCCCGTGCCGATGTCGACGGTGTAGAGGGCGTTCGGAAGCTTCGCCTCCCAGATGGCCCGAATCCACTGCTTCCGCGGCATGTCGGACTGGTAGTATTGTTCCTCGCCGAGGCAGTAACATCCCGCCAGCGCCGTTTCATCGCTGTTCACGCTGAAGCCGCGTCCCCAGGCGTAATGATGGGGCGACGTGGTGATTTCGCGCGTCTCCAGCGTGTCCAGATGTGTCGCAAAAACGCTGTCGCCGCTCAGGTAGAACAGTTGCCGGCTTTTCGGCGCGACCACTTCGAAGCCCGTGTTGACGGTGGTTATTTGGTGGATTTCGAGTGTCTTAAAATCGACGGTGAAGGCGCAGCGCCCCTTGTCGGTCGAGCCCATGAAGACCATCTTGTCGCCGGCCGCCGTGAACGGATTCTGGTGAAAATAGAAGACTTCGTTGGCACCCTCGCGCCGGGACAGGCGGATGACCCGGTGGCCGGTGCTCTTGTCAACCCATTCGGTTCCACCGCCGGACTTCGGGGGCCATGCATCGGGGCCTTCGGCGAAAGCGCAGCCGGCCGCGAGCATGAGGGCTGCGCTGAACAGAAAAAGTCTGGCCATGGCTGTAATTTCGCCCTTTGTCTTCTTGTGAGGGACTCTAACGGGGCCTATTTGCCCGGACCTTCTTGGGGGGGCAGCAGGGGCAAAGCCAGCCAGGCCACGCCGACGTCGCGCTTCATGTGGCTCGTGCTGTCGCCGCCGGGCGCGTCGTACACAATGGCCAGGCGCTCGCCGCACTTCACCACGGACGGCAGGCCGATGCATTTGCGGCTCCAGGCGCAGTTGGTGCCGTCGAGCACCACGGCTTTGTTCTTTGCGTCCCAGGTGTTGAGGTCTTTGGTCCAGTAGACCCACACGGAATCGGTGTACTCGCCGCCGTCCAAACCAATGTGGTTGGTGAAGAGGAACCAGGTGCTGTTGGCGGGCTCAAAGTAAAGGGAGGAATTCTCTATCTGCTCCGCCGGGGAGACGATGGGCTGCGCCGCGATCTGCCACGGGCCGTTCAGGTCTTTGGTGCGGGCGATGCTGATTGTGCGGTGCGTGCCCTTCTTGTCCTCCGACGCCGCGCTGAAGAACATCATGTATTCGTCGTTGTGCCTGACAATCATACCCGG
>CAIUWO010000031.1 GCA_903902895.1 Candidatus Hydrogenedentota bacterium | reverse complement strand
TATGCACCCGCGCAGCCGCCCCCGCATCCCGACCAACAGTCGTCGCAGCGGTGCCGCTTCAATCTTATTATAACCTCCATCCGGTCCGAAGCACCAGCGCTCGGGCGCGCCGGAGGCCATGGCGACGAGCCGCAGGCGGGCACTGTCGAACAGGACGACGAAGCGGGTGCAGTGGGTGGCGCGAATCTGGCGGACGAGCGCGGACAACGCGCCGGGATTGCGCAGTCCGTGGGGCGGCGCGGGGGTGACCAACACGGCATCGGCCAGGTCCGACAGCGTGTCCGCGGGAAAGCCCGGCGGAATCATGGCGGTAAGCCGTGCGTCAGGGTGGACCCTGCGCAGGTGGCGCAGCAGCCGTGCGAAATGGGGGCCGCGGCTGTAGAAGGCGACGATATGCTGTTGGGCGCTCACGTGATTAGTTCCCTGAGAAACGGCAAGTAGCGCTGCTCGATGATGACGTCCCAATCGTACTCGCGTTCCGCCACGCGGCGGCCCGCCTCGCCCAGACGGTAGCGCAGCGCGGCATCGTCAAGCAAGGTGTTGAGCTGCGCGGCCAATTCTTCCGCGTCGCCGGGTGTGAACAGGAATCCCGTTTCGCCATGGCGCACGATGTCGGCGAGGCCGCCGATGCGGCTCGCGCACACGGGCACGCCCGTGGCCATGGCCTCTACGGCGACGAGGCCGAAGGGCTCCTCCCACACGGAGGGCACCACCACGACAGCGGCCTGCCGGTAGAGGGCAAGCGTCTCCTCGTGGGACAGCCAGCCCAGCGCCTTGAAGTGTCCGCCGCTTTGGGCAACGTCAAAGTGGGTCGCGTGAATTTCAAAGTCGGACCGCTTTGCCGCTAGCATCTCCCCCGCCCTGCGCAGCACATCGAGGCCCTTGAGCGGGTCCTCCACGCGGCCGGTCATGAGAATAATCTTGGGTTCGCCCGCCGCGCCGCCTATAACGGGCATGATTTCATGCACCGGCGCGCCGCCGGGGAAGATCTCGGGCCGCCGCGTGAATTCGGCCACCTGTGCGCGCAGCGTGGTGTTGGACACAATCACTGCGGTATAGGCCTGCAGCGATTCTAGGACGACGCGATGGTATTCCGGCCGCCACGCCTCCGCTGCGACCCAGTCGGACGCCCAGGTACGCATGTGTCCCGAACGGATTTCCGGGCCCAACTTTTCCAGTGCGCAGGCGCGGCAGATGTCGGGCGTGCGCAGATAGTCGTTGGGGCAGGGCCGGCCGTCCTTGAAGCGCAGCGCGTCGCGCGAGCAGGCCAGTTCATGGGCATAGAAACGGCCCACGAGACAGTGGTGCGCCAGCGCACGGGCCAGGTAGGGCTTCAACGCGAAGCCGTGCGTGAGGAACACCACGTCGGGCCGCCATGCGTCCACTTCTGCCCGAAAGCGCGCGCACAGCGCTTCAGGCTTGAGTTCATTGGCGTCAAAATCCAGCACTGTGACCGGAAAGGGCAGCAGGTCGGTCTGCACGTTGCCCCGCTCCATGGAGCGGCGCTCGTGGGCCACGAAGAGATGCACCTCAACACCGCGCCGCGCCAGCCCGTTGATAACATGGTACACGTCCGCGTCGGCCCCGCCGTTGGGCGGCCAACTGAAGACCAAGTCAGCGAAGGCGACGCGCATGGGAGTGATTGCCGTGGTCATGCGCTTCCCACCCCGATATTCTGCGCCAGGTCATCCCACAAGGGACGGTAATGTTTCTCCATGACCGTGTCCCAAGCGTATTCCGAAAGGACACGGGCGCGGCCCGCGGTGCCCATGCGGCTGCGCAGCGCGGCGTCATCGAGCAAGCGGTCCAATGCCGCGGCCAGCGCGCCCGCATCACCGCGCCCGAAGAGCAGGCCTGTCTCACCGTCGGCCACGATATCGGCCAGTCCGCCTGCGCGAGACGCGCAGACGGGGCGTTCGGCGGCCATCGCCTCAATCGCGACCAACCCCCAGGGTTCGTCCCACACGCTGGGCACCACGCAAATGTCCGTTTCCGCGTAGAGGCGCGGCATCTCTGTGTGGTCCACCCAGCCCAGGGGCCGGAGCCATGACCCCTCCCCCATGTCCTGCGGCAGCGTGGCGCGCACTTCAAAATCCTGGCGGTTCGCCCACAGCCGCCGCGCCGCCTCGGCGAGCACGGCGAAGCCCTTGGCGGGGTCTTCGGCGCGGCCGGCCATGAGAATGACCTTCCTGCCGTCCGGCTGCTCCACCGGCGGCACGGGAACAAAGGCGTGCGCATCCACCCCCGACGGGATGACGCGCGCTTCGCCCGGCAGTCCGCCCAGCGGTGGAATCATGCCCGCGTTGCACACCAGCGCCACGCGCACGGCGCGCAGCGCGTCGCAAAACACCTTGTGGTATTGGGCGTGATAGGCCTCTGCACCGACATATTCGCGCAGCCAGGCGCTCTGCCGCTGCGACCGTATCTGCGGGCCGAGGAGGTCGAGCGCGCAGCGGCGGCATACATCGGGGGTGTCGATATAGCAGTTTGGACAGGGCGCGCCGCGCAGGAAACGGAGCATGTCGCGCTGGCAGGCGGCCTCGTGGGCGTGGAAACGCGAGACAATGGGGTATTGGGACAGCGCCAGCGTCACGGCGGGTTTCATGAGAAAGCCCTGGCCCATAAACACGGCATCGGGCCGCCACGCATCGACCGCTTTTCGAAACGCGGCGGCGACCTTCCCCGCCGTAAAGCCGTCACCCTGAAAAGAAAGCAGTTCCACCGGGAACGGCGTACTTCCCTCCGCCACCCGCCCGCGCTCCCAGGTGTCCTCGTCGCGCGCGGCAAACAGGCGCAACTCGTGGCCCATGGCCTGCGCGCCCGCGGCCACATGACACACGTCCACATCACCGCCCCCATGGGGCGGCCAGGAAAAAAGCAAATCTACAAAGGCAATGCGCATGCCGCGCTCCGCATTTATGGCCAGGCAGCGATCTGAACTCAAGCCAGACTGCGGCAATAGATTACCAGAGCCATGCTGAAAACCGTGACAACCAAGAGGCACCCTTGCCTTGACTTGGCCCCGACCGCAGTTGTGTTCCTCTTTTGTGACATCTGGCCATTCTGACTATAATGCACCCCGGCACCCTTGCCAACACAGGGAAAACCCAACCGATGGTTCCTGAAGACCCGCTGACATTTATACAGCGATGCGTTTCTGAACGCCGCATTCTCTGGACCCACCATGTAAACATGAGAATGCTGTCACGCTCTGTCAGCCGGGAAGTTATCGTATCGGCGGCGGCAACCTTCGAGATTATTGAGTCTTACCCCGACGACAAGTATCTGCCGAGTTATCTGGTATACTTGCAATGGCATGGAGACGTGTTTCACGCTCTTTTTGCAACGGATGTGAACGGAGACAATGTGCGGGTTGTTACCGCATACCGGCCCAGTTCCGACGAATGGGAAGATGGCCGCAAGAGGAGAGCAAGACAATGAAGTGCCACGTGTGCGGCGCCGCGATGGGGCCACTGATTACCTCTCTTCCTTTCAAGGTCAGTGAATCTACCATCGTTATTCTCAAAGACCTGCCTGTTCTTTCATGCGGCAATTGCAGTGAGTTCCTGATCGAAGACACTGTTATGGAACGGGTTGAATCAATCCTGCAACTGGCCAACACCTCCGCTGAGCTTGAGATCGTGCATTACGCCGCCTGAGAAACATGTCGGCGCGCTTTCCGCTGCTGGTTTCCAACTGTGAAACACCATGGGATTCGGCCTCCACCCGAGTATTCCATCCCCCCCGCCCTCCATGGGCAAGCGGGCCGCGGGCAATAGACAGCTTGGTTCACCGGTCGGCAGGATGATATTCTTCCGAGATGCGAGAAGAAAAGAATATCGTCCGGAAATTCTACGAGGAATACGGCTGGGAAAAGGCCAGTTCCGACGCGTATCAGGACACGGCGGCGTTCGTGGACATGCGTCCCGTGATGGGCGCCTATCAAGAACGATGCATGCGCCGGCTGGGCGCCCATTTCGCCGGTGGCGGACGGTGGTTTCTGGATGCGGGGTGCGGGGCCATTGCCTCGCCGGGGTATGCGGCCCTTTCGGACGGCCACACGCACCGCGTCTGCGTGGATTTTTCCGGAGCGGCGCTGCGCGCGGCCCGCGGGACGCTGGGAGAAGGGGCGCTGTGCGTGCAGGCGGACATCACCCGGCTGCCTTTCCGCGACAACGCGTTTGACGCCGTTCTATGCGCCCACGTGCTCTACCATGTGCCCGCCGACGAGCAGTCTGAGGCGATGGGTGAACTGCAGCGGGTTCTTGCCCCGCAGGGAAGCGGTGTCGTGGTGTACACGTGGCCGGACGCATGGATGAACCGTGTCGCCGTGCGCTTCAATCCGCGCGTGGTCGCGCCCAAGATTCCCGGTTTGCGCTGGGCATGGCGCGCCTTCCTCAAGCGCAAGCCGCGGGCCGACGCGCCGATGGCGGAAACGGCGCCGCCCGGCACTCCCCCACATCCTCCGCTATATTTTCATCCCCATCCATGGGCATGGTTTCGCGACAGTGTGCTTCCGGATGTTCCGTTTAAGCTGCGGTGCTGGCAGTCGGCCGGGGTGCCCTTCACCCAGGCGTTTATCCCGAACCACCGGATTGGCCGCGCCATGCTACGCGTGCTGTCCATCGCCGAAAAGGTGTTTCCGGGACTCATGGCCCGGATTGGCACCTACCCCATGTTCGTGCTGCGCAAGAAGTAGCCGGGCACTCCCAATTCCCGGTCATTCCTGCTCCCGCTGTTCGGGTAAAACCGCCTTTCGGGCCGGCAATCAGAGGCTGATGTCCTGGCTCATCTGCCGTGCCACAAGGTCGTAGCCCAACGCTTTCGGGTGGCCCCATCGGTACAGCGAATTGTCCTCGTAGCAGAGTTCATCCATGGCATGCGGGATGTCTTCGAACAGGTCACTGTAATCGAGCACGTTCACCCCGGAACCTGCCAGACGCCCGGCCACGGCTTTCCCCCAGGTCGAAGTGAAAAATTTCGGAAAGATAAGACCGTAGAATTTCAGCCCCGGCGCCTCCCGCGCCGCGGTGTCCGCACATTCCCGGACAACGGCTGCAAGGAGGTCCACTGCATTGTCGGATGGTTGCGGCGCTTGCTCCCGGTGCGGAATGCGGTTCTCGATGAAGCGCGCCAAGTGCGTGCGGCTGACATGGCGCAAGAACAGGTATTGAAGCGGTGACCGGTCAAAGAAGGTGCCACGGTGTTCGATATGCCCGTTCCTCAGGTCAATCCACGGGAGGGCATAGGGCCATTCGGAGACAATGCCGGGCGTGCCTGCCAGGCGGTTAATGTGGTCATCGATAAAGGAGTAGACGATGATTCCCTTTCGCGGGCCGAAATCCTTCAACACGCCCTGCTTGCAGATCTGGAGCCACATCTGCTGGGGTCCATAGCCGGGCACACCATAGTTCAGGGAACAGCAGTTCGTCGCGTGGTCAGCATACAGGGCAGGAAGGGTGTCGCCGTCCTCGACCCCCAAGCCAAAGGTCATGGAACAGCCGAAAAACACCGCAAGATTGGAACTCTCCGCGGACGCATCACAGGGTGTAAGACGGCGCCCCGCAGAATCGGTCCTGCAGATTGTGTCGTAGAGCACGCGGCCGTCCCTGGCCGCGCGGCAGCGAATTTCACTGTTTGGCTTCCCTTCCACGCCAAGAATGGTTGCGTGACTGAGGGCACCGTCGAGTTTTCCGGCGACAGGAATGTCCTTCGGCGCGGTTGTCAGATACACCTTAAACCGAAGCACCGCCTCCGCAGTCGCCAAGAGAATCCCAACCGCCGCGAATCCAAGACATACCGCCAGAATATTCCCTGTCCACTGTCGCAACCTCGTGCGGGAGATATCGGACATCTTCGAAAGGTCCTCCCAAAAGAACGCGCCAATGACGGGCGCTGATTAGGGCGTCTTGACCGTTTTTCGCAATATGACAAAATGCCCGGCAAAGGGGTGCGGCATGATCTTCTCATACGCATCCCCGTACTCGTCACAAAACTCGTCCACCGCTGTCTTTGCCCCTTCCGACAGAAATCCATAGTCATCGATCATGACAAAGCCGCCGGGCGAGGTGACGCCGTGCAGAAAACGCAAGGCCAGGCGAATGGGGTCATAAAAGTCGAGGTCAACATAGGCAAACGCGACCGCCGACGGGACCGCGCCTTTTGCGAGGGTCTCCTCTATGAAACCCGGCACTATCTTTGTCCGGTTCACGGGAAACGCTATCTCTTGAAGCCTTTTCCTGACTGCCCCGACCGGAAAACTCATGGCCCCCTCGTAACGGTCCATGGACCCCAACTGGAGGACATCATCCAGCAGTTTATCTTTTTCTGTCGGCCTTGGCAGCCCCTCAAAGGAATCAAAGAGCCATAGCGTCTTGTCCGTGGACCGAATTTCATTCGCAATAAGCGCGGAGGTGGCGCCGGCCGCCACGCCAAATTCGCACACGTCCCCGTCGAGCGCAAAAGACTTTCTGAGATACTCGATCAGGTAGGCGCTCTCGCCAATACCGGACCCCATCATCCGCATCAACAGGGGAACCCGCAGTTCATCGGCGGGAAGCGCGGAAAAGCCCAACAACTGAAAGGCTCCCAGCAGTTCGTCAATGGTTTGCCCATAAATCCTGGGCAGCAGGCGTGCAGATTCAATTCTGCGCATTTCCAGCCCAAACGGTGCGAGGCAGGAATTGACCAGCTTTTTTCCGAGCTCTTTCATAGGCTGCCCTTTCCCAAGAATCAACGGCCCGCATCTTATCAGACCTGATTGCAGATTTGCCATGCATCCGCTCGATGGCAAGACCACGAGATTGATCATAGCCCGGCCGGACTTTATGATGGTGGCCGAAACCTCAATTCATTTCAGGGGCGCACTCTCACATATGACCGCCAATCCGGAAGAAGAATACGACTGGAATCCCCTGCGCAAGCTGTGGCACATCTCGGGGTGTCTGGTCACCTTGGTGCTCTTTTACCAGTGGAAAGACCTGCGGGGGCCGTTCAACGGGCCTGACGTGATGCTTGTGCTGGGATGGCTGGCGGCGGCGGGGGCGGCGGGCATTGACATCCTCCGCTTCATATCGCCGAAGAACAGGGCCGCCCTGGAGGCGCACCCGGTCTATGGCGGCATGCTGCGGCCGGGGGAGCGGCACCATTTCAACGCATCCACCTACCTGGTGCTGGGCGCCGCAACGCTTGTCACCCTGTGGCGTTTCGGCCTGTGCCGCGATGTGACGCTGATGGTTTCCATTGCGGTGCTGGGCGTGGCCGACCCTGCCGCCTCGGGGGTGCGCCATATGCTCGCGCGCCGCGGCGTCCGCGGGGTCAAGGCCTACGGGCTTGCGGCGTTTGTGCTGGCCGCTGTTGCGGTCATGGGGTTGCTGTGCCGCTGGCAGGGCGTGTCCCTGGGCTTGCCGCGCATGCTGGGGATGG
>CAIUWO010000030.1 GCA_903902895.1 Candidatus Hydrogenedentota bacterium | reverse complement strand
TGCCCCGTTTCAGTGAGCGGCAGGAGTTGTTTGGGTGTGCTTCGGCGCGACAGGGGCCAGAACCGCTCTCCCGACCCGCCCGCCATGACCACGGCCACTCTGATGCGTTCCATCTGCGTTACCCCTGTGCTGTGCTACTGCGCAGCAGTTGCGTTCATGCGTCTAAAGCGTTTCATGTTGATACGCCACAAATTTCTTGGTTTCAAGGAGATGAACCACGCAGGCTACGGAGGAGCACAGGACAAAAAGGAAAAAGGTTTGACCACGGAACACACTGAAGAACACGGAAAAAGGACGAAGAACGGCACTGATGGGAGCACAGGGGGATTCGGCTGCATTAAGTCGTGAAGTTGTGCTTCCCATCCTGTCCATCCTGTTCATCCATGTCAAAACGTCTTAAGTTTTCTTCCGTGCTTTTTCCGTGAATTCCGTGGTTGGCGCATTTTCATTTCTGCCCGTAATAGGCGCCCTGACCGTGCTTGCGCAGGAAATGCTTGTCGAGCAGGTAGGGTTCCAGCGGCGCGGCGGCCGGATTGATAAGCAGGGTGTGGAACGCCATCCGCGCGAGTTCCTCCAGCACGGCGGCGTTCTCGACGGCCTGAAACAGGCTGCGGCCCCACACGAAGGGGGCATGGCCGGCGCAGAGCACGCCGGGAAAAGCCATGGGGTCGAGCCCGGCAAGGCGCCGAATGATAACGTCGCCGATATGTTTTTCGTAGCCGTCGGCCACCTCCCCGGCGCTAAGCGCGTCGGTCACCGGCACCTCGCCGTGGAAATAGTCGGCGTGGGTGGTGCCGAGGCAGGGTATGGGGCGGCGCGCCTGGGCAAAGCAGGTGGCAAAGTGGGAGTGGGTATGCACCACCGAACCGACATCCGGAAATGAACTGTAGAGCACCAGATGGGCGGGCAGGTCGACGGAGGGTTTGAGGTCCCCCTCAACCACCCTGCCGTTGAGGTCCACAAGGACAATATTCTCCGGCGTCATTTCGTCATAGGGCACGCCGCTGGGCTTGATGGCAACGAGCCCCGCCGCGCGGTCGATTGCGCTGGCGTTGCCCCAGGTCTGGGTCACCAGCCCCTCCTCGACCAGGGCCAGGTTCATCTCGCACACATCGGTCTTAAGCGACTCAAGCATGGTTCACGCGCCTCCTTGGTCCGCCGTCGGCATGTCGCGCCACTCCCTGTATTCTTCCATGAAACGGTTCAGCCGCGCCACTATGGGTTCGACGCTTTCCATGGTCATCAGTTCGGCGCGCAACTGGGCGATGTGCGGGACCCCTTTCAGGTAGCCCGCATAATTGCGCCGGAAGGAGAATATGCCCCGGGGCACGCCGCGGTATTCGGCGTGCATGGCAAGATGGCGCAGGCAGATTTCCACCCGCTCGTTCAGGCCCGGTTCGGGCAGCAGTTCCCCGGTGTTGAGGTAGTGCCGCATGTGGCGGAACACCCAGGGCCGCGCAATCGCGCCCCGCCCGATCATGACGCCGTCGGCGCCCAAATCAAGGCAGGCCTTGGCGTCCTGCGGGGTGACAATGTCGCCGTTGGCGATAAACGGTATGGCGCACGCGGCCCGAATCTTCTCAATCCACGACCAGTCCGCGCAGCCGGTGTAGCCCTGGGCGCGCGTGCGCAGATGGACGGTCAGGGCCGACACCCCCAAGTCCTGCACGATGCGGGCGACGTCGAGAATGACGATGTTGTCCGCGTCCCAGCCGAGCCTGGTCTTGACGGTGACGGGCAGGGAGGTGCCGCGCATGACGGCGCGGACAACGGACGCGAATTTCTTGAGGTCGCGCAGCAGGCCCGCCCCGTCGCCCCGCTTGGCGATCTTCTTGACCCAGCAGCCCGCGTTGAGGTCGATGAAATCGGCGCCGGCCTCGGCGGCCATGGCGGTGGCCCGTTCCATGGTGCTTTCGGTGCTTCCGTAGAGCTGCACCCCGATGGGGTGCTCCGTCTCATCAACATAGAGCTTGCGGCACTCGCTTGTGACGTTGCGGGTGACCGCCTCGCAGTGGGCAAATTCGGTGTAGAGAAGGTCCGCGCCCTCCTCCCTGCAAAGCCGCCGGTAGGGCGGGTCTGTCACGTCCTCCATCGGCGCGAGGCAGAGGGGACGGTCAATCTCAATCCGCCCGATGCGCATCGGATTCGGCCTCCGCGGCGGCCGCGGCCTTGCGGACGCATTCGCGCACGGTGCGGGTCATTTCCATCGAGCAGAACTTGGGCCCGCACATGGAGCAGTAGTGGCCCTCGCCCGCGCCCTCGGCGGCGCCGAAACTGCGCGCGCGCATTTCGGGCGCCCGCTCGGGGTCGAGCGCCAGGGCGAACTGATCGTCCCAGCGGAACTCGAAACGTGCCTTGCTCAGCGCGTTGTCGCGGACCTGCGCGCCGGGCAGCCCCTTGGCGAGGTCGGCGGCGTGCGCGGCGAGTTTGTAGGCAATCACGCCCTCGCGCACGTCGTCGCGGTCGGGCAGGCCGATGTGCTCGCGGGGGGTGACATAGCAGAGCATGGCCGCGCCGTACCAGCCGATCATGGCCGCGCCGATGGCCGACGTGATGTGGTCGTAGCCGGGCGCGATGTCCGTGGTGAGCGGGCCAAGCGTGTAGAAGGGCGCCTCGTCGCACCATTCCATCTGCCTGTCCACATTCTCCTTGATCAGGTGCAGGGGAATGTGGCCCGGGCCCTCGTTGATGACCTGCACGCCCTTTGCCCACGCCTGGCGGGTCAGGTCACCCTGAATGCGCAGTTCGGCGAACTGCGCCGTGTCGTTGGCGTCGTGGATCGAACCCGAGCGCAGACCGTCACCGATGGACACGGCCACGTCATAGGCGGCCAGTATTTCACAAATCTCGTCCCAGTGGGTGTAGAGGAAGTTCTCTTCATTCCGCTCCAGGCACCAGCGGGCCATGATGGAGCCGCCCCGGCTGACGATGCCCGTGAGCCGGCCGGCCGTGTCGGGAATGGTGCGGCGCAGCACGCAGGCGTGGATGGTGAAATAGTCCACCCCCTGCTCGGCCTGCTCGATGAGCGTGTCGCGGTAGAGTTCCCAAGTCAGATCCTCCACCCGGCCGTCAATCTTCTCGAGCGCCTGATAGAGCGGCACGGTGCCGATGGGCACGGGGGAATTGCGCAGAATCCATTCGCGGGTTTCGTGGATGTTCGCGCCGGTGCTCAGGTCCATGACCGTATCGGAGCCCCAGCGGATGGCCCAGACCATCTTCTCGACTTCCTCGGCGATGGTGCTGCCCATGGCACTGTTGCCGATGTTGGCGTTGATCTTGGTGAGAAAGTTGCGGCCGATGATCATCGGCTCGATTTCGGGATGGTTGATGTTGGCAGGGATGATCGCGCGGCCCCGGGCCACCTCGTCGCGCACGAATTCGGGCGTGATGCGCTCGGGCATGGGCGCGCCAAAGGGCGCGCCGGGATGCTGCCGGCGCAGCGCTTCCGGGTAGGCCTGCAACCGCTGGTCTTCGCGCAGGGCCGCGTATTCCATTTCGGGTGTGACAACCCCGCGCCGCGCCAGGGCCATTTGCGTTATCTGGCTGCCCGGCATGGCGCGCAGCGGACGGCGCGGATGGGTGAAACGCACCGCGTCCAGGGCGGCGTCGGCGTCTCGGCGGCGCCGGTATTCTGAGGACGGACCCGGCAGTTCCTCCACCCCGCCCCGGGCCAGTATCCATTCCTGCCGTAAGGGCGGAAGGCCCCGGTTCAGCTCGATTTGGGCGGCGGGGTCGGTGTAGGGACCGGAAGTGTCGTACAGCAGGATGGGCGGGTTTTCCTCGATGACAGTGCCGTCCTTGGCGCGCGCGGGGCACTGGCACACCTCGCGCATGGCAACGCGGATCGACGGGATGGAGCCCTCCAGATGGACCTTGTGCGACTTTGGGAACGGGCGGCGCGTAACCCCGTCAAGCGGGTCGTGACCGGCCCCGGGAACAGAAGTTGGATTAACAGGCATCCGGTTTCTCCGGCGGGTAGGAAATTTGGCATTAAATGCCGGCAAATAGGGTGATTGACAGGCCTGAATTGTCGCACGCGGACACGGGTCCGTTCAAAGATTTGGCCAGATAAAGGCACCCGTCACCAGGGTCGGTTTGATCAGGACAGGTGGGTGGTGGCGGCGGGCCCGACAAGGCGGCGTTCCCGGGCGTAGTCTTCAAGGGCGTCGCGCAGGAGCTTACGGCCGCGATAAAGGCGAGACATGACCGTTCCCAAGGGGCACTGCATCACGTCTGCGATTTCCTTGTAGGACATGTCTTCCATGTCGGCCATGATCACGGCGTTGCGGAAGTCGTCGGGAAGGGACTCAATGGCCTTGCGCACGGGGTCATCGACCAGTTCGAGCAGGTCTTCCTTGTGACCCTTGCGGGGTTCGAAAAAGACATTGGGGTCGGGGGTCGTTTCCGGGGCGGATTCGGTACCCGACAATTCGACCTCGGCGGGGCGGCGGGTCTTGCGGCGGTACTCGTTGATAAAGGTATTGCGCAGAATGGTCAGCAGCCAAGCCTTGATGTAGGTGCCTTCCTTGAACTTGTCATGGAAACGCAGCGCTTTAACAAAGGTGTTCTGGGTGAGGTCCTCGGCGTCGGCGGGGTTGCGGGTAAGACGCAGCGCCACCGCATAGAGCATGTCAACATGCTCCAGCACCTGGCGCTCAAATTCCTTAGAGCGGGTTATAACGGGCGCATCTGCCACTACCACCACCCCTAAACCGTAAAAAAAACAAATAAAACACTTACCCGCACCTAACCCTGCGGATAAGCCACGGGGCATCCTAACAAGAAGGCAGGGGGCAGTTCAATAATAATCGTGGCCATGCAATCGCCGGATGTTCACAGCGTCACTTCAAGCCCGGCCATTCCACAATTCTCCGTCGCCTCCCGATGCCGGGCCAGTGCTTTGGCAAGGGGGGCCAGCGTGCGGCCCTTCAGCCCCGGATTTTTTTTGAGCAGGCCCTGCGCCTCGCGCCGGGCCAGGTCAATGACGCGCGCGTCGCGCACGAGGTCCGCAATGCGCAGATCGCCGAGGCCGGCCTGGCGCAGGCCGTGGAACTCGCCGGGGCCGCGCAGTTTCAGGTCCTCCTCGGCGATGTCAAAACCGCTGTTGGACGCGCAAAGCGCCTCCAGCCTGCGTTTGCCATCCGGCGTGCGGGGCTCGCCGAGCAGGAAACAGAAAGACGGTTCAGCGCTGCGGCCGACCCGCCCGCGCAACTGGTGAAGCTGGGTCAGGCCGAAATCGGCGGCGTTCTCGATGACCATGATGGTCGCCTTGGCCACGTCCACGCCCACCTCGATGACGGTGGTGGAAAAAAGGATTTTGGCATCACCCGACTTGAACCGTGCCATGACGGCCTCCTTTTCGGCGGGGTCCATGCGGCCGTGGAGCATGGCCACTGAGACGCCGACGAGCGGCCCGGTCGATATTTCCTCAAAATGGCGCAGCAGCGGGGTGAGCGCGGTCTTGGTTTCGGACTCATCGACCAACGGGCAGACAATGTAGCTTTGAAACCCCAACTCGGCCTGCTCGCGCAGGTAGCGGTAGAGGTCGGGCACCTTGGCGGACGGCACGCGGCGGGTCTTCACCGGGAGGCGCCCCGGGGGCATTTCATCGATGACGCTCAGGTCCATCTCGCCGTAGAGTGTGAGGGCAATGGTACGCGGGATGGGGGTCGCCGACATTTGCAGCAGGTCCGGCCGCTGGCCCTTGGCCGCGAGCAGCGCGCGCTGGAGCACGCCGAAGCGGTGCTGTTCGTCGATGACGGCCAGGCCGAGCCGGTGAAACCGCGTCTTTTCCTGGAAGAGGGTGTGCGTGCCGATGACCACGTGGGTTTCGCCGGACGCAATGCGGCGGCGGGCCTTGGCCGGTTCCGGGGTGGACCGGGTGAGCGTTTCCACGCGCAAACCCAGGGGCTCAAGAATACCGCGCAGCACCAGGGCGTGCTGTTCGGCGAGTATTTCGGTGGGGGCCATGAAGGCCGTTTGAAAACCGCCGTCGGCCGCCGCGGCGACGGCGTGCAGCGCGACCACGGTCTTGCCGCAACCCACATCGCCCTGCACCAGGCGCAGCATGGGGCGCGGCCCGGCCATGTCGTGGAGTATCTCGGAAATCACCCGCTCCTGCGCAACCGTCAGGGGAAAGGCGAGCAGCCGGTCCAGCGCGCGCAGATGAGGGCCGTTGATGATGTGCCCCGTCCGGTCGGGCGCGGCGGTGGTGAGCTGTTCGCGGCGCAACAGCACTTCCAGCTGGATGAGGAACAGTTCCTCGAAGACGAAGCGGCCGCGCGCGGTTTCCGCTTCTTTGAGGGTGTCGGGAAAGTGCGCCGCAGGCAGTGCCTGCGCGACGCCGGACAGGGCGAGGCGTTTGCGCAGCGCCGCAGGCAGGCATTCGGGAATGGCCGCGCCGACGGCGTCCAGCGCGTCGCGCACCCAGCGGCGCAGCATGCGCTGGGTCAGGCCCTCGACCAGCGGGTACACCGGCACGATGCGCCCGGTGTTGAGCCGGTCCTCCTCGTCGCCCCCAAGAACCTCATATTCAGGGTTGGACAGGCAGGGTCCCTTGAAATTGCCGACCTTGCCGGTGACGATAACCTCCGTTCCCTTGCGGAACACTGTCTCGGCAAGGAATCCCCGACCGAAGAAGGTGGCGCCAATCGTGCCTGTTTGGTCACGCACGGTGATATGGGCCAGCGACTGGCGGCCCTGCAGGCGGATGTTGCGCGAGGCGGTAATGACGCCCCGCACCGTGACGGTCCCGTCCTGTGCCACTTCGGCGATGGGGGTGATGCTCGCGTAGTCCCGGTAGTCGCGGGGAAAGTAATGGAGCAGGTCGTGAAGGGTACGCACGCCCGCGGCTTCCAGTAGGGAAACCCGTTTCGGCCCGATCCCTGGCAGGAGTTCTACCGGGTCTTCGGGCCGAAACGGGGCCGATTCAGTCGGACCTTCAGGCATTCGGGTACTTGTACTGGCCGGTGTAGAGGTCGAACAGGGTCCGGTAGTACTGCATGAACCGGACCGGCTGCTCGTTGCCCTCGATTTCGGCCAGGCAGAAGCCCTGATAGTTGCTTTCCTTCAGCAGGGTGAACAGTTCCTGCCAGGGGTATTTCGGGATGCCGATGTCGGTGATGTGCACCTCGCCAATGGAACCCTTCAGCAGGTCGAAGTTGGCCTTGATGCTGCCGTTCGCGTCCTCCTCGCCGCCGTTGCAGTTCCAGCAGGCCTTGGCGTTGGGCTGGTTCGCGATGTCGAGCATTTTGCGGATGTTGGCGGGCTTGCGGGAATCCTCGTTGCCGTGGACCTCCATGCGCACTTCCACGCCGAGACCGCCCGCAAACTTGGCCACCTCGCCCCAGGCCTTGCCGATGCGCTCGATGGTTATGGCGAAATCCTCGCCCTTGTTGCTGCCGTTGGGCCGCACCTTGATGCCCGGACAGCCGATATCGGCGGCGAGCTGGGCAAACGCCTTGGCCGTCTCGACGCTCTTGCTCACGGCGGCCTCGGCCTTGTCATGGAAATCGCAGGTCGTGCCCAGGCCCGCAATGACAATGCCGGAATCGGCGAATTTCTTCTTCACCTCGGCCCGCGCCTCTTTCGACAGGTCGGGCTCAACCTTGTGCGCGTGGGTCGTGCGCAGTTCGACGCCCGCCAGACCGGCCTGTTTGCACAGGTCGATCAGCTCGTCAACGGACATTTTTGCGCCCATCTGGTACGTGACCATGCCGAGCTTCATGCCCGCGCCGGCCGCCGGTTCCGCCGCCGCATCCGCCGCAAAGGCCGCGGACGGAAACGCGCCCGCAAGGCCCGCGCCGATGCCCGCCGTCAGGGTGCCCGTCATGAATCCGCGCCGTGTCATGTCATTCATCGCGTTGTTCCTTTTGAGGGGGTTGTAGTTGTCCCGGAGACTTTTGTACCCCTTTGGGCCGGGGAAAGGCAAATCGCGGGCAAGGGCTTCGTCACGTCAGGGTGCTCGAAGCGCTGCGGACCGCACCGTGACCAACAGGGCGTTGGTGGCACGTTAGCGAGGATGGTATAGTGAAACGATGCGCACAAGTGATGACATTTCACGGGCTTGGTTAGTTCTGATGTGGGTCTATCTGGCCATTGTGCTCCCGGTCCCTCTTGCGTTGTTGTGCGTCATTGCATGGT
Source organism: Candidatus Hydrogenedentota bacterium (assembly GCA_903902895.1). GTDB lineage: Bacteria > Hydrogenedentota > Hydrogenedentia > Hydrogenedentales > CAITNO01 > CAITNO01. The sequence goes on along the minus strand of CAIUWO010000030.1, from coordinate 10,935 downwards.
ATCGAAAACTCCGCTGGAACTATAAGTACGGAGACTCTACTCATCAGACTGTCGCGTCATGCTCCGGCAAAGGCGGCAAGGGCAGGCGCCCAAGGAGGCGTTCTTCGCTTCTCACCGTCATTCGGGACCTCACGGATTTCACCGCACTCATTTGGCGCAATCCGGAAATGTCTTTCGTGGACATGTACCATGCATTGGACGCGGGCAAACCCAGATCGGAAAGTATGTATTATTCATGGGGGAGTCTGTCTTCCAAGACTGCGGAGACCGAGGAATTGGGTCGCGCAGTTTATCGCCGGGGGCTTGAGTTGTATCCCGACAGTGGCCTACTGAGGGAGAGTTTCTAGTCGCTGCTGATGGACCGCAAGGACTGGCACGGGGTTGCTCAAGAGGCCGCGTGTCTTGGCTGGTTCGCCTCGGGCAGATCACGATATAGGACCTATTTGTGTCTTGGATATGCTCAGATTCAAATGGGCAACTACGAGGCCGCCGTGCAGGCCTACACGATGGCGCTGAAACTGAAACCCGACTGTGCGAAAACAGTGGCCGCGCTGCGCTATTGCCGGGAGCAATGGACGACGTCCGGCCCAGCCGACCCGGCGTAGGGAGACTTCCCTGCCTTGCCCGCCACCCGCCAAAAAGAGTGGCGAAGGTGCCGCCAAAGTAGACGCGCCATCCTGGCGCGTTCTTGTGGTGCTATTGTTGGCATCCCGCCATTCCTGGGCACGCCAATCTCCCGATTGGCCCTTTTTTTCCGATGCCAATCAGGTGATTGGCGTGCCCAGGAATGGAAACCCAGTCTTGAACATGCTATTCCAGCGGGCGCTCGAGCGGGTGGACGGTGTGGGTCGGGAGTTGCCGTCCCTGTTCAATGATGGCGATAAGTTCGGCAAGATACTCAGAGTCCTCGTCCAGCGACCAAGTGAAGTCGTAGACCAGATCGACATCGCCAGTGTCGGCGAGGCGGTGCGCCTCGAGCATGAACGGCGCCGATTCGAGCGTGGCCGTGATGCCGTCGCGCTTGACGACGAGCAGGTTCTTGCGCGGCTCGGCGAGGATAATGTCGCCCGACATGGTGCGCGGGCCGGGCGCGCGCGACTGGAACAGCGGCGCGTGGCCGTAGGCCACAACGGCAAGACGCGCCGGGTCGATGCGCAACCGCAGGGCGGTCCACGTCTCCGCGTCGCATTCGAGCGATGCGGCAACAGTGTCCGCGCCGAGTTCGATGATTTGCGCGTGGCAGGAGGCATTCAGGCAGCCGATGCCCGGCAGGGACAGTACCGTGGCTTTGCGCATGCCCGCCGTGCGGAGCAGGTGGAAATGGCCGGGGTTGGAAACGGCGACGGCGCGCACACCCCTTTCCTGGGCGCGTTTGAGCAGGCGCAGGGCAGTTTCGCGCTCTTCCGGGGTGTAATGGAAGGCGGAAACAACCACGCCCGCATCGCCGGACTTCAACAGGGTTTCAAATGCGGGGGTCTCAATGTCCTTCAGCGGAACCAGCCACAGGTTCTTGCGCCCGACGTCAAATCGGGCAGTCTGGAGCATCTCCGCGGCCTGCTTGGCGGAAGCGGCAATAATCCAGCGGCGCGGCAATTGGCCCGGATCGCGCGCGGGCGCCGTCTCAGGCGCGGCGCAGGCCGCGACCACGGCGTCACGCTGCGCGTCCAGTGCGCGCTCCACGCGTTTTATAATGGTGTCGCGAAAGGCGGCCAGTTCGGCCGCTGTCACGGCCAGCGGCCCCTGCGGCATTTCCTGTGGGTTCACGGCCAGCCGGATGGTGCCCTGTTCCGTTGCCTCGGAAAGGATTGCCACGGCCTGCTGCGGCGGCACCTCGTCGCGCCGCGTGAAGGGATGGCGGACACGGACAGTTTCCGTGCCGACTTGGACTTCAGCGACCATGCCGCCGCCGGCCTCTTTCACCTTTGCGGCGAAGGCGGCGCGGGACGGCTCCGTCATGGCGGCGAGGGCCTTTTCAATCCGTTTCGTGTCGCCCTTGCGGATGGCATCGGTGTCGGCTGCCTTGACCACGGCCGCGCCCTGGGGCACGGCAAAGGCCACGGGAATCTCCACCCGCTTGCCCGGGGCGGAACGTTTAATGCTGCGTCCGTCCTTGCGGATGTCGCGCACGATGAAGGCCTTGGGCGGCTTGCCCTCCTCCACCTGAATCCGGATGCGGTCGCCCACCTTGATCATGGCCAGCGGCGTTATAGCGAACCAGTCCTTGCCGGCCGCCTCCACGGTGCCCATGGGTCGTCCGGACTGGGCGTCCTGCCCGCCGACGATGCCTTCGGGACTGGGTGCGAGAAAATACCCGGTGGACGCCTCACGGGCCACGGCGGTGTCGAGCAGTTCGCGGGCCTCTTCTATCACCTCGCGGGTGATCTTCGGCCATGCGTCCATCAGCAGCCGGTAGGCGCGCACGGTCTGCGCGATGGTTTCGGCCGGTTTGAGCCGTCCCTCGATCTTGAAGGAGCGGATGCCCGCGGCGAGGAGCCGTTCAAGAATGGGCGCGGCCGCAAGGTCGCGCATCGAGTAGGCTGCGGAGGGGTCCTCGGCGGCCTGCTCGAAAAGGCGGCGGCAGGGCTGCAGGCAGCGCCCCCGGTTGGCGCTCTTGCCATGGACACGGCTGCTGAACAGGCACTGCCCGGAAATGGAATAGCAGAGCGCGCCGTGGACAAAGGTCTCCAGTTCAATGTCCGAGGCGGCGCGGATGGCGCGGATTTCTTCCAGCGTCAGCTCCCGCGCGAGAATGACCCGCTCGAAGCCCATGCGCCGGGCCTGCGCCGCGCCGTCCGGCGTGTGGATGGTCATCTGCGTCGAGGCGTGCAGGGGAATTTCCGGGCAGAGCGCGCGCGCCATGCGATAGGTGCCCAGGTCCTGCACGATCAGCGCGTCGGGACGGATGCGCCGCAGTTCATCCAGCAACTGCGCCAAGTCGGGCAGTTCGCCCTCCTTGATAAGGGTGTTGACGGTAATATAGAGCTTGCGCCCCAGACCATGGGCGTAGGCGGCCATGCGCGACAGCTCTTCGAGGCTGAAATTGGGAGCCCGTAACCGCGCGTTAAACCGGTGTGCGCCGACGTACACCGCATCGGCCCCGGCGTCGATGGCGGCGGCAAAGGTTTCCATGCGCCCGGCGGGCGCGAGCAGTTCCGGTTTGCGCGGGGAGGGCTTGTCGGGTGTATTGAGCATCCGACAAGGGTATATCAGCGCGGAGGCTTTCGCCAAACGCGGGTGGACCGTGAGACACGATGTGCTTGGTCCACTACCGGCCGGTTCTTATGCAGCCGTATCCATAAGCCCTTTCAGATGAAGCAAATGAACCACAGAGGGCACTGAGGGACACAGAGGGAAGGGTGCGCCTTCGTTTCCATTCTGTTCATCCATGTTGAAGCTGCCTGTGTTTCCTTTCAGACGTGGTATCGTGGCGGGTGACCATCCCCCTCCGCCTCTCCTCTGTGCCCCTCAGTGCCCTCTGTGGTTCAATTCATTCGTCCCGGGAGACAGGGTCTGCTATCATGGGTATTCCAACCGAGGAGACGCGACATGAAGAACCTGCTTGGGGTAATGGCCCTGATTTGTTTGCTTACAGTGACCTCGGAAGCCGCGAAGAAGGCAGTTGCCCCGCCTGAGGCTATAACATTGGAAATGGTGTGGCCCGGCGGCACGCAGGGAAAACTGGGCGACGCCTATGCGGACAAGCCGACGCTGGCCATCTTCCCCGCGCCTAAGGAAACGGCGAACGGCGCGGCCGTCATCGTCTGCCCCGGCGGCGGTTACGGCGGCCATGCCATGGACTATGAGGGCTACGAGGTGGCCCAGTGGCTGAACAAACATGGCGTCACCGGCTTTGTGCTTCGCTACCGTGTTTCGCCGTATCGCCATCCGGCCCCGCTGTCGGATGCGCAGCAGGCGATGCGCATCGTGCGGTCGCGCGCGGCGGAATGGGGCATCGACCCCGCCCGCATAGGCATGCTCGGCTTCTCGGCGGGCGGTCATTTGGTGTCCACCGCCGGCACCCACTATGTGGAAGGCGACCCGAACGCGGCTGACCCGCTACTAAAGGTGGGTACGCGGCCCGATTTTCTCATACTCATTTATCCGGTCATCACGTTCAAAGAGCCCTATGGACATCAAGGTTCCTGTAAGAACCTGCTGGGCGAGAATCCGGACCCTGCGCTGGTCCAATCGCTCTGCAACGATGAACAGGTCAATGAAAAGACCCCGCCAACCTTCCTCGTGGCCAGTTGGGCGGACACAGGTGTTCCCTCGGAGAACAGCATCCAGTTCTACCTGGCCCTGCACAAGGCCGGGGTGCCCGCCGAGATGCACGTCTACGAAAAAGGCCCGCACGGCTTCGGCATGGGCCGGGGAGACAAGGTGCTGGAGACGTGGACCGGCCACTGTATTGACTGGATGACCGGCCGTGGACTGATGGGCGCAGGCGGCAAATAGGACCGGTATACCACCCTGCTGACCTGGGGAAAGGACAAGTGTCAAGGAATACTTGACCGTTCAGACCCGGGTCTCAATTGGGCTTCAACGGGTCATCAAACACCAGGACTTTGCCTTGGGGTTGCTGTCGACCGTTGGCGCGTTCAATTTCATTAAACAATATACTCCTATGCCAGAAACACACTCCAATTTGACCTTTTGGCCGAAATCTGGCATGATGCGCAGGTCCCCGGGGCTGGGGTCCGCTGTGACTGGCGAGTGAGACGTGGCATGGACCACGGTGGAGCAGCGGATCATTTGATGTAGCCGCTCGCCTGGGCGCAGACGCATCTTGGGGGCTGAAACCGCCGGGCGTGTCCGGAAAAGGTACGGCCATGCGTAAGACGCCGCTTTTTGAGAACTATTCGCGCTACGGGGCGCGTGTCGTTGATTTCCATGGATGGGCACTGCCTGTCCAGTTCTCTGGAATTCTCGAAGAACATCTGGCCACCAGGGCTCGGGCAGGCCTGTTTGACTGTTCCCACATGGGCGAATTCATTATCCGGGGTGCCGCGGGCATTGCAGCACTAGACCGGATGGTCGTTGGCGACATGGTCAACCTCGCGACAGGCCGGTGCCGTTACACCGCCCTGCTAAACGATTTGGGCGGCATTATCGATGATTGCGTCGCGTTGCGCCTCGGTCCGGAAGAGCTTTATCTGGTGACCAATGCCGGTCCCCTCGATGCGGTAACGGCGATGCTCGACACCGCAATCCCCAGTGTCGAGTCTGTATACAACCGCACGGCGAAACTCGACCTGCAGGGTCCGCAGTCCAGACAAATCCTTCTGGACCTTGGGCTTGCGGGCGCGGCGCCGCTGAAATACTGGTCCGGAACGCGCTGCGAATGGCGCGGCGCGGAGATTATCGTGGCACGCGCCGGCTATACGGGTGAACTGGGCTATGAACTGTACCTGCCCGCCGCCATGGCCCCGGAGGCGTGGGACGCGATACTGGCGCACGGGGTGGCGGTGCCCTGCGGGCTGGGCGCCCGGGACACGCTGCGCACGGAAATGGGCTATCCGCTCAACGGCGAGGACGTGGACGAGTCGCGCACGCCGCTGGAGGCGAGCATGGACCGGTTCATCGCATGGGACACGGAATTTCCGGGCAAAGCCCGGTTGCAGGAGATGCGCGAACGCGGCGGGTATCCGCTGCTGACGCCGGTGGCATCGTCTGATCGGCGTGCCCCAAGGCACGGTTTCGAGGTGCGCCTCAACGGCGCGGTTGTGGGTGCCGTGACCAGCGGGACCTTTGGCCCCAGCGTGGGCCGGGGCGTTGCGCTGGCCTATCTGGAGCCGGGTGCCGCGGCACCGGGCACGCGCCTGACCGCGGGACCCAAGGACATGGATATTAGCGTCGCCGAGGCGCCCATCCACAAGGGTGGGACCTGCCGCGTGCGGCTGGACTAGCGGATAACGAGAGCTTCAGTCTCGAAACAGTAGGAGCGCTGCGATGAATCCCGAAAGCCTGCGTTACACGATGGACCATGAGTGGGTGGGCGAGCAGAACGGCCTGTGCGTGGTCGGCATCACCGAGTACGCCCAGGAACAGTTGGGCGATGTGACCTACGTGGAACTGCCCAAGGTCGGCCAGCACCTGAAACGCGGTGAAGAGGCCGCCGTGGTTGAGTCCGTCAAGGCGGCCAGCGACGTGTACGCCCCGCTTTCGGGCGAGGTGGCCGAGATCAACGAGCAGGTCGAGAATGAGACCGACCTGGTGAACCGCGACCCCTACGGCCGCGGGTGGTTTTTCAAGCTCAGCGGCTACGACACCTCCGAGTATGCCGAACTTATGACCTATACCGCCTATCGCGCCTTCTGCCAGGGGCGGTAAGCCGCCCGCCTAAACGGGAAAATGCTGGACAGGCGCCCCGCCTGCCATTGTTTGGGTGTTCGCCGGAGGCTGCGACGGCCGGGGCGGCTGTCCAAGATGCCTGAGCCGCGCTTTGGTTCAACGAGAGGAGTATCCTGCCAATGACCTGGATACCTGTGACCGATTCGGAGCGGGAGGAAATGCTCGGCACTATCGGGGTGGACTCGGTGGGGGACCTCTTTGCGGCCGTGCCCGAGGCCCTGCGCATGCGCGGCTGGGACATGCCCCCGGGCCTTTCCGAAATGGCACTGCGCGCGCACATGGACGCGCTGGCCGGGCGGAACAAGACGGACCTCACCTGTTTTCTGGGCGGGGGCTACTACGACCATTTCATTCCCGCCGCCGTGGACGCACTTTCGGGCCGCAGCGAATTCTACACCGCCTACACACCCTACCAGCCGGAATGCGCGCAGGGCACCCTTCAGTCCATTTACGAATACCAGTCCGCCGTATGCCGTCTGGCCGGCATGGAATGCGCCAACGCCTCGCTTTATGACGGCGGCACTGCAATGTTTGAGGCGGCCACCATGGCCTGCCGCGCGACCGGCCGGACGCGCGCGGTGGTGGACGGGTCGGTTAACCCCGTGTGGCGTAAGATGCTGCTCACGCACTGCGCCAAGCTTGAGTTGGATATTGTGGACGGGGCCGGTCCGGAGGGGGCCGCCTGCGTCATCGTGCAGAACCCTTCCTTCCTGGGCACCGTGGGCGACTTTGCCGAACTGGGCACGCGATGCCATGCGGCGGGCGCGCTGCTTGTCGTGATCTTTAATCCCGTTTCTCTAGGCGTGCTCAAGACACCCGGCGACATGGGCGCCGACATCGCGGTGGCGGAGGGCCAGAGCCTCGGCCTGCCGCTGGGCTTCGGCGGGCCCTACCTCGGCATTCTGGCGGCGCGCAAGAAACTCATCCGAAAAATGCCCGGGCGCATTGTCGGCGAGACCGTCGACACCGAAGGACGGCGTGGGTTCGTGCTGACCCTTCAGGCCCGCGAGCAACATATCCGCCGTGAAAAGGCGAACTCGAACATCTGCTCGAACCAGGCGCTGTGCGCGCTGCGCGCGCTGATGTACCTGTGCCTCATGGGCCCCGAGGGGCTGCGCCAGACCGCCCAAGCCTGCCATTCCAAGGCTGAATATCTCAAGTCCCGCATCGCCGCATTCGCCCCTGTGCTGAATGACGGCCCCACCTTCAACGAGTTTGCCGTGCGCCTCCCGCGCCCGGCGGAAACCGTTTGCGCCGGGATGCTTGGCCAGGGGTTCCTGGCCGGGCTGCCGCTTGCGGCGGTGGGCGCGGGCGAAGCCGGGGACCTGCTGGTGGCGATTACGGAAAAGCGAACACGCGCCGAACTGGACGCCTATGCCGACGCGCTCAAGGAGGTCTGTTGTGGAACTGATCTATGAAAAAAGCCGCAGCGGCCGCCGCGCCGTGGCGTTGGAACCGCTGGACGTGCCCGAGGCGCTGATGGCCCCTGAACTGTGCCGGCCGACGGCCGCGCCGCTGCCGGAGGTGAGCGAACTGGACGTGGTGCGCCATTTCACACTGCTGTCGCAGCGCAACTACGGCGTGGACAGCCAGTTCTACCCGCTCGGCTCGTGCACGATGAAGTACAACCCCAAGGTTTCCGAACTGGTCGCGGCGCACCCGGGCTTTGCCTCGCTGCACCCGCACCTGTCCACGGCAAAAGTGTATGAGCCGGTCTGCCAGGGCGCGCTGGAACTGGTCTTCGAGACCGAGCGCATGCTCGCCGAAATCGGCGGGATGAAGGCGGGCTGCCTGCAGCCGATGGCCGGCGCCCACGGCGAACTGGCCGGTGTGCTGCTCATCGCCGCCTACCACCGCGACAAGGGCAACACCCACAAGCGCACCATTCTCATCCCCGACTCGGCGCACGGCACCAATCCCGCCAGCGCCGCCATGGCCGGATTCGAGGTGCGCGAGATACCGTCCACCCCCGCCGGTGTCATGGACTTCGACAAACTGGTGGAGGCGCTGGATGACACGGTGGCGGGCGTGATGATGACCTGCCCCAACACGCACGGCCTCTTTGAGCCGCAGGTGCACGAGGTGGCCGAGCGCGCCCACGCCGTGGACGCGCTGCTGTACTACGACGGCGCCAACCTTAACGCCATCGTCGGCAAGTGCCGGCCCGGCGATCTGGGCTTCGACGTGATGCATTTCAACCTGCACAAGACCTTTGCCACGCCGCACGGCATGGGCGGGCCCGGTTCGGGCGCGATTGCCGTGGGCGAGCGGCTGCTGCCCTACCTGCCCGGCCCGCGCGTGGTGCGGTGTGCGGACCTTTACACCCTTGAGGCGATACCCAAGTCGATGGGCCGCATGGCCGCATTCTTTGGAAACTTCCTGATCGCCGTGCGCGCCTATGCCTTCCTGCGCCATTACGGCGGCGACGGCCTGCCGTCGGTCGGCGAGAACGCCGTGCTCAACGCGAACTACATGTTTGCGCGGCTGCGCGGCGCGTACCAGGCCGCCTTCGAGGGGCACTGCATGCACGAGTGCGTGCTGAGCGCGTCCCGCCAGGCGGAGAAGGGCATCCGCGCGCTCGACATCGCCAAGGCGCTGCTCGACCGCGGCTTCCACGCGCCCACGGTGTACTTCCCGCTGACGGTGAAGGAATGCCTGATGATCGAGCCCACCGAGACGGAGTCGAAGGAGACCATGGATCTCTTCTGCGACGCCATGCTCGAAATCGCCCGGCTGGTGGACGAGGACCCCGACTCCCTGCACGCGGCCCCGGTCACCCTGCCCGTGTCGCGGCTGGACGAGGTGCGCGCGGCAAAGGACCTCAACTGCGCCTGTCTGGCCTAGCGGCTTTCCATGCGACTGCTGGACCTGAGCTTTGACACGCCCGAGGAAAACCTCGCGATGGACGAGGCCGTTCTGGACGGGGTCGAGTCGGGCGCGTCGCCCGCCACATTGCGCTTCTGGGAATGCCCCGCCCGCTTTGTGGTGATTGGTTCGGCGCAGACGCTGCGCAACGAGGTCAACGAGGAAAACTGCACCGCCGACGGTGTGCCCGTGTTGCGGCGGTGCACGGCGGGAGGATGCGTGCTGCAGGGGCCGGGCAGCCTGAACTACGCGCTCATGCTCCCCTATGCCGAGTTTCCCGAAACCCGCGACCTGCACGATTCCTACTGTTTCATCCTGCATAAACTGTCCGGGGCGCTGGCGGCGCTCGGCATCTCCGCGAAACACGAGGGCGTCTGCGACCTTGCCGTGTCGGGGTTGAAAGTGTCGGGAAACGCCCAGCGCAGAAAGAAGCACGCCTTCCTGCATCACGGCACCCTGCTGTGCCGCGCCGACTATGACGGCATGGCCCGTTACCTGCGCGAACCGCAGGACCGGCCCGACTACCGAGGCGGACGAAGCCACCGCGAGTTCGTGGGCGAACTGCCGCCCACTCCCGGGGCGCTGCGCGCCGCGGTGCGCGGGGTATTCTCCGTGGAGGATTCTTGCGGGGAATCCACTGCGGAGGAGGTCATGGTCATGCGCCGGTTGGTGGCGGAGAAATACAGCACCGCCGAATGGACCCACCGCAGATAGTAATGGCGGGGTGCGGTGTTCGGGTTAACAGTCCGTGTCGCCGGGAGGGACGTGACCGGGCCGGGTCACATCCACGATATGGTTCTGCGCGTCCACAAGCACCACCGTGGGGCGGAATCCCCTGGCCTCGGCGGCATCCATCTGGGCGTAGGTGATGGCGATGATGAGGTCGCCCGGCGCGCCAAGCCGCGCGGCCGCGCCGTTGAGGCAGATCGTCCCCGCGCCGCGCTTGCCCTCAATCAGGTAGGTGACAAACCGCGCGCCGTTGTTGATGTTCACCACATGCACCTGCTCGTAGGGCAGCATGCCCGCCGCCTCCAGCAGCAGCGGGTCCACCGTCAGGCTTCCGGTGTAGTTCAGGTCCGCCTCGGTGACCGTGGCGCGGTGTATTTTGCTCTTGAACAGGGTCAGCATCATGATTTGGGTCCTCCGTGTCCGGCGGGGTCAAACTTCACGTTGTCGATGAGCCTTGCGGACTCCAGCAAAGCGGCGACGGCAAGGAGCACGGGCCTTTCGACCCGCTCCACCGGCCGCATGGTTTCAGCGTCCACCAATTCCACATAGTCAATCTTCACTTCGCCCATGCCTTCGCGCACGGCGCTCTTGATGGCCGACCCGTCGCGCTCACCGCGCCCCATCATGTCCAGCGCGGCAAAAAGCGAACGGGACAGGCACAGGGCGCGGCTGCGCTCCTCATCGCTGAGATACCTGTTGCGCGAACTCATGGCCAGACCGTCGGCCTCGCGCACGATGGGCATCTCCACAATCTCGACGGCCATGTCGAGGTCACGGACCATGCGTTTGATAACGGCGCACTGCTGCGCGTCTTTCTGTCCGAAGTAGGCGCGGTCGGCCTCGACGGCGTTGAACAGCTTGGTGACGACCGTGGCCACGCCGCGGAAGAAGTGCGGCCGGCTGCCGCCGCAGAGCCCCTCGCTCACGCCGCCGACGGTGACGAAGGTCGAATAGTCTTCGGCGTACATGGTTTTCGCCGTGGGCGCGTAC
>CAIUWO010000029.1 GCA_903902895.1 Candidatus Hydrogenedentota bacterium | reverse complement strand
GCATTCTAAAGAAAGACTGAACTGGATATGTTCCAAAACCAGAATAGAATCCGTCATTGCGAGCGAAGCGAAGCAATCTCTTGGCCGCCAAAATCCAGACTCTGGGCTGTGGTTTCAAGAGATTGCCGCGTCGGGCTTCGCCCTCCTCGCAATGACGGTGACATGGCATTCTAAGCGCGCTTAACAGCGGAGGAAAATTCCATGCGACAGTACGATGTGGCGGTAATCGGTTCGGGACCCGGCGGTTATGTGGCGGCGATTCGCGCGGCCCAGCGCGGCGCGAAGGTCATCGTGGCCGAGCGTAAGAATCTGGGCGGCGTCTGCCTCAATGTGGGCTGCATCCCGACCAAAACGCTTATCCGCAGCGCCGAGCTCTTTCGGACCATCCAGCACGCCGATGAGTTCGGCCTGAAGGTGGACAAGGTCGCCATCGACCTGCCCGCGATCATCGCCCGCAAGAACAAGGTGGTCGGCATCAACACCGGCGGCATTGACGGCCTGTTCAAAGGCAACAAAATAGACGTGGTGGTCGGCGAGGCCTCCATCCCCGCGCCGGGCCGCATCGTCGTCAACGGCGAGGAAATCGGCGCGACCAAGATCATCATCGCCACCGGCGGCCGCCCGGCCGTGCTTAAAGGCCTGGAGTTCAACGGCACCACGGTCATCGGCAGCACCGAGGCGCTCAACATGACCACCGTTCCCGAACGGGTAGCGGTTATCGGCGCGGGTGCGCTCGGCGCCGAGTTTGCCTGCATCTGGAACGCCTTCGGCGCCAAGGTCACGCTCATTGAGATGATGCCCAATGTGCTTCCCAAGAGCGACGAGGAACTGACCAAGCGCCTGCCGCAACTGTGGAAGAAACGCGGCATGGACGTGCGCACGGGGACCAAGGTTGCCAAACTGGAGCACCTCAAGAAGGGCGTCAAGCTAACGCTTGAGGGCGATACCCCCGGCGAGATCGAGGTGGACGTCGTACTCGTGGGCATCGGCCTCGCCTGCAATTCCGAAATTGTCGCGGCCAACCCGAAGCTGGGCATCCAGCTCGGCAAGCGCGGCGGCATCATCGTCAACGAGAAAATGGAAACGGCCGCGCCCGGCATCTATGCCATCGGCGACGTGATCGACCGCACCTGGCTGGCCCACGGTGCAAGCCACGAGGGCATCGTTGCGGCGACCAACGCCACCGGCGGCAACAAGAAGGTCGACTACCGCGTGCTGCCCGCCTGCAACTTCACCTCTCCCGAAGTCGCCTCCGTCGGCCTTACGGAAAAAGAGGCGAAGGACAAGGGCATCAACGTCAAGACAGGCCGTTTCGCCTTCATGGCCAACGGCCGCGCACACGCCTTGGGCGAGACCGAAGGCATGGTCAAAATCGTCGGCGACGCCGCCACGGACGAAATCCTCGGCGTGCACATCAGTGGTCCCGAAGCCGGCGAACTGATCGCCGTCGCCGCACTGGCCATGTCGATGGAGGCAACGGTGGAAGAAATCGTCCACACGATACACACCCACCCGACTTTGTCTGAGGCGATCCTCGAAGCCGCCGAAGACTATTACGGCATGGGGATCCACTCCAAGCCGAAGAAGTAATTCACAGTTCACGTGAGCAGAAACGTCCACGCCGGATTCTCAACCGAGAATCCGGCGTTTCTTAACTGATTATCGCGATGTCCTCAGGGGGACTGGCACCTGTTTCTTCCCAGTACCTGACAGTGCCAGCAATGACTTCTCCGGAAACGGGTGCCTGTACCCGTGAAGCCAAGCACATGGCGGGCACGGGTACAGCCACCATTTCCAGTCCTTGTTTCTGCTGGTAGTGCGGGGTCTGCGCGTGGAAATGGTGGCAGTCCCCCGGCCGTCTATTGCGCCGGTTCCGGCTGTTTGGAGGTGTCCGCCGGGGGATTTACCGGGTTCCATCGTGCCGGGAGCCCGTTGGGCAGGTCAACGGTATATCCCGTTTCCTTGTCCGGTTCGCCGGGAGGGTAGTCGCTGCTTACAATTTGTGCGCCGCAGGCGAGTGCCGTGTCCCGGCGCGCATTGGCGGCAGAAAGGCCGCGTCGGCCCGGGCCGCCCGCGGTACAGCGCACCCAGTATCCCTTCTGCACCAACCCCGGCGTCTCCGGACCGTTCGGATTATCGCGCACCATCGCCGCCGCGTAGGGGTGTCCCGGGTCGCAGTTCACAAACATCGCGCGCCCCTGCAACGACTCGCGGTCCTTCAGATACAGGTCGCGTACCTCAGAGCGGTTGTGCAGGATAAAGAACACCCGTCCCCGCGCCGATTCAAGCGTGGGCCATCCCCGCTTCAATACGGACTCCTCCAGTGTGGCGGCCTCGCCGCGCACATCGTCGGGTGTGATCAGCCGGTCCGCCGGAAACACGGAACGCACATCGGCGTCCAGCCGGTTCAGATCTTTTTCATTCGGGTCATTGAGTTTGGGGTCCACCGACGGACCTTCGGTCTTGTATTCAACCAGGAAGGAAACCGGCACATGGTTCGGGTGCGCATCGGACCACGCCTTGACGAGGTTCAGGCAGTCCGTGAACATGCGGCAGGTGGAAGCCTCGTCAAACACAGGCACATGCATCACCCGCCATCCCTCGGGCGTGTTATGAATGTCCAGTTCAAGGCTGCGCACGCGGTTGTCCAACTGCACATCCAGCGGCTGGTGTTCATAGTCCCAACCCCCGGCCTCTTTGACAATCGACCTGAGCGTGTCCAGGTCGGCCCCGCGTTTATGATAGCTGTTGTGCGTTCCGAGCACTTGGATTTGGTTCATCCGGGGCCCGTCGCCGAACTCAAGCGGGGCGGCAGGGGCATGGGAAGCCAACATTGCCAGAGTTATGGTGAACAATACTGCAAGTTTCATAGTGTTGTCCGTGTACCTTAATTTTGGGCTTGTTGGCGTATTGGACCAGCCAATCTGTGTTTTGGTGTTGGGCAAGGTGCGTATCTTCGTACCGCGGGCGTCCCGCCTGCCTTGGTCTTCTTGCTTGTTGAGTCCGCCAAGGCAAACGCCAAGGCAGGCGTCCCGCCTGCGGTACGAAGAGGGCTGACCCCGTTCCGCTTGATCTAGCGCGTCCGTTTCAGTAGTTTCATGACAAGAACTTTCTACCCGGAGAATCCAGACATGACTTCTCTTCGACGTGCAGTTATGGTTTTGCTTGCCGTTCTCGCAGCTGCGGCGTGGGCATTTGCCGAAGACAATAGCGCTTCCCCCGCCATGACGCCGGTCGCCCCGGGCATCTGGCGCATTTCTTTGGGCACGCCCGAGCAGCATACCCCCTGTTCGGTGTTGAAGCCGGAAATGCGGACGGACGGCTTTTCCGCCCTGCGCGAGGCAACCCAACCGCCGTTTGGGGCGGAGAGAATCCTTTTCCGTACCAACCCGCGCGGTTCTGTGGTTATCCTGCCCATGGCAGGAAACGAGCAAATCTACGGTCTCGGCCTGCACCTGACGATGTTCAACTGCACCAACACGCGCAAGGAGATTTCGGTCAACGACCATCAGGGGGACGAGGACGGCAGTTCGCATGCGCCGGTGCCGTTTTATGTGTCGGACCAGGGCTATGGCGTGTACGTGGACACAGCCCGCTATGCCCGGTTCTACTGCGGCAATCTGGCTCCGGTCGGCACCGATGAGACGAAGCAGGGGGACGCGAATCAACCCGGCACCACCACCGATGAACTCTACAAGGCGCGGAACCTTCCGAAGAAATCCATGACTGTCGAGATTCCCGTGGCAAAGGGCGTGGATGTCTATATCTTCGCCGGGCCCGACATGAAGACTGCTGTCCGCCGCTACAACCTGTTTTCCGGCGGCGGCTGCATGCCGCCGATGTGGGGCCTGGGCATGTATTACCGCGGCCACACCAAGTTCAACGCGCAGGAGGTGCTCGACCTCGCCAAGCGCCTACGCGACACGCACATGCCCTGCGACGTGTTTGGTCTTGAACCGGGTTGGCACACGGCGGCCTATTCCTGTTCCTATGTGTGGAGCCCCGAGCGCTGGCCCGACCCGGCGGGCTTCATCGACACCATGCGGGGCATGGGCTACCAACTCAACCTTTGGGAGCACGCCTTTGTCCATCCAAGCTCGCCGTTGCACAAGAGCCTGCTGCCGCTCTCCGGAGACTACGAAGTGTGGAAAGGGCTTGTGCCCGACTTCTCTCTCGACAAGACCCGTGAAATCTTCGGCGGCTACCACGACCGCGAATTTATTAAGAAGGGCGTGGGCAGCTTCAAACTGGACGAGTGCGACAATCAACCGAACAAAAAGGACCCCTGGTCCTTCCCTGAACTTAGCGCGTTTCCTTCCGGCATGGACGGCGAGCAGATGCACTGTCTCATAGGCCCGCTCTACCAGAAGACACTCAACGATGTCTTCCGCGCGAAGAACCTGCGGACCTACGGCAAGGTACGCTCGTCCCACGCGCTGGCCGCACCGCTGCCTTTCGTGCTCTACAGCGACCACTACACGCACAAGGACTTCATTCGCGGCATTGCCAACTGCGGTTTTTCCGGCCTGCTCTGGCAGCCGGAAGTACGCAACTGCGACTCCATCGACGACCTTTACCGTCGCGCGCAGACCGTCATCTTTGCCCCGCAGACCGTCTTCGATTCGTGGTTCTTGAAACTGCCGCCCTGGATGCAGATCGACACGGACAAAAACAACGCCGGCGAATTGCTGCCCAACTATCAGGAGATAGAGGCGAAGATTCGCGACTTGGTCCAATGGCGCATGCGGCTGATTCCGTACCTCTATGCCGCCTTCGCCGACTATGCCCAGACCGGCGAGCCGCCCTTCCGTGCCCTCAATATGGACTGGCCCCAGGACAAGAACCTGCGCGACGTGGATGACGAATACATGATGGGCCCGTCCATGCTCGTGGCCCCAATGACCAAGGACCAGACCGCGCGCAAGGTGTATCTGCCCGAAGGCGAATGGTACGACTTCTGGACCAACGCCAAATACGAAGGCGGCAAGTCCCACGACATCACTGCAAGCGTGGAGACCATTCCCGTCTTCGTCAGATCCGGTTGCATCATCCCCCTCGCCGATCCGGTCGAACATGTCACCCCCGAAACCGTCTTCAACCTTGAGGTGCGGGTATACGGCAAGAACCCCAGTAGTTTCAGCCTTCTCGAAGACGACGGTGTCAGCATCACCGGTCCCGCGAACCGGGTCACCCTTCAGTACAAGTCCGGCAAGGAAGGCAAAGTAGAGCGCAAGGGTGACTTCAAGGGGGAGCGCTATACCGTGAAGGAATGGAAGGTGGCGGGGGGCTGACAACCTTCAAAAACACAGAACCAGGCATTATTGAACATCGATATACAGGATAAACAGGATTAACAAGACTAAAAGTACTTCTCTTTATCCTGTTCGTCCATGTTAATGGTGTTCATCTTTCGTGGCCTTCGTGTCTTCGTGGTTCCATTCCGGATTGGCTGCGCTTCATGCCAGTTTCGGCGATTTCCACTCGTCCGACGCGCAAATATCTGGAATCCCAATATCCGCCACGACCAGACGTCCCACGTGGTATTCCGCCAACGGAACAAGCAGTCCTTTCTTGGCGAAGGCAAAGGTCACCGTCACATCGGCCCGGACGCACGCCCCGCAGGGTTCGCCCGTGTCCGCGTCCAATCCCGACGGCAGGTCCACGGCAATGGTAATGGGTCCATGTGGCCATGCCTCGATGACCGCCCGCGCCGTGCCGCGCACCTCGCCCGAAATGCCCGTGCCAAGCAGCGCGTCAACGAGCGTTGCACGATCGACGAGGTCTGCCACGGCTCTGGCCGCAGTCTTGGCTTCATGCGCGACCACGATCTTTCCGCCCAGCCGCAGATATACCTCCATGAACGTCTTCGCATCGCCTGTGACCTGCGCCGGTTCCGCCGCCAGCACCACGGTTGGTTCCAGTCCCGCCAGCAGCGCGAACCGGGCCACCACAAACCCGTCGCCCCCGTTGTTGCCCCTGCCGCAGACAATCCCCACCGGCCCACTGCTGATCTCACGAAACACCGCTGCCCCGGCATTGTCCATCAGCACCGCCCCGGGTATGCCCAACTCCTCGATACAACGCCGGTCCGCCTCGCGCATCTGCGCCGCCGTCAACACGATCATGCCAAATTCTCCTTGATACCATAATGGGGCCGCCGAAAAGAGGACGAACTTCCGCAAGCATCACATGTGTCGTCATTGCGAGAAGGGCAAAGCCCGACGAAGCAATCTCTTGAAACGAAACACCTGGCCTCCGGCGTTACCCAACAAGAGATTGCTTCGCTGCGCTCGCAATGACGGCCCTCCCTCAGTATTGCACCCGCACGCGGTAGCTCAGTTCCACCGTCTCGCCGGCCTTCATGGGCAGGCTAAACACCGCCGTTTGCGCGTCCTTCTTCACGAAGTCGGCCGACTTCTCGATGATGTTCCACATGCCTGGCATCGGCTCGACTACGTCCACCGTGATCGGTACTTCCTTGTGGTTGCGCACCGTGATGCGGAACGCGGACTCGTGGGAGTTGGAACCCAACACCTTGAAATCGGACTGTATCCGGTCGGCCACAACGTCGAAGGCCTTGCCCATGCGCAGACGCACGGTCTCGTCCTTGGCGGTGTGCTTGATCCGGTCCTCGCCCGAGAACTGGTACAT
>CAIUWO010000028.1 GCA_903902895.1 Candidatus Hydrogenedentota bacterium | reverse complement strand
TTAACTAAGTGCCATTCGTGGCAGTCCCCCTGCGGCGCGCACACTTTCTTAGCAGCGAAGCGAAGCAATCTCTTGTGCCCATAGCCTGACGTGAGCAGGAGATTGCCGCGTCGGACTGCGTCCTCCTCGCAATGACTGCGTTTCTTGGGGTCTGGCGACGCAATCATAAGACTCAATCAGGACGACTCACTAGACCCCTAGACCCCAGCCCCTAGACCCTCCCCCGCCACCTGCGCCCGGTCCCGCAGTTCCGGCGGGGCCACGGTAAAGGTCATGTCTCCGTTGCTCCACCAGTTCTGTATCTCCTGGCCCTTCTGATCGATCTTGTTGTTCCCAAAACTGTACACCACAAACTCGCCGTTCTCCTTTATCCGGTACGACAGCGCGTTTCCGCCGTTCCACGGGTCCACCGGAACACGCTCCAAGAACGCGGGCACCAGTTCCTCCAAGCGTTCCGGCAGACGCCCCTTCGCCAGCCGGTACCGCTCCACTGCCAGCGCCGTCCGCGCCAGGTCCAGTTGCGTGCGTGCGCGCCATTCGGCCTCGAAAAACCGGGCCATTCCCGGCAGTGTCCTGGATGACACCGGGGCGTGATATACCAGGCGCTCCGTTTTCGGCAGCCCCATGGACTCCATATCCGGCAGCACGCCGCGCTTGGCGGCTTCCCCGCCGGTTTCGCGCATGTGTTTGTATTGGCGCGCCATCACGGCGCGGTCAAGGCGCCCGATTCCCGCCAGTTCCATGGCGGTTCTTGCCAGTGCCCGGCCGGCAAAGGAACGGTAGAGGCCCGACCTGCTGATGGGTGATTCGGAATATTGCCAGATGGACACCGGATTCTTGGTGAGCGCAAAGCTGAAGCACTCCTCGGCCGTCAGGGTGCTGTTCAGGAAGGGGCTATCGCCCAGCGGGGGCAGCGCTGTCGCCAAGCCGGCCCGCACCCGAACCAACTCCTCTTCCGGCATTTCGCAGCGGTTGAGCACGGTTTCCAGATTTGCCACCGCCATGCCCACTATGCCCGTCCGGATCACCTGTGAGATAGGCACCGGCTCCTCCGCCAGCGAATTGGCGATGGGGAAGGTGTCGAGCACGGCCGTGGCCGCATCATGCGGGCGGCGCTCCACGGCGGCCACCAAGCCTTCAAGCGCCAGAAAGCGCGCCGTATATCGCAGATGGGCGAGATGGTCCAGGCGCATGTTCGCTCCCAGACTCAACTCAATGGGATAGCGGCTCTTGGAAAGGCCCGATCGCGCCACCTCGTGCAGCCTCACGGCGGTGGGCTGACCCGCGGCGTCCCAGTAGGATTTTGTCGTGCTCCAGACATCCCGGGGAATGACCTGCGTGCGCCCCACCTTGGCGTCACCATGCACCATGAGTTTGGCCCGCACATCGCTGTAAAGCGAGTTGCTTGAAAACGTCAAGACACCCCGGGCTTTGTACCATGCGGCTTCCAGGGGAAAGTCCCTGGCCATGACCTCCTGATACTTCACCGCCAGGTTTTCTTCCCGGGGCACCTCCTTGTACCAGGCGTTCAGGTCCGTCAGGTCGGCGGGTTCTCCCTGGCTTCTGCGCATGGCCGTGGTCGCGGGCTCCGCGGGCCAGCGCATCCATGCCACGCCCCCCAGCACCGCCAGCACCGCCGCGGCCAGAAGCGCGCGCCGTCCCAACGGGACCATGGCCGCCGTGCGCCGGTGCTGCCGGCGGTCCTCGGGGCGCAGCGCCGTGCGCAGGCCGCCGCCCAAGCGCAGCACGGTCTGCGGCCAGCATGTCACCGCCAGCGCGGCAATGCACAGGCAGTACCCCACGGTGATTTCCACCTCGCTTTCGGGCACCCGCACCGCAAAGGGGTACAGCGCCAACGCCAGACCGGCCCATGCGGCCAGACAGAGGAGCGCCGCGCGCAGACGGACCCATCCCAGGCACAGTACCGTCACAAGGCTTGCCAGAAAGAGGATGACGGGAAACGACAAAGTCAGGGCCCACAGGTACTCTTCGGTTTTGGGGCGGAACAGCAGGCCGTAGTAGACGATCCCCAGGGGACGGGCAAG
>CAIUWO010000027.1 GCA_903902895.1 Candidatus Hydrogenedentota bacterium | reverse complement strand
TTGGATGCGTTGGATCGGCGGTGTTGACGAAAATTGGGAAACCGGTGTACCATGGCGTTGACGGTGCTTTGGGCGTTGCGCCAAGGCGACCACGAAAACGGCGGAACGGACAGAGGAGAGAAGGACTTATGTCAAGCAGAATGCTCGGTTTGGGTGCGGTGCTGTTAGGCGTGTTGCTTTCGGCCGGCTGCAAGCCAACCGTGTCGGTTCCGGACCTCGGGGGAATGACGCAGGCTGCGGCCAGCACGGCCATCGTGGGCGTGGAACTTGTTGTTGGAGAGCTGACCAGCGCCTACAGCATCACCGTTCCGGTCGGTTGCGTTGTCAGCCAGGATCCGGCGGCCGGCGCGAAGGTTGCCAAGTCCACTGCGGTGAATCTGGTGATTTCCACTGGGCGCCAGCCCGCGGTCGCATGGCATTTCACTGCCACGCCGCAGTCCATCTGGGGTACAACGGTGGAGAAGACCTCGGACGGCGGCTTCATTGTGGGCGGCGGATACAACGGGGCGTATGACATGTATGCGTTGAAACTCAACGCCACCGGCGGGAAAGCCTGGGATCAGCACTATTCCAATCGCACACCGGACGCGAACAACACCGAATTGTGGCGCCATGAGGCGAGGGGCGCGTGTCAGACGCCGGAGGACGGCGGATATGTTGTGCTTGGGGCCGGGCGTAATCTCGTTGACCCGAATCCTGACCAGTCGTTCCTGCTCTTGAAGACCGACGCGTCGGGTGAGATTGAGTGGTCCAAGTCCTATGCCCCGGAGAATCCCTACGGCGACCCGGGTGAGCCTGCCATAAACATCATGCCCGCCGCGCTTCAGGTGACCGCTCCTGACGGCGGATATGTCGCATTTGGGTCCTGCTATGTAGGCCTGTACAACCTTGCCTGCATCCTGAAGACGGACGAGCACGGGGAGGTGGAGTTCTGCAAGGTGATCAACGACAACAACCGGGATTATGAACAGATCATCGAGGGCGGTCAGCAGACGGCGGATGGGGGCTATGTGCTGGTGGGGCGTTCGTCGAACGGCGCGCCGCACGGGTATATGGCGCTCATCATTAAGGTGGACGCCGAAGGTGATTGGCAGTGGAGCAAGACCTTCCAGTACACGGCGAAGGACTACGGGGCCGAGGCCTATGCCATCAGTCAGCTTGCCGACGGCGGCTATGTGATCGGCGGCCTGCTGGTGAACAACATCACCAAGGTAAGCACCCACGGGTTCTGGATGGCACGATTGAACGCAAGCGGCAACGAGGTGTGGTCGCACGATTATGCGGACCAGGACATCATCAGTTACTGCAATGCCTTGGCCGAAACCCCTGACGGAGACATACTCGCGGTGGGCGGCAGCCATATCGGCCAAATGACACTGGCAAAGTTCAGCGCCGCAGGCGCGTTTCTGTGGGATTTCAATGATGAAAGCCTTCCTGAGGCTGCTGGAAACGACCTTGTGCTCACGGACGACGGCGGCTGCGTGGTGGTTGGATCGGCCGGTACGGGCGGCAGCACGCTGATCATGAAGGTCAATGACGTGTACGACCCCGACTGACCACCGTGCGGATTTAAGTGTTGGCCGGTTGCTTGGCACCGCATTGCGGCGGGAGAAGTGTTGTCATGGCAGGGACGATTTCGAGAAGACACGTGTTGGGTGGACTGGGTGCGCTGGGTGTGGGCGCGCTTTTCGGCGGGCGTTTGGGCGCCGCGGAACTTCCGGGGAAACGCCCGAACATCGTGTTCATCATGTCCGACGACCATGCGGCGCACGCGATAAGCTGCTACGGCAGCCGGATAAACAAGACGCCAAACATTGATCGCATCGCGCGGGAAGGGGTGCGGCTGGACAACTGCCTGTGCACCAACGCCATCTGCGGGCCCAGCCGGGCCTGTATTCTCACAGGCAAGTACAGCCACATGAACGGCTTTCTGGACAACAACGACACTTTCGACGGGAGCCAGCAGACCTTCCCGAAGATGCTGCAAAATGCCGGATATAAAACCGCCATGGTAGGGAAATGGCATCTCGTTAGCGACCCGACCGGCTTTGACTACTGGAACATCCTGCCGGGACAGGGTGAGTACGTTGATCCCATGATGATAGAGAACGGGAAGAAAGTGAAGAGAACGGGCTACGTCACGGACCTGATCACCGACACAGCCATCGAGTTCATCCAAAAGCGAGACGAAGACGCCCCGTTCTGCCTCATGTGCCACCACAAGGCGCCGCACCGCAACTGGATTCCGGACGCCAGGCACGCCGACATGTACGAGAAGGATGACATCCCCGAGCCGGACACCTTCAAGGACGACTACGCCAACCGATCCAAGGCCGCCGCGGAGGCAGAGATGCGCGTCAACCGCGACCTGACCCCGACTGACCTGAAGCAGGAACCGCCCCCCGGACTTGAGGGAGACGCACTGGCCCATTGGAAGTACGAGCGGTACATCAAGGACTACCTGCGCGTGGTCGCTTCGGTGGACGACAACGTGGGGCGGCTGCTCGACTTTCTCGACAAGGAAGGCCTGGCCGAAAACACGTTGGTTGTCTACACCTCCGACCAGGGGTTCTTCCTTGGCGATCATGGCTGGTTCGACAAGCGGTTTATGTACGATGAATCCTTGTGCATGCCCTTTGTCGCCCGGTTTCCTGGAGTCATCGCGCCGGGCACCGTCAACCGCGACATGGCGCTCAACGTGGACTTTGCGCCGACCTTCCTGGACCTCGCCGGTGTGAAGGCGCCCGGTGACATGCAGGGGCGTTCCTTTCTGCCGGTGCTGCGCGGAGAAACGCCCCCGGACTGGCGCGCGGCGATGTATTACCAGTACTACGAGTTCCCCCAACCGCATCATGTTTATCCCCACTACGGTGTCTGCACGGACGAGTACAAGCTCATCCACTACTACCTGCCGGGGAAGATGGACGAGTGGGAATTGATCGACCGGGAAAAGGACCCGAAAGAGCTGCGCAGCCTGTGCGACGACCCGGCTTACGCCGACATCGTGAAGAGGCTCAAAGAACAAATCACCGCGTTTCGAAAAGAACTGCGCGTGCCTGAGGAGCTGGCGTAAAGCGCCTTTCTGGGAGCGCCGGCATCCCTGCCGGCTCTTTCGGGGATGCGCTGTTCTGGTCCATGGATTCTCATGTTGCGGCCAGGGGCCGCGCCAAGTCACTTCGGCCCAAAGCCGCTCTCAGGAGCCCGGCTTCGGGGTCTTCTCGACGGCCCCCTTCATGGGGATGAAATGTACGCCCACATCGCGGCGTGAATGAACCTTCCCCTCGGTGTCTTTCGTGTAGACGAACAGGGTCTGCGTGCCGCGGATTGGGGAGCCCACGGGGATAATCAGTTTGCCGTTGGGCTTGAGCTGGTCGAGAAGGGCCGGCGGCACGTAGCGGGCCGCGCAGGTGACCATGATGATGTCAAAGCCACCGGTGACCTCGGGCCAGCCGAAATAGCCGTCGCCGACCTTGGAGTGCACATTGGTGTACCCGATGGGCGCGAAGAGTTCCGCAACCCCCTTGCCGATGGGCTCAATGATCTCGATGCTATAGGCTTCTTTCACAATGCGGGAGAGCAGTGAAATCTGGAAGCCGCTGCCCGTGCCAATCTCCAGGACCACGTCAGTGGCCTTCGGCTCGGCCAGCTGGGTCATGTAGGCCTGGCCGAGATAGTCGCTCATCACCGATCCGTAACCGAGCCCCCAGGGTTTCGCCTCTGCATCATAGGCGTGCGCGACGGTGTTGAACTTGCCCTCGTAATTGTAGTGGTAGTATTCACGCGGGACATCTTTGAAGGCCTGCATGACTTCGGGCTGGGCGGCCTTGAACTTGCCGGTCAGATACTCCTCAATGCGCTTGATTACCTTTTCCCTGCGCTCCTGGACCTGCTTGAAGGCGTCCTCGGATATGTCCATCTTTCGGCCCGTGGCCTTGGCAAGCTCCATGTAGCGGGCGTAGGTCCACTCAGGCGCCTGTGGGGCGGGTGACGCGGCGGCGGCTGGCGCCGCCGAAGCCGCAGGCGCTGCCGTTGTGGCTTCCGGTGGCGGGGCGGGTGCCTGGGCATGGCCAAAGCCGGTTATAGCCAGTAACACCACGACTGCGGATACAATCATCTTCATGGTCTCATAGTCTCCCGTCAGATTGAGACGTTCTACCGGGGAACGTCGCCCATGTCAGCACATACACCGCCAACGCAGACATCATAACAACATGGTAGCCGTAGCGGAAAGCAAGCACGGTTGCCAGAGGGGGGGCAATAACAGAGAACGCACCATTGATGCCCCACGCCATGGGCAGGAATGCGGCCATGTCGCCGTCCAGTTTTCGGAGGCCGATGGAGAAGGGAACCCCCATGGCGAAGGAAACCGGTGCAATGAAAACCAGGATGGCGGCGCATTGTCCGATGAACGGCCAGCCGCCTATCCACAAGGTGGCCCGGTCGAGAAACAGCCAATAGGCCGCAACCGTCGCGGCAACCACGGCCAGCGTGACAAACACGCCGAGGCGGGGCGCCCGCTCGAAACGGCGGGCATACAGGCTTCCGATTCCCGAGAAAATGAGCATGCCGGAAAGAACGATGGCAAAGGAACTTACGGCATCATTCAGCACAAGCGTAAAACGCTCGATGAGCGTCATTTCCACGAAAAGAAAGCCCAGTCCCAAGCCGGCAAAGTAGACGATTCCGCGAAGGACTGTGAGCGGTCCAGCCCTGACCCGTCCCACCCGCGCCAGCGGCAGCAGGCAGACGACCAGCCCAAACAGGGCCGCCTGCGCCAGCACGCAGTAGTTCACGAGCAGGCCAATCTCCGTCTGGGGAATCTGGTCCAGTTTGCGCAGGACTTTCTTGAGGTTGCCCAGCTGAACAATGGAATAGAGGAACGGGCGCTCGTTCGTGAAGGCCTTCAGGTCGAACATGGCATTGGCGTCGTTCCCCGGTCGCTCGTTGGACAACAGGCCGACCAGGTCGGTCATAAGGGAGTCCTTGGAAGCCTCCGGAGCGGCGTCGGCCTGTTCGTCATCAAGGGTAAAGGGCGGCGACTCGTTCCAGACTTCCACTGCCGCCGGGTTGATGCCGGGGAAATAGGGGGTGTCGAAAGAACGGGCGTCGCAGAACGCGCGCACGCTGGCAATGTCCTCCGGTGTGAAGGCGGACTTGCACACCAGGATGCGCGCGATCCATTCGGAGCGGTAAACGATTATATGGTCCTGCGGGTTCGTTACGCCCTCGCGGCGCAACGCCTCCAGTACGGTGCAGACTGCTTTGACCGCGTATCCGGGGAACTGGCGGATGGTGATCGGGATGGATATCAGGCCCTTTGGCGTCAGGGCGCGGTGGTAGCGTTGGATGCATTCGCGGGTGAACGCGTAAATGTTTGCCTTTCCCCCGTCGAGGTGCTCCACGGCGATATCCACGATATCGAAAGGTTCGGGGGCTCTTGAAAGGTAGGACTGGGGGCCCTCATACAACACCTCAAACTTGGGGTCCGCGCCGCTGACGAGGTCGTTATACACAAGCTCATCCGATTCCAGCACCACAACTCCGGCACAGTTCGCGGTGCCGACCTCCGAAATGCGGAACCCGCCACCGGAACCGACCAGCAGGGTTCGGGGTGTTGCGCGAAGCACGTACGGAAGAGTGCACAGGGCTCCGTTTACATAGCTCAGGTCGGGCTGGACCCCCGCCTTGGGCAGGGAGGTGATGCGGTTGCCGTCGCGGTAAAGTCCCAGCGATTCAGGCGGACCTTCGATCTTGAGCAGACCGAGATTGTTGGTCAGGGGCAGGTCGCGCCGCTCGGTGAAATTGTCCAGAACCAGGCTGTACCCCTTTGGTGACAGGTCTTCCCGGATGACGCGGTTGTTTTCCACGTTCATGACGGTGTAGACGGCCTTGTACTCGTAGAATTGGGCGCGGTTCTGGGTGATTGCCCAGGTTTCGCACAGGGCAAGCGCGGCCAGCGCTGTCAGCGCCGCGGCCCTGCGGTGTTTGGCAATAGCATAGGGCAGGTTCACAATGGCTGCGAGGAACAGCACCGGCGGGATGGCGCAGACGAGGAAAAAGGGATGCACCACGAACATGAGCAGCAGGATGAGGATGGCGCCGATGCCCGCGCCGATGAGGTCTGCGCCGTACAGCCCCATGACCTGCTCGCGGAAGGCCATGAAATTCAGCCCGAGAAAGGAACCCACCAGAAAGAAGAACGGGAATAACGCCAGGTAATACAGTCCAATGTTGACGAGCTGGGTCTTCCAAAGCACCGGGTTTTCAAGGGCCAGGGGGTTGAAGGGGTTGATGGTGGTGAGGTGGAATCCGGCTATGGCCACAATCATCAGCAGCACGGGTAGCACGAAAAGGAGCACACGGTGCCGTTTCACAAGGAGTGCGCTGAATATGGAGAGCACGACGCCGCTCAGGGCATAACCGACCATGGCCATGGAAATGACCCAGTAGCCGAACTCGGAGAAGCTTGCAATGGCGAAGTAACGGGTTAGCATCACCTCGAACGCGATGCCGGACATGGAAACCAGCATCACGGCCAGGCCGCGAAGTCTCACGTTCTGGGAAAATTCAGGGCGCATAGGGTGAAACACTCCGCGTGCGGGGTGAAGGGCAGGTCATGGTCACTTCCTTCGGGTTGATTCCGTTCTCAGGCCTGAATATAGATGCCGATAAGCGCCGCAAGAGTTCCTTCCAGAAATGTCGGGCCGGTCGGCTGAACGACTAGGGATTGACGTAAGAGCGGCAAGACACAAACTATAGGGCATTTGGGCCGCAGTTGCCAGTTTTATCAGGTTTTCGGTGGCGACTTGTGGGTCTTGTGTGCCTTGTCGGCGCGCGCTGGCGGGGGGGAGCCGCCGTCTGTGGGCAACGGCGGGATGGGTGCTTCATTCTTGGCGTAGAAACCCTGGTATATCCAGGAGAATGTTTCGGACTCTCCCTGGCCCATGACCATTGCGGCAACCTGCTCGGCGGCGCGCAGGCCATTCCGGCCGTTGGTAAAGACGATGACGCCCCGGCGCAGTGACAGCGAGCCGACCGCGTAGCACATGTAGCCGCGGCTGTCTCCCCAGTGCCAGAACCGGTCACCGGCATCGGACAGACGCAGGCCCCATCCCAATCCCCAGGCGAAGTTGTCTGTCAGCCGCACCTGTGGGCTCAGCATCATTCTCTTTAGGGCGTAGCTCAGGGGAAGCTGCCCATTCCTTCGGAAGAGCAGTTCAATGAGAAAGCGGGCATAATCCTTCGGCGTGGTGTGGAGGGAGGCCGCCGAACTCGCGCGCTCCGGTCGGCTCCGCTCCGCTTCCCGGATGGGGGTGTTGTCGAAGTCATGGGCGATAGCCGCGTCCGATTCGTAGTTTGGGCGCCAGAGGTAGGCGCTGTCCGTCAGGCCCAGGGGGCGGATGAGATACTCATCCATTATCTTTACGAGCGGCATGCAGAGAATGCGCTCGACCACGAGTTGAAGGTAGATGTAGGCCGCGCCCGAATAGCCAAACCGTTCGCCCGGTGCAAAGTCCATCGTTTCAGGCCATTTCGGAAAATGGGTTATTGGCAGCCCGCTCATGTGCGCCAGCACCATGCGCGCGGTGATGCGGTCGGCCCCGGGGCCTGTCGAAGGCGCCAAATCAGGAAGATATTCACGCATCAGGGGCGCGTCCAGATTGAGTCTTCCCTCCTCGCAAAGCCTCAGCACGACATAGGCGAAAGTGGGCTTTGTCAGTGATGCCGCCTGGAATATGGTTGCGTCCGTAACCGGCTGCTTTGTGCGCCGGTTGGCATATCCGAAACCCGTGCAGTCGGAGAGGTGTCCGTCCTCAATGAGGGCAATCGACAAGCCGGGCAGGCCGGAGGATTGGAGCAACTGGTTGATTTCCTGGTGAATACGACCCGTCTCCATGCGCCCATCGGCGGTTGAGGCACCCTGTGAGGCGGCAAAGACCTCGTCTTCGGCCTGCGCAACGTGCTGCGCCGACCCCAGTGCCGCCAGCGAGGCGGCGGAGAACTTGAGGGCTTGTCTGCGGGACAGGTGCTTGGGCATTCGTGATATTCCCGGCGAGGCCGTCGCGGTTGGGCGACAGCGTGGTAATTATAGGGTTCGTGGCGCGCTGCTGCAAAGTGCAAGACAGGCGGGCGCGCTGGGCAGGGGGGGGCAGAGAGGCCGGGTTGAAAGGAAGAGGAGGAGCAATTTCGATTGAGGCGCGCAACCTGATATTCTATTGCAGCGTGGTGAAGGCGGCGCGGGTGGCGTGCCCCGAATGAATCCCGAAACCAACCAGAATGGAGTATATAGCCGCGATGTATGATTTGCTGACGGTGGAAAATGTAATCGCGCTTTTTACACTGACGGCGCTGGAAATTGTACTTGGCATTGACAATATAGTGATTCTTGCCATCATCAGCGGCAGGCTCCCGAAGGCCAGGCAGACTAGTGCCCGTAGGATTGGCCTCGGTCTGGCCATGATAATGCGCATCGTCCTGCTGCTGTCCATAAGCGTCATCATGCGCCTTAACCAGCCGCTTTTCGCTGTTGTTGGCCATTCCGTGACCGGGCGGGACTTGGTGCTGCTGGGTGGCGGGCTGTTCTTAATGTGGAAGTCCGTCAAGGAGATACACGAGCACAGCCATACGGTGGGAGGAGCCGGAAATCCGGAGGTGCCCGGCTTTGCCGGAAAGGCCTCAACCTCTTTTGCCGCCGCGATTGGGCAAATCGTGCTGCTCGATCTCGTGTTTTCGCTCGATTCTGTTATTACGGCGGTGGGCATGGCCAAGCACGTCCCCGTGATGGTCGCGGCCATCATCTGTGCCGTGCTGGTGATGATGGTCTTTGCAAACGTCGTGTGTGACTTTGTGAACCGTTACCCCAG
>CAIUWO010000026.1 GCA_903902895.1 Candidatus Hydrogenedentota bacterium | reverse complement strand
CGTTCTTAACACGCACGTGCAGCGTGGGCGTCTTGTAGGTGGCGTAGACCGCAATTCTCCGGAGGAACGCGGGTTGGTTTCCGTAGGCTTCGGCGTTGCCGGCGTTGCGTAGGCGGATATAGGTCTCGCCCTGCGGGCCGACGTGTTTTGTGGCATCTACCAGGCGCAGCCATGCGGCATTTTTCTGATTGTCATCTTTGGCGGGAGGGATTTGGGCTGGTGACAACACCTCGCTCCATTCGGAGCCGTCTTTGGAGAGGTCGATCCGGTAGTTGTTGCCGACCATGAATTCCAGGTGGCACTGGTCGATGTTGGGGAAGACGAGGCGGTAGACCACGTTTCCATCGGGCGCCACGGCGCGGCAGTGTTCGCGGACGATGGTACTGCCGCTTTCCGATTGCATGCAGACCACATCGTCGGGCGGGGCAAACTGGAGTGTGCGGACCAGTTCGTCCTGCGCGCCCACGAGGAAGGACAGATCGACGGAACGGGTGGTGGGCTTGTCGCACCAGGTGTCGAGGCGGGGAATCCAATGGTTGCCGTCGGGCGAGACTTCAACCAGGTAGCTTCCCGAATTCACCCGCAGGTCGAGGGCCGCGCCGTGGGCGCCGGTCACGTCAATGGACTGTGTGATGACTTCTGATGGGGTCTGATCGGACTCGGAAGAAAGCCGGCGGGACGCCGGCGCTCCCAGCACGAGGTCAACCGTCTTGACCTCGGGCGCGGGGGGCGGTTCGCCCTCTTTCAGTTCGCGGATTTCGCGCGGTCCGGGCAGGAAGCCGGGGTTGTCGATGATGGGCGCCCAGGTGGCCTCGAACGCGCCGGATTCATCAAAGGTCGCGAAGGCCCCGGTGGGCAGCAGGCGTTTGGGCGTCTTGGGGATATCGTAACCGCGGAGCATGAACCCGAGCATGTCGGGCTGCGCGTCGTCCTGCGACCACGGTCCCGCGCCCGCGTCGTTCCACAGGTCGCATACCGGCACCTGCGGGTTGTGCCAGCCGTTGGGCACGTTCAGGTTAATCAACTGGTCGACCCGGTCCTTCAGTCCCCAGTGCCCCCACACCGCCATGGGCAGCGCGCCCGCGTAGACTTCAAACCCGCCGGGCGCCTTGAGCGCTTCGCCGTTGCGGTAGACGCCTTTGGCGTCAATGGTGTAGACCTCCATGGCGCGCTCGTAGGCCTCGCGGTAGGCCTCGATGCCGGTGGCCTCGTAGGCCAACCAGACGGTCTTCATGTTGTTGAAGTGGGACCACCCATCCCCCCACGCCCTGCCGTTGTAGTCGCCCCCCTTCGACAAGAGGCGGTCCATGGTCAGCTTCACCCACGGGGTGTATTTGTCCACCATCGCCGGATCGTTCATCGCCTTGCCCAACTGCACCATCCACGCGGCGGCCTTCACCTCCAGGAACAGCCGGATGAAGTGACGTCCCTTGTGTTCCGGTTCGAGCATGGCATCAACGGCGTTGACCGCCTCAATCTGGGCCGTGCGTGCCAGCGGGTCGTTGTATTTCGTCAGCAGAACGGCCGCAGCCGCCAGTCCCGAGGGGATGGCGTTGACCATCTGCTGCGAGGGAAAGCCGTTGTGCATCAGCCGGCCGCAGGCGAGGAAGTGCTCCGCGTTGCGGAAGACGTACTCCATGTCGTCCTCGTTGATCCACTGGAATGGATAGAGCCACACCCTCCCCTTGGCCCCGGAGCCGTTGTTCGAAAACACAAACCGGAGCTGGCCGTAGCCGTTGTCGGCCACCGCTTCAATCGCCTCGGGTTGGCCGTCCCACATAACGAGCAGGCATGACCCGTATCCGGGGCAGGCCCAGGTGGTGTTCTTGCGCAGCACGAGGTAATGGCAGGCCGGGGCCTTTATGACCTGGTCGCCGTCCTTGTCCGAGCGCCACTGCGTCTTGCGGTCGCCGAAATCGACGATGCCGGGCGCCTTGGCCTCCCAGAGCAGGGGGATGTGCTTGTCCGGCTCGCCCAGCGTAATGGCCAACTTGTCCGCGGTGGCCGATGCATAGCCGTATTCCAAGGGCAGGTCCTCGTCGCTCAGTCCATAGCGCCCGGTGAATTTGACGGACTGATCGGGCCGGGTGAAATCCCGCGTGAATATATAAGGCGATTCATTCCAGAATTCCGGTGAACGTGCCAAGGCGGGATTTCCGGCACTCTCGGGGGTGTCCTTGTGGGAGAAGTCTTTTTGGTCTACCCAGCCGGCAGGGATGCCGGCGCTCCCAGTGGGGAACTGTGCGCGGAACCCCACCGTCACGAGACCTTGGATGTCGTCGCCCCAGGTCGACAGCAGGACCCGTCCGTCTCCCGAGGGGTGGTCAAAGGTAAGGAAGCTCTTGCCGCCGCTCCGGTGCCGGAAAAAGTGGTAGCCCTGCGTCCCGGGAATGTGCGCGCCCAGCATGCCCAGTTCAAAGCGCCGCACCGTCCCAAGCCGCGCGATGCCCGAGTAGGCGTCCTCCAGGACAAACGCCTCGGCGAGCCGCGACGTGTCGTCGGGGAACTGCAAGTGCCATGCGTCCAACTTGTTGCTGTCAAAGCCCTGGTGCGTGTAGCTGGTGATGTTGAGCCGCTTGTCCAGCAGGTTCTCGCAGTAGTTCGCGCCGAGATAGTCCAGTTCCACCGCCGAGTACGGCTTGAACAGATGCCGCCGCTCATCCTGCGCGCCCAGAGGCGGCTGCCCGCCGAACCAGGCCTGCTGCGACGGGGCGCAGGCCGATGCCAGAAGAATGCCCAGCATGCACAACGGGGCTGACCTACGGATTATCATTGCTGACCTCGCGCATCTTTTCCTCCAAGAAACGGAGCATGGCTTCTTTTGTGGGCAATTCAAGCTGGTACTTGGAAACGAACAGCTTATTGTCAATCCCGGCCAGGGCGTATTCAACAAGCGCGTGATCCTTATGGGTGCACAGCAGAATGCCTACAGGCGGACTGTCGCCTTCGACCATGATGTTCTTTCGATACCAACTCACATAAGTGTTAAGTCGGCCGAGATTTTCGTGGGTAAACGCCTCAACCTTGAGTTCGACGAGGACGTGGCACTTGAGGATGCGGTGATAGAAGACGAGATCGACAAAGCCGTGAGTGTCACCGATGAGGATGCGTTTCTGGCGAGCCTCGAAACAGAATCCGTGCCCGAGTTCGAGTAGAAAGTCCTGCAGTTTGTCGAGCAGTGCGTCTTCCAAGTCCGATTCGTGCATGGCCTCTTTGGGTTTGATGCCGAGGAACTCGAACACGTACGGGTCCCGGATGGCAAGGCGGGGTTCGGCCTGCTGGGCAGCGGCATGCGCGCGTTCGGAAAGGGTGTCCTTGTCTGTCGAGAGACCGGACCGCTCATAGTAAAGGCTGGCGACCTGGCGCCTGAGTTCGCGCACGGACCAGTTCCCGCGCATGCATTCGACTTCATAGAAGATGCGCTTGGACATGTCGTCAATGGCAATGAGTTCGACCAGATGGCTGAAGGAAAGACGGTTTATGATGGCCGTTCCATTGAGCGCCAATTCGGGAGACACTGTCTCCCGAATCTCAGGCATTGCGCACAAGTCACTGTCCGGCAGTAATTTGCGAAATTCGGGAGTCAGTGACTCCCGAATTTGTGGATAGGTCATATAGAGCTGGCGATACCGGCGAAGCTCGCGCGGTTCAACACGCGGCATACCCTGCTGGCGCAGCCGTTCGGCAAGTCGCTCCATCAACTGCTGACCGTACTCGGCGCGGTCCGCACCATGCTGTTCATACTCCTGAATGTGCCGGCCAATGGCCCAATTGCGCAGGGTCAGGCATGCGTTGACGGCTTTACCCGCCTGCGCGGCAAGGTGCTCATCCACATTCCTGATCGCCGAAACCAACGCCCGAAAATCGAAATCGGTGGGACTATTCTCCATCACCGGCCCCCTCCTTTAGCTCCAGACGAAGAAAGACGACGTATTCATTCTGAACGTCCACAGCCACATATTGGCCTTCGTGCAGCGCGCGAAGGTGTTCGGGGGCCAGGGAGACGGTTTGTTGCCGCCAGCGTTTCCCGAAAGGCAGGCCGGTTAGTTCAACGTCGCAGGGTCTGAGGACAATGGTGACGCCGTTCTCGATTCCGTGTTCTGGTTCGTTCACTTTCTCGCCTTCCCGCCAAGTTCTTCCGGGGTGTATTGAAACGCGAAAGCCTCCGGGGCACGGACCAGATTCCGCTGAACGGCGTTATCCAGCGCGCTTGCTTCCACGTCGGAACGTTTTCAAGTGTAATCGGGGAATGCGCCGTTTGCAAGAGGCCATGGCATGCATTCTGTGCGCAACGGCCAAGCCGACCCGCCTCCATCCGGTCCGGGTGCAGGCAGTCCTCCGTATAATCCAAGATGGGCTCCGCTCTGCTATAATGTCGGCACCATGACGAAACTGATCATCCAGATACCGTGCTACAACGAGGAGAAGACGCTTGCGGTGACGCTGGCGGCGCTGC
Organism: Candidatus Hydrogenedentota bacterium; assembly: GCA_903902895.1. GTDB lineage: Bacteria > Hydrogenedentota > Hydrogenedentia > Hydrogenedentales > CAITNO01 > CAITNO01. The sequence continues at coordinate 16,756 of CAIUWO010000026.1, read as the reverse complement.
CGCGCGCGGTGGCGGGGGTGGATGTGGTGGAGTGGCTGGTCGTGGACGACGGGTCCACGGACGGCACGGTGGCGGTGGCGCGGGCGCACGGGGTGGACCATGTGGTGCGGGTGCGCACGAACCGGGGGCTTGCGTGGGCGTTCATGGCGGGGCTGGACGCGAGCATCCAACGGGGCGCGGACATCATCGTCAACACCGACGCGGACAACCAGTACAACGCGGACGACATTCCGGCGCTGGTGGCGCCGATTTTGCGGGGCGAGGCGGAAATCGTGGTCGGCGCGCGGCCCATCGCGGAGATCGCGCACTGGTCACTGGCCAAGAAACTGCTGCAGAAGGCCGGCTCCTGGATGGTGCGGGTGGCCAGCAAAACGGACATTCCGGACGCGCCGAGCGGCTTTCGCGCGATGACGCGCGACGCGGCGCTGCGGCTGAACGTGTTCAGCGACTACACCTACACGCTGGAAACGATTATCCAGGCCGGCCGCAAGAACATGGTGATCACGTCGGTGCCCGTGCGGACGAATGCCGACCTGCGCCCGTCGCGGCTGATTCACAGCATTCCGCGCTACGTTCAACGGTCGCTGTTCACCATCGTGCGCATTTTCATGACCTACCGGCCCTTCCGGTTCTTCGCGATACCCGGCGCGGTCGTCTTCCTGCTCGGCGCGCTGCCCGCCATCCGGTTCGTGTACTACTACCTGGAGGGAAGCGGCAACGGCCACATCCAGTCGCTGCTTTTCAGCGTGCTTTTCCTGGGGGCGGGCGCGTTTCTGGTGGTGATGGGCCTCATCGCCGACCTGATCGGGGTGAACCGTACGCTGCTGGAGGAGGTGCGCTGGCGCCTGCGCGACCTGCAGTTGCGGCAGGACATGAGGGACCGGGCCGAGGAGGCTGGGGAGCAGGACGGGAAGTAGGGCGGGTGACATTCCGCGAAGCGGAATGAAACCCACCATCTTCGGTCATGTCAAGCATCAGGGAGTGATGGGTTCCGTTCCGCTTCGCGGAACTCCACCCACCCTGCAATTCGCGGCACCCTACAAATTCCAAATATCCCTGTGGCTGGCGGCGCGTATTTTGCGCGCCCAGGGCAGTGTGGCCGTGGGCTGCACGTCCATCCAGCCGCCCGCCGCCTCAACAAGCGCCATGCCGGCGGCAATATCCCAAAACATGATGTCGTCCTCAAGGTAGGCGTCCATGCGGCCGCAGGCCACCCACGCCAGCAGCAGCGCCGCGGAGCCCAACTGCCGGCCGCGCCGGAACCGGCCCACCGTCTCATGAAACCCGATGACCTCGGCCTGGTCGTACTCGCGGTTGAGCGGCATGCCGAAGCCGAGCATGGCCCTTCCGGTTTCGCGCAGACCGGACACCCGCATGGGCCGGCCGTTGTGCCATGCGCCGTGTCCCGGCGCGCCGGAAAACACCTCGTCGTGCAGGAAATCGCACACCACGCCGAGCAGCGGCCGGTTGCCGAGACACAGGGCCACGGAGACGGAGCAGAAGGGAATGCCGCGGTTGAAATTCACCGTGCCGTCGAGCGGGTCGACCACCCAGTAGGGCGTGTCTTCGCGCCCCACCGCGCCGTGCGCGCCGCTCTCCTCGGCCAACCGCGGCCAGGGCGTCTCCCCCAGCACGGCGAGGATGGCCGCCTCGGCGTCGCGGTCGGCCTGAAGCTTGACATCGTGCGCCGTTTCGGCGAGCGTGGTCTGCGCGCCGCGCCACATTCCGCGCAGCACTTTGGCGCCGGCCGCGGCGGCCGTCTCGGCGACCGCCATCGCGGCGGCAATGTCAGGAAGCGCCGCGCTCACAGCCGGACGGAGCCCGCCGTGCGGTACATGGCCACCACCTTCTCGGGGGCGATTTCGGCAAGAATGTTGTGGATCGCGCAGAACACGTAGCCGCTGTCCTGGGCGAGGCACGACACCACCTCATGCACCTCGCGCTCGACATCCTCCACGGTGCCCAGAGGCAGCGTGGCCTGCGCGTTCACGCCGCCGCCCCAGAAGGCCAGCTTGCCGCGCGCACGGTCTTTCCATTCCTGGAAGGAATGCCCGCCTGCGGGCCACTGCACGGGGTTGAGCACGTCGAAGCCGCTCTCGGCGATGTCGTCGAGCATGTCGTAGATGGCCCCGCAGGAGTGGAAAAAGGTTTTGGTCTGCGGCGCGATCTGGTGGATAAGGCCGTTGATGCGCTTGTAGTAGGGCTTGAACAGGTCGCGGTAGACCTGGGGCGCGGCGATGGGCGCGTTCTGCGTGCCCCAGTCGTCGGGGCACACCATGAACACATCCACGCAGTCCGCCACCAGGGGAAGCAGGCGCTCGACCTGCTCCATCGCGTGGGTGATCGCGATTTCATGGAGCTGCTCGACGTGCTCCGGCTCGGTCAGGCACAGCATGGGAAACATGGCCAGGCCGCCGAAATTGGCGATGCCTATCTCGGCGCCGATGCCCCAGAACATGATGGCGCGCTCCGTGGCGTCGCGCGATTTCTTGAGCATCCCCACGGCGGCGGCGATCTTGTCCGGTGTGAGCGCCCGCTGTTTTAGGGTGGCGCGGAATTCATCCAGGTCGGGCCTTGGAATCTCACCCGCCAGCGAGAACACCTGCCCCGCATGGTCCGTCTCAAACACGTGCGCGCCGGGCGGCATCCGGCTCGCGTTGTGCGGCTGGGTGATCGTGCCGTCCGGCTCGGTCACAAACTGCGAAGGGTCGAGCACCTCCGCGTCGAGCCGGCCGTTGAAGGCGTAGGGGTGCCACAGCTCCGGCTGGTCATAGGCGTTGGTCAGGTTCATCTGGACGGTGACCACGTCGCAGTCCAGCGCGTCGAGCACGTCCGTCTCCGGCAGCGCCAGCATCTGGCTCTGGTCATACACCCGCGGCCTGCGCGGTTTGAGCCCGAGGGCGTGGATGAGGCCGGGGTAGGCGAAGCAGCTGATGCAGGTCGACGGCATCGCCCCCAGGTCCAGCGGGGGGCGGTCCAGCGTTTCAAAGTTGAGGGCGCGCATCACGCGATCACGTCGGGTCATAGCCAGTCTCCTTCCGGCGGACTTTCGCCGGCGTCCATTTTCCATTTTCGGCGGCGTTTGCGCAAACAAAACGGGACGCGCCACCGCGTGTGCGTGGCGCGTCCCGGAATTCGCAGACCAAAGCGAAGGGACCGCGCTTATGCGTCCTTCTTGTCCTCAAGCTTGTCCACCGGCTTTTCCTCGTCCTTCTTCTCTTCGGGACTCATGGCGTTTTTGAACTCGCTGATGGCGGTGCCCAGCGACTTGCCAATGCCGCCCAGCTTGCCCGGCCCGAAGATGACCAGCACGATGACCAAGATTATTACCAGATGGTAACCCGACAGACCCATGACCAATCTCCTGTGTCCGCCGCCATAACCCGGCGCGGACAGCATTGTTGCTTCGTTTCGTGCCGCCCGTCAAGACAGGCGCCCACACAATTCATTATACCTTTCAATTGTCGGCTATACAAGACTCGGCCCGGGAATTCGGGGTTTCATCGCCGACCACCCCAAGTCGGCGCGCTGCGTCTATTTCGCCCAAATCACCCGGTCAATGAGGGGAAGATAGTCGGACCATTCCTGGCCGCGGTTCTTGGTTTCGCGGATAATCCGGGTGAAGGCTTCGGTCTGGGCGTCGAGGTTGTCGATGTGGTGCAGGGCGATGGCCTCAAGGGTCCGGGGGGTCACGGGCGAGCCGTTTTGCAGTTCGCCGTGGTGCGAGAGGATGCAGTGCAGGATTTGCAGACGCAGTTTCTCGGGGAACCCATCGATGCCGGCCATCTTCTGCTGGACCATGTCGCAGCCTATCTGCAGGTGCCCCAGCAGTTTGCCCTCGTTGGTGTAGTCGACCACGAGTTCGTGGGTCATCTCCTGGAACTTGCCGATGTCGTGGACAAAGACGCCGGCCAGCAGCACGTCTCGGTCGATGTCGGGGAACAGTTCGCACAGGGTGAGGGCAAGGCGCGCCATCTCGTAGCAGTGGCGGGCGAGGCCGCCCATGAATTCGTGGTGCCATTTCTTGGCGGCGGCGGCGGCGGTGAAGCGCTCCTCGAAGCCGGGCTCGTTCCAAAACGCGTCGAGGAGCTGCCTGATCCACGGATTCTCGACGGTCTCCAGTATTTCGCGGAAGCGCTTTACGTTTTCGCCGGCGTCGCCCGTGCTCTGCACGAGGTCTTCCATGGCAAACTCGCCCTCGCACAGGGGCAGCACCTGCTCGACGCGCACCTGGAGGCGGTTCTGGTAGGAGGCGATCTGGCCGCGCACGCTGACCACGTCGCCCACCTCAAAGAGGCGGGCCACGTCGGCGGCCGCGTTCCACAGAATGCCGCCGATCTCGCCGGTGCGGTCACGGAACACGAGTCCCAGGAACTTGCCGCCGTCCTGCTTGGTGCGCAGGTCCTTGCGCACGGCGACGAAATAGTCGTTGACGCGGTCGCCGTCCTGAAGCATGTTTACAAACTGGCTTTTCATTTGATTACTCCGCGGGATGGGGGGCTGCGGCGCGCGGCCGGGTCAGCCCAGCCCCTCGCCGGTTTCTTTTTCGACGTCCTTGCGAATTTCCTCGCGCTTCTTTTCGCGGTCCTGCTCGCGCTTCTCGTCGTCCGGCGAGGGCGCGGGTTCTGTCTCTTTCTCCTCCTCTGTCGCTGCCGGGTCGGGCACGCGGAATAGGAACACGCGCTGCTCCAGGCTGGCCAACCCCTCAAACGCGCCCCAGTGCACGGCGTAGGCGCCGGGCTCAAGCATGGTGGCCGGGGCCAGTTCGACCAGGAGCCGGTCGGGCTCGTCGAGCGGGCGCTCCACGAGGGGAATGTCCGTGTCGGCCACCCAAATCTTTTCGGTGTACGCCGGGGGGGCGACCGGAGGCGCGCCCGCGGCGGTCGGCGGCGGGGGCGGCTGGGAGGACGCGCGCACCTGGCGCACGCGGGTAAGGTGCGCGTCGTAGGGCGGCAGTTTGTGCGCGACCAGCATGGGGGCGGCGCCGGACGCCGCGTCCGTTCCGCCAAACGGGGCCAGGGCAACGGCTTTGGGCATTACGGGGGTGCCGATGACGGAATCACCCTTTTCGACATGGTAGCGGTTGGGCCTGGGGTGGTCGAGTTCTTTGAAGCGCATCTGCTCCAGCAGGAAGACGCCCTCGGTGGGCGGCAACGCCCATAGCTTCACCTCGGGCACTTCTACTTTGCCGTGCGCCTCGGCGACCACGCTCTCCGCGGGGGTATAGCCGGTTTTCACGAATTGCAGCCGCACCTTTCCCTTGGAGCAGGCCGCGCGATACCGGCCCAGTGCGTTGGTGATGACGGACACATCGGCCCCGTCCACGGACACGGCAACGCCCGGCAGCGCCTCGCCGCTTCTGTCGCGCACGGTGCCCCGCAGTTGGGCGTCGGGCCGGCACCCCGCCAGGAGCGCCGCAAGCAGCACAAGCGCCAAGGCCGCCGTCCCGGTTGTTTTGTCTATTCCTGGTTGCATGCGGCCATGAACGCGGCGTTTGCGGCCGCGCTTTCCACGGAGTCCGTTTCAGACTCGTCCTGTTCAACGATAAACCAGCGCGCCCCGGCGGCCCTGGCCGCCGACAGCACGCGGGGCAAATCCATGACACCGCGCCCGAGTTCGGTGAGCACCGGCCTTGAGCCGGGCACCCAAGCCTTGCAGTCCTTCACGTGAATCTGGGCCACTCTCCCGGCATAGCGCGCGAGCAGCGCGGGGGTGTCCGCGCCCCCGACCGTGGACCAGCAGGTGTCGAGTTGAATCGCCAGATGCTCCGGGTCGCTGTTTGCGAAAATAAGATCAAAGATTGTTTCACCGCCGGTCGCGGCGAATTCGTGGTCGTGGTTGTGGTAGGAAAGCCGCACGCCTCTTGCGCGCAACGCTTCGCCCGCGCCATCCATGGCCCTCGCCGCCGCAATCCATGCCTCGCGGCCGGGGCAAATATTCCCGCCAAGCCAGGGAACCACCACGTCCACCAGGCCAAAGACGTCCGCCGCATCAGCCGCGGACGCAGGGTCGCCCGTGAGTTCGGCGTAGCCGACATGCATGCTGACTGCCTGAAGTCGGGCCTGGGCGAGCATTGTGCGCAGCTTTTCCGGCGCGAGTCCATAGGTTCCGGCCAGCTCAACACGGTCAAACCCGGCGGCCTTCACGCATTCAAGCGCGCCGGGGACGTCCTCCTGGAATTTGTCGCGCACGGAATAGAGCTGCAACGCATAGGGGTATTTCATCCGACATCCCTTTCACGATGAGCAAGAACGGGAACAACGACCGGTCCGGCGCGGCGCGCGAGAGGCACTGTCCCGGCGCACCCGCCCGTCCACGCACAATATGAATGGCTGCGGAGGGCACCCGAGTTCCCGGCGGTGCGGGGTGCCGCAAGCGCGACCCGCCCGTCTCTCCGCCGACCGTCAGCAACAACAACGGAGCAACGCGGCCCTAAGGCCCCGCTGCCCCGCGCAAATCAGGCCGCCCCCGGTGCGGGGACGCGGTATATTACTCTTCGGGCTTGTACTCGCCGAGCCCCACGAGCTCGATGCGCGCCATTTCACTGCCGTCGCCCTGCCGATGGCCAAGCCGCATGATGCGCGTGTAGCCGCCTGGGCGCGTCACGAAGGCCGGTCCTATCGTGGTGAACAGCTTGCGCACGACATCCTCGTCGCGCAGCGCGGCGAAGGCCTGCCGCCGATGGGCGACCGAGTCGACCTTGGCGAGCGTGATAAGCGGCTCGGCAAACTTGCGCAGTTCCTTGGCCTTGAAGATGCCGGTGCTGATGGCATCGTGGCGGAACAGCGCAACAGCCAGGTGCTTCATCGTGGCTTTGCGGTGGGACATGTCGCGGCCGAGCCGCCGTCCTGCTCTATTGTGGCGCATGGGTGTTATTCCTCATCCATGTCGTCGGAATCGTCCGAATCGACGTCGTCGTCAATGTTGTAGAGTTCCTCAACCGGATCAAGCGGGATCGGCGCGCCCATCGCGCCGGCCGCGCCGACATCCATGCCGAGCGACAGGCCCAGTTCCTCGAGTTTGCTCTGAATTTCCTTGAGTGACTGCTTTCCAAAGTTGTGGAAGGACAGCAGTTCGTTTTCGGTGCGCGCCACCAGCTGGCCCAGGGTGCCAATGCCGGCGGACTTGAGGCAGTTGGCCGAGCGTACGCTGAGCTCAATCTCAGAAATGGGCTTGCCCAGCAGCACCATCAGCTCGGAGCTTTCCCCGTCAAGCTCAAGGCCGGCACGGGCCTCTTCACGGTCTTCCTGCAGGAATATCCGGAAGTGGCTCATGAGAAGCTCGGACGCCTCGGTGAGCGCGTCCTGCGGCGTGATCGAGCCGTTGGTCCACACGTCGAGGATGAGCCGGTCGAAGTCGGTCGTCTGCCCGACGCGCGCATCCTCGATCTGAAAGTTTACCTTGGTGACCGGCGAGAAGCTGGCATCCAGGTAAATCGTCCCAAGCGGGGCGTGCTCCAGCTCAAACTGGTCCGCCGTCACGTAGCCGCGGCCCTTTGCGACCTTGATCTCCATCTGGACCTTGGTGGTCTTGGAGGTGGCAGTGAACACCACGTGGTCGGGGTTGAACACGTCGATGTCCTGGCCGGCGAAGAGCTTCGCGGTGGTGATCGGACCCTCGCCCTCGTGCTTGAAGGTGAAGATGACCGACTCTTTGTTGTTGAGCCGGATCTGGCACTTCTTCAGGTTGAGAACGACATCCGTCACGTCCTCGTAAACGCCGGGAATGGCCGCGAATTCGTGGTGGATGTCCTCGAAGCGGATGGCGGTCACCGCGCTCCCCTCAAGAGAGGCGAGCAGCACGCGCCGCAAGGCGTTGCCCACGGTGGTGCCGTAACCGCGTTCAAACGGCTCAACCACGATATGCGCGTAGTTTTCGCCCGAAGCTCCCTCAAAGTTGACGGATTTCGGAATGGTCAAATCTTTGCTGATCATCAGTTCACGCCTTTCACGATCGGGCCCCAGCCATGGCGCGCGGGATGACCGCCGCCGTTCGGGTACGCCACAGTCCACTGCTGTTCCGTGACGGACCGCGTCATTAGACGCGACGCCGCTTCGGTGCGCGGCAACCGTTGTGCGGGATGCTCGTCACGTCACGGATGAGCGTGACGTTGAGCCCGCAGGCCTGGATGGCGCGGATGGCCGACTCGCGGCCCGCGCCGGGCCCGTTGACATAGGCGCGCACCTCGCGCAGACCCAGGTCAAGCGCCTTGCGCCCGGCCTGCTCCGCCGCCATCTGCGCCGCGAACGCCGTGCTCTTGCGCGACCCGCTGAATCCGACCTGGCCCGCGCTGGACCAGGAAATCACATTGCCCTGCATGTCTGTGATTGAGATGATCGTGTTGTTGAACGTCGCCTGGATGTGTGCCACCCCGGACGTCACGTTCAAGGCCAGCTTGCGCTTCTTGACCTTAGTCTTACGCTTTTCCTTTGCCACGTTCCCTGGTCTCCTTGCGCACCCGTCGGGTGCCCAGATAGGTCACGCCGCGGTGCCCGTCCCGGCTCCCGGGACGACCGCCGCGCGTATTGATTTACTATTTCTTCTTGACGACTGCCAGACGGCGCGGACCCTTGCGGGTGCGCGCGTTGGTGGATGTCCGCTGCCCGCGCGTGGGCAGGCCGCGCTTGTGGCGCTGTCCGCGGTAGCTGTTGATGTCCATCAGCCGCTTTATGTTGACACCAACCTCGCGACGCAGGTCACCCTCGACCTTGTAGTCGTTCTGGATGGCCGCCGCAAGCATGGACGCCTGCTCGTCGGTCAGTTCCTTGACCCGCAGATCGGGGTCAATGCCCGTCGCCGCGAGCACCAGGCGCGCCCGCGTCGGGCCGATGCCGTAAATGTACTGTAGGGCCGCCTCGATCCGCTTGTCGCGGGGCAGGTCCACGCCGATAATACGTGCCATGAATCGCTTCTCCCAGGTGCGCCGGTCAGGCGCTTCGTGTCTACTTCTGCCGGTAAATAATGCGGCCCCGCGTCAAATCGTAGGGTGACATTTCCACCTTCACCGTGTCGCCGGGCAGAATGCGTATGTAGTTCATCCGCATCTTGCCCGATATATGCGCCAGAACCAAGTGGCCGTTTTTCAACTTCACGCGAAACATCGCGTTGGGAAGCGGCTCCACCACGGTTCCTTCTACTTCTATTGCCTCTTCTTTCATACTTGGCCTTGCGGCCGCTCCGTTTGTTCTTCGCTCCGGCACCGACCGGACGCCATCAGTCGGTCCGGCACCCCCACCGGAGGCGGGTGCCCTGCGACAATATCTCTCCGCCGTGCTCGCGCACGACCACACTGTGCTCAAAATGCGCGCTCGGCTTGCCGTCCGCCGTCACCGTGGTCCAACCGTCCCGAAGGACCCTTACCCGGTGCGTGCCGATGTTCACCATCGGCTCGATGGCCAGCACCATGCCCGCCCGCAACAGCGGGCCCGGCTCGCCGGAGTCAAAGTTCAGCACCTGGGGCTCCTCGTGGAGCGCCGTGCCGACACCATGACCCACAAAATCCCGAACCACGCCAAAGCCGGCCGCCTTGCAGGTGGACTCCACGGCCACGCCCACCTCGCGCAGGAAGTTTCCCGCGCGCGCCGCGCGCACCGCACGCGAAAGGGCCAAGTCCGTAATGTCCATCAGCCGCTTCCGCGAGTCATCAACGCTACCGCAAGCCAGTGTCACCGCCGCGTCGCCGTAGTAACCATGGAATATGGTTCCCACGTCTATGCTGACGATTTCGCCCTCGCGCAGCGCCCGCTTGCCGGGTATCCCGTGGACCACCTCGCTCTCAACGGAGATGCACGTGGCCGCCGGGTAACCGTGATAACCCTTGAACGCCGCCTTGGCGCCGCGCTCCCGAATGAGCGAGTCGGCGGCCAGGTCCAGCTCCCGCGTTGTCACACCGGGACGCACCATCTCCGACAGAAGGTCATGGACCTCCGCCACAATCGCGTTCGCCGCGCGCAGAAGGTCTATCTCTCGTTCGCTGCGTATCGCGATCATGCCGGTCCGTGATGGTGAGTCGCCCCGGGGGCGCTGTTGCTGCAAGTCTTCAATTATAGCACGCGGCCGCCGCGGCTTTCATCCGCGGCCCGCCGCCAGTTCACAACTCTACATCCGCCGCGAGCGGATGCGCCCGCTGCGGGCGTTTCCAAAGCCCTCATAGTGCCGCATGACCAGGTGCTGCTCAATCTGCTTCACCGTGTCGAGCGCCACGCCCACCAGAATCAGCAGCGTCGTGCCGCCGAAGAAGTGGACCAGGTTGTAGTCCTGCACGTTGAGAATCCGGAATATCGCTATCGGGGTCAGCGCGACGGCGGCCAAGAAGACCGAGCCCACCGTGGTGACCCGCGTCATAACGCGGTTGAGATAGTCGGCCGTGGCCTTGCCCGGGCGCACGCCGATAATCACACCGCCGTACTTTTTCATGTTGTCCGCCATCTCCACCGGATTGAAGGTGATCGCGGTGTAGAAGAACGAGAAGAAGATAATCATCCCGGCGTACATCAGGTTGTACGGGATGCCGTCGGTGCGAAACATGAAGTTGATGCCGTACTCAAGGGCCGGTATTTTAATGTACTGGGCCAGGCTTCCCGGAAGCATGAGTATCGAGCTGGCGAAAATAATCGGAATGACGCCCGCCTGATTGACGCGCAGGGGCAGATAGGTCCGCGTGCCGCCGGCCATGCCCCGGCCCTTGATCTGTCGCGGGTACTGCACCGGAATCCGGCGCTGGGCCGTGGTGACCACGATGGCCGCGGCGGTGACAACGAACATGATGGCGACCAAGGACACCGCCACGAGCGGCGACAACTGGTCGTTCTGCATCATTTTAAACATGTTCTTGATGGACCCTGGAAGGTCGCACACGATTCCGACGAAGATGATGAGCGAAATTCCGTTTCCAACGCCGCTCTCGCTTATCTGCTCGCCGACCCACATGAGGAAGGCCGTTCCCGTGGTCAGCGTGATCATGCCCAAGATGATGAAGCCGAGCCCCGGGTTTGGAACAATCTCGCGGCCCAGGCTCTGCATATACAGGGCTATGCCGACCGACTGCACGGCGCAAAGAGCAATCGTTCCGTAGCGCGTGTACTGGGTGATGACCTTCTGGCCCTCGGCGCCCGACTTCTGCAGGTGCTCGAGCGAGGGGATGACCGGGATCAGCAGCGACAGGATAATGGACGCCGTAATGTAGGGCATGATGCCCAAAGCGAAAACGGTCGCCCGGCTGAACGAACCGCCGGTAAACATGTCATAGAAACCGAGTATGCCCGCACCGCTGCGGTTGAGCATCATGACCAGGGCGCTGCCGTCAACGCCGGGCATGGGCACAAATGATCCGAGCCGGAAGAACGCAAGCATCACCATCGTGAAGATGATGCGGCTCCGGAGTTCCGGGATCTTAAACGCGTTTCGGAAGGCTTCAATAGGCTCTGCCACGTGACCGCTCCTTGTAAACGTCCACCACTGCCGGCCGCGCCGCTATTTCGCGGCCACTTCCACGGCCGCCTCGGGCGCAACCACCAATTCGACCGCGCCGCCGGCCTTCTCAATCTTTTCCTTTGCCGAGGCGCTGACGGCCTCGACCCGGACGGTGAATTTCTTGCCGTCCACATCGCCGCGGCCCAGCAGCTTCACGCCGCCGGCCAAAACCTTCACAATGCCGCGCTCTTGGAGCGTGTCCGTGGTGATCACGGCCCCGTCCTCAAACTTGATCGCGAGCACGTCCAGGTTAAGTTCGGCCATCGGGTGCCGCTTCTGGTGGTTGAACCCACGCTTCGGCAGGCGCCGGTTGAGCGGCATCTGCCCGCCCTCAAAGGCCGGCTTGCGGGAATATCCCGACCGGGACTTTTGGCCCTTGTGCCCGCGCCCGGCTGTCTTGCCGGTGCCGGATGCATGCCCGCGCCCGACACGTTTCATCTTCTTCTTCGCGCCGTCGGCGTGCTGGAGATTGTGCAGTTCCATCGTCCACCTCGTCGTTTTCGCGCCCGTCGGGCGCGTTCGTTATTTTTCTTTGCCTGCCGTCGGGCGCTCAGAGCACCTCGGCGACCTCAAGCCCGCGCTGCGACGCCAGCTCTTCGACCGTGTTCAACTGGCGCAGGCCGTCAAGCACCGCCCAGACCACGTTTGTCGCGCTGTTCGAGCCGAGCGACTTGGTCAGTATGTTCTGGTACCCCGCCGCCTGGACCACCGCGCGGACGGAGCCGCCGGCCACGATGCCCGTGCCGAGCGAGGCGGGCTTGAGCAGCACACGCGCCGCGTCGAGCCTTCCGGTCACCTCGTGCGGGATGGTGGTGTTCACCACCGGCACGGAGAACATGTCCTTCTTCGCGCGCTCTATGGCCTTGCGGATGGCCTCGGGGACCTCGCCCGCCTTGCCGAGCGCGGCGCCGACACGGCCCTTGCCGTCGCCGACCACCACCATGGCGCTGAAGCTGAAGCGGCGTCCGCCCTTCACCACCTTGGCCACGCGGTATATTTTAACCACGTGCTCGATAAAATCGTTTTGATCGTCGCGGTCATTCCTGCGATCATCACGTCTGCCACCAGAAAAATTGCTCAAGGGAAAGCCTCCTTGCTAGAATTCCAAGCCAGCTTCGCGCGCCGCGTCCGCCAGGGCCTTCACGCGCCCATGGTACAGCCGCCCGCCGCGATCAAAACACACCTTGTCGATGGACTTTCCCTTGGCCGCCTCGCCGATGGCCTTGCCCACCGTCGTGGCGGCGGCGAGATTGCCTCCGTCGATTTTAAGCGCCACGGAGGACGCCGTCACCAGGGTGCTACCCGTCGTGTCGTCGATAATCTGCGCGTAGATGTGCTTCAGCGTCCGCGTCACCCGCAGGCGCGGCCGCTCGGGGGTGCCCGAAAGCCGCTTGCGGATGTGGCATATGCGCCGCTGCCTCATCACCGTTGTCTGTCTAGTGTTCGCCATCGTTATTGCTCTCCCACCGGGTCAGGCGCTTGTGGCGCGACCCGTGCGGCGCATTATGCGCCCTTCTTGCTTTCCTTGCGGTTGACGTACTCGCCTTCGTAGCGCAGGCCCTTGCCCTTGTACGGTTCGACCTTGCGCACCTTGCGCACGTCGGCCGCAACCTGGCCGACCGCCTGCTTGCTGATGCCGGCGACCCGGATGGTCTGCGTTCCCTCGACCGCGAACGCGATGCCCTCGGGCGGCGCGATCGACACCGGATGGCTGTAGCCAACCGCCAGGTTCAGGTTCGCGCCCTGCATGGACGCGCGGTACCCCGTGCCCTCCAGCAGCAGCGTCTTCTGAAAGCCCTGGGTGACGCCGGCCACCATGTTGAAGATCAGCGCCCGGGTCAGCCCGTGCAGTGAGCGGTGCGGCCCCCTGTCGGTGGGCCGTGTGACCACAATCTCGTCGGCGCCGATGGTAATTGTCATTTCGGGCGAGTAGGACGCCTCAAGCGTACCCTTCGGACCCGTCACCTTCAGCGTTGACCCCGTAAGTTCGCAGCGCACATCGCTGGACAGGGGAATCGGCATTTTTCCAATTCGCGACACGGCATCTATCCTTTCACGTGGGCGCGCGCACCGGCCGGTCCAGCCGGGCGGCGCACCGTCACCAAACCTCGCACAGGACCTCTCCGCCCACCTTCTCCAGGCGCGCGTGCTTGCCCGTCATCACGCCCTTGGGCGTGCTCAGTATTGAAACCCCCAGGCCGCTTCTGACCTGGCGGATCTCGCCGCAGCCCTTGTACACGCGCAGGCTGGGCTTGCTCACCCGGCGCAACCCGTGGACGACAGGCGCGCCGTCCGTGAGGTACTTGAGCGTCACCCGGATTAGTCCCGGCTTCGGCTCTTCGGACACCTCGTAGTTCTGGATGAAACCCTGCTCGCGGAGCACCCGGCAAATCTCGACTTTAAGCCTAGACGCGGGCACATCGACCGTGGCGTGCTTCGCCTGGATGGCGTTGCGTACGCGGGTCAGCAGATCAGCAATCGGATCGTTCATCGACATAAGCGCGCAATTCCTCGTTGTGCTTGACCGTTACCAGCTCGACTTTGTGACGCCGGGAATCTTGCCCTCAAGCGCCAGCTCGCGCAGGGAAATGCGCGACATGCCAAAGGCCCGCAGATAGCCCCGGGGCCGCCCCGTCACCTTGCAGCGGTTACGGAAGCGCACGGGCGACGACGAGCGCGGCAGTGTGGCCAGCTTGCGCACAGCGCGAAGCCGGTCGTCCATCGACGTCTCCGGGTCCTTGATCGTCGCCTTCAGCGCCTCGCGCTGCTCCCGGTACTTGAGCACCAGGCGGACAATCTTCTTGTTTTTCTCCAGCTTGCTCGTCTTGGCCAAAGCTCTGTTCCTTCAGGGCGCGCCCGAAAGCGCGCCGTTCAAACGCCCGCGCCTAACCGGCGAAGGGCATGCCCAGTTTACGCAGCATCGACCGGCTCTCCGCGACCGGGCACGCCGTCTTCAGGACGAACGTGATGTTCATCCCGCGCGCCTTGGTCACCTTGTCGATGTCGACCTCGGGGAAAATCGTCTGCTCGCGCAGCCCCAGCGTGTAGTTGCCGAAGGCGTCAAAGCCCTTGGGCGACACGCCGCGAAAGTCGCGGATGCGCGGGATGGCCACGTTGAACAGCCGATCCATGAATTCCCACATGTACTCGCCGCGCAGGGTGACCATGCAGCCAATCGCCACGCCCTCGCGCAGCTTGAAATTCGAAATCGACTTGCGCGCCTTGCGCGAGCTCGGCTTCTGCCCGGTGATCACCGCGAGCTCGGCCATGGCCGTCTCCATCACCTTCGCGTCGCCGATCGCGTCGCCCACGCCCATGTTCACCACCACCTTATCGAGGCGGGGCACCTGCATGACGTTCTTATAGTTGAACTCGGCGCGAAGCGCCGGAACCACGTCGTTCCTGTATTTCTCTTGCAATCTTGCCGCCACGGCTGGCCACTCCTAAGTGTTGCGCCGGACCCCGTTCCCACGGGGCTTAATCCAGCGTCTCGCCCGTCAGCTTCCAAACCCTAATCCGGCTTCCGTCCTCGAGCCTCTTCATGACTATCCGGGACGGCTTGCCCGCGGCCTCGCACCAGGCCATCACGTTGGAAACGTGAATGGGGGCCTCGCGCTCCACGATGCCGCCGGCTTGGTTGCCGCGCGACGCCTTGGTGTGCCGCTTCATCATGTTCACGCCCTCAACGAGGAGGCGCTCCGTTGTCGGATACACTTCAAGCACACGCCCGCGGCGTCCCTTGTACTTGCCCGTAATCACCACCACCGTGTCTTTTTTTCGAATGTACATGGCCTTACCTCACACCACTTCGGGAGCCAGGGACAGGATGCGCAGGAAACCGCCCTCGCGCAACTCGCGGGGGACCGGTCCGAAGATGCGCGTGCCCTTCGGCTCTTTCTGATTGTTTATGATCACCGCGGCGTTCGAGTCGAAACGGATCACCGTCCCGTCGGCGCGCTGCGTGGCCTTCCGAATCCTGACAACGACCGCCTTGACCACGTCGCCCTTCTTGATGGCGGCGTTGGGCAGCGCGTCACGGACGTTCGCCGTGATGATGTCGCCAATGGCCGCATAGCGCCGGCGCGAGCCGCCCATCACCTGGATCACGCGGATTTCCCGCGCGCCCGAGTTGTCGGCAACCGTAAGTTTTGAGTAAATCTGGATCATGGTTCAGCCTTTCACCGCGCTCAGTCCGCGCGCTTCACGATTCCGACCAGGCGCCAGCGCTTGGTGCGGCTCAACGGGCGGGTCTCCCGGATGCGGACCACGTCGCCCACGTTGCAGGTCTCTTCCTCGTCGTGCGCCTTGAACTTCTTCGTGCGCTTGAGCGCCTTCTTGTAGAGGGGGTGCATCTTGGTCATCTGCACCGCAACGGTGATGGTCTTCTGCATGGCCGTGCTGGTGACCACGCCCACACGTTCCTTGCGCGTTCCGCCCGCCTGCGCCGTCGGCGCGATGTTCTGGTCGTCCATCCTACTTCATCCCTTTCGTGGCGGCCGTTTCCCGCTGCCTGAGGATTGTCAGTATCCGCGCGATGTCCCGTCGCGACTCGCGCGACCGGCGCACGTTCTCAACCACGCTGGTAGCCAGCTGCAGCCGGAACGTCATAATGTCCGCCTTGCGCTCGGCAAGCCGTTCACGCAGCACAACGTCTGTAAGTTCCCGAAGTTCCTTCGCCTTCACGTCGTCTTCTCCTGCAAGTCGTTTGGCCGTGCGCCGCTAGGCGCGGGCCACGAACTTCGTCTTGATGGGCAGCTTGAACCCCGCCAGCCGGATGGCTTCGCGGGCAAGCGTCTCTTCAACACCCTCAACCTCGAACATCACACGTCCGGGTTTGACCACGGCCACCCACTCTTCGGGCGCGCCCTTGCCCTTGCCCATGCGCGTTTCCGCAGGCTTCTTGGTGACCGGCTTGTCCGGGAAGACCCGGATAAACACCTTGCCGCCGCGCTTGAGGTGGCGCGTGATGGCAATACGGGCCGCCTCAATCTGGCGCGCCGTCACCCAGCCGTCCTCGGTCGCCTTGATACCATACTCGCCGAAATCCAGCTCCGCGCCGCCCTTGGTCATTCCGGAGCGGCGGCCGCGCTGCTGTTTGCGGTACTTAACTCGCTTGGGCATCAGCATGATTCGTCATTCCTCAATTCGGCACCGCCCAGGCGGAACACCGAAGGTTAAACCTTGTCAATCCGACGAGCCGCCGCGTCCGCCGCGTCCGCCGCCGCGTCCACCGCCGCGCCCGCCGCGGTCACCCCGCGGGCGGCCGCTGTCGCGCTCGGGCCTG
>CAIUWO010000025.1 GCA_903902895.1 Candidatus Hydrogenedentota bacterium | reverse complement strand
TGGGTCAACAGGTGCCGTGCGTAAAGGGTCTTTTCTTCCTAGCCGAGAACGGTGTCCCCGGCGTCCACCGGGCGCAACGCGCCGGCCACGACCGGGCGGGGGTTGTCGGCGCAGAACAGGTCAAAGCGGTGCGCCTCGCCCTCGGAGCGGGCCTTCATGGTGACGCGGCTGCCGAGGAAGACCGGGCCCTTGAAGGCGGCGTCGAGCCGGACGGGACGGGCGGGGTCATAGGCGGGCAGGCTCGCGGCGCAGCGCGCCAGCGACCACATGCCGTGCACGATGTGCTTGGGAAAACCAAAGAACTTGGCCAGTGTCTTGCGCAGGTGAATCGGATTGTAGTCGCCGGTGACCTTGGCGTAGCGGCGGCCCGTGTTCTCCGGCACGTCCCACGCGAATTCGCGGTTGGGCTGTTCCAGTTCGGGAAGGGCGGTGACCACCGGGGATGGCCCGTCGGGCTCGCCGAAACGGCTGCCGCGCACCAGGTAGCTGCTCAGGCACTCCCAGAGTATCGCTCCGTCCTGCTCGGCCCAGGTGCTCATGTAGAATTCCAGGCCCTGCTTGACCACCCGCTGGCCCGCCACGGCGCAGTGCAGATCGAACTTCTCCGTTTCACCAATCGCGCGCCGCTGCAGCACGTTGTTGCGGGCGTGCACAATGCCCAGGGGCGACACCGGAAAGGCGGCAGAGGCCATAAGGGTCATCTGCATGCGCGCGCCCAGCACATAAGGGTACAGAATCGGCAGGGCGTCCCCGGAGGGCAGGCCGCAGAGTTCGCGGTAGGCCGCGACCAATGCGCGCGTTTCGCCCGCGCCGCGCCACACCGCCGACAGCGCCGGCAGGGCCTGTCCGGCCTTGAGCCGGGTCTTGCCCTTGGTGAACACCTTCAGATAGACCGGCAGCATCGGCGGCTTTGCGGTAAATTCGAGGTTTTCGGGGTTTCCAGCGGTGTTGCAACAAACTGCCATGGGGGTACTCCTTGAAAGGCGGGATTACTTGGATTTCGCAGTATGATACCAACTTCATCCGCCGCGACTCAAGCTTTCTTTCACCCCCTAATCGCCGGGTAAACAGGGGGCAAACCCCGCACGTGAACGCGTCCGCATATCCCGAAGGGATTATGGAGCAAAGCCCCGTTGGGGCATCCGGAGAACCGTGCCAATACTGCTTTTCCGGGATTGCGCTGCGGGCAGGAGAACACCCGCTGGGTGCGCACCCCAACAAGGTGACATTGTGGTCCATACGCGGCATCCCGGCGGTCTTCCACCATGATGGAACTACAATAGGATTCTCTATCCGGCGATTGGGGTCGCCGCGGCACCACCGGGCGACGGGAGGCGCTGTTTGGCCCTGACGGCGGTTTGCGCCGGCAGGGCCGCCTCTGCTATAGTCTGGCACGTTCGGGGGCGACTCCGAACACGCGTCGCAGACAGCCGGTGGCCCGTTGGGCCTTAATATCCTGCCGAGAACGCGGACAATGCGGACCCTTGCGGGTGCGCGCCATCCTTAAAACGGTGATGTCCCGTGCTGTCCTAGACGGCACGGGACATTTTATTTTCCGGCATCCGCCACGCGGGCCGGGCCGCGCGAGAGCGCGGTACTCCACTTCGAGAGGAGGTGAACGCACTTGCCAACCAAGGAAAAGATTGAGGCCGTTGCCGAGTTGAAGGAACGGCTGACCACCTGTCAGATCGCCATCGCCGCCAAGTATGTCGGGATGAACGTCTTCCAGGCCACCAACCTGCGCACCAAGCTTCGCGAAAACGGCGTCGAGTTCAAGGTGTACAAGAACACGCTTGCCCGCCGCGCGCTGAACGAGCTCGGCATGGGGGCGGCCGCCGATTTCATGGAGGGCCCCACGGCGTGGGCGTTCTCGAAGGACCCTGTCGCACCGGCGAAGGTCCTTAAGGAATTCGGCAAAGAGGTCCCCTTTGTGATGATGCAGGGCGGCGTGCTCTCGGGCCAGCCGGTCACGGCGGCCCAGCTTGAGGCGCTTGCCGGCCTGCCGTCGCGCGACCAGCTGCTCGCACAGGTTGTCGGCACGATGGTCATGCCCCTGCGCAATGCCGTCGGCGTGCTCAGCGCGCTGCCGCGCAACCTGGTCAACGCGCTGGACCAGATCCGCAAACAGAAAGAGGAGCAGGCCGCCTAGGCCCGCCCCGAAGATACCGCAAACCAATAAATGAATTCACACGCGCCGCACGCGGCGCACGGAGGTTAACCAAACCATGTCCGAGAAGCTTGATGCGATTATCGAAAGTGTCGCGAACCTGACCGTCCTCGAGCTCAGCGAGCTTGTGAAAGCCCTTGAAGAGAAGTTCGGCGTCACCGCCGCCGCCCCGATGATGGCCGCCGCCCCGGTCGCCGCCGCCGCCGTCGAAGTGGAAGAGCCGACCGAATTCGACGTGATCCTGAAGGACTTCGGCGCCCAGAAGATCGGCGTCATCAAGGTCGTCAAGGACGTCGCCGGCCTGGGTCTGAAGGAAGCCAAAGACCTCGTCGACAAGTCCCCGGTCACCGTCAAGGAAGCCATGTCCAAAGACGATGCCAACAAGTTCAAAGCGGCCCTCGAAGCTGCCGGCGCCACCGTCGAGCTCAAGGGCGTCTAATTCCCCTGACGCGTTCTTTTTCGCCG
>CAIUWO010000024.1 GCA_903902895.1 Candidatus Hydrogenedentota bacterium | reverse complement strand
GGCTTCACGTACAAGAACGTGCTCTTCTCGCAAGCCGGCGAACCCCAGCGCGCCTGGCTCAACGAGTACCGCGGCGCCCAGGCCTACCGCTGGTCCACCGACGGGTTCTGGCCAAGCATGGAAAAGAACCTGGGCCTGCTCAAGAACTTCTGCGCACCCACGGGCTACTTTGTCGATGTGTGGTCGTCCATCGGCCCCTATGACGCGTGGACCTGGGACGGCAAATACCAGTCGAACGCCTACACCCGCGACGCCTGGGCCAAAGCCTTCACGCAAATCCGCGACACCTTTGACGGTGCGCCCACCATCTCCGAGGGCGGCCACGACCAGTTGATCGGTTCCCTCGATGGCAGCCAGTGCAACCACCTGCGCGTGGACGCCGACCCGCCCAAGGGCAATGACGCCGGTTTCGTCTGGCGCATCAAGTGCGCCGACGCCGAGCGCGTCCCCTGGTTCGACGCCGCCTACCACGACCGTTTCTCCGCCCACGGCGCGGGCTACGACCCGCGCTACCGCGCCGGACTCGACCCGCGCATGCACGGCATCTACAGCGATGACTACATCTGCACCGAGGTCATGGACGGCCACCCGCCCATGGTGTCGGATGCGGGCGGAAGGGATGTTGTCAGAAAGGCGGAATTGTTCTCTGGGCTGCATATTCTGGACCGGTGCAAGATGGGTCGGGTGAAGCGGGTCGAGTTCGAAAATGGTGACATGCACCGGCAACACATCACGTGGACCTCTCCGACGCCCTTCGAGACTTGGATCAATCGCGGCCAGGAAGACTGGACCGTGAACGTTGGCCAAAAAGAATGGGTGCTGCCGCAGTACGGCTTCCTGGCGTTATTGCTTCCACAAACACCCCAGCTTATGGTGGGCATCACCCGGATCAATGGTGTGGTGACCGAATGGAGCGAGGGGACAATGGGGATGTTTCTCGGCTACTACAACGCCCGACCACCTTCGGGCGACATTGGGACCATCCGTGTGCGGGCCGATTCCGTTCGCGGCGGCGCCAATAGTACCGTCGAAGCCACGCTGCAGTGGGAAAGCACGAGTCCCCAGACCTCCAACTGGCTGCCCTTCGTTCATTTCGTGGATGACGCGGGCAAGATCGCCTTCCAGGCCGACCATGCGTTCCCCGTTCCCACAACGCAGTGGACCGCCCCGGTGGCCACCCAGTTCGCTGTGAAGATTCCAGAAAGCGCCGCCCCGGGCACGCGCTACGAATTGCGGGTAGGCGTGTGGGATACCGGCGCGGGACGGGGCGCCATGACGGGTCCCTGTGACAGTGAGCGCCGCACCCGGCTCGGAACGGTCGTCGTAAAGGCGGACGGCTTCGACTGGGAACCGGTCGACGTGAAGCCCGACCCCTATCTCGCCCGGATAAACCTTGAGCGAAAGATGATCGACTTTGGCCGAGTCAAGACTGATGGGGCGCTGTCGATGTCGGGGTTATACGGCTGGTACTCCATCACGCCGTTGCCCTGCGGCGGTCCGTTTACAGCCATGTTCAAAGCCACCTTTCCCCCCGAGAGACTGCCCGCCACCGTTGTCGCCAAAGACGCTGAAGGCAAGGATTTAAGAACCATACCCCTCCGGCAAGACGGCGACTGGTGGGTGCTGGAATGCACGCCCGACGTGCACCGCTATTCCTTTTCAACACGAACGGCGGAGAGGGACAGGAAGTAATTTCTGAGGGTCGAACACGAAACAGTCCTGCATATAATACAGGCCCGATTGTGGAATTCGCAGGTCACGGGACAGTTCGTCATTGCGAGCAAAGCGAAGCAATCTCTTGTAACCATGTCTCTGTGGGAGCAAGAGATTGCCGCGTCGGGCTGCGCCCTCCTCGCAATGACGGAGTGGTGCCGGAAGAGGACTGGCAACTATTGCCGCCTGCGGCCGGATGTCGTCAGCGAAGGCTTTCGCCGGAGATAGGCGCCTGTACCCGTGCCCGCACAGTAGGTGGGCGCGGCCTACAACAGCATGGAGGAGGTGGCGGCGGCTTCATTCCGCCCCAGGCCGGAGTTGGAAGACCCGGCCCACCCGGACGGCAGCAGCCAGACCACATTCCCGTGTCCAACCGCCGCGTTCAATACCCAAGGTCCGTTTGCGCCCTCCGGCCTGTGCTTAGTACAATAACGCTCCTGTTTTCCCCTTGGGCACATCACGCATTCACAAGGATTTTCGAGCATGCACACCGCCGAACGGCTGACCAAGCTTCCGCCCTATCTGTTCATGACCCTGCGCAACAAGATCAATGACGCGCGCGCGCGCGGCGTGGATGTGGTGAGTCTGGCCATCGGCGACCCGGTGGAGCCGACGCCGGACCCGGTGATTGAGGCGCTGTATACGGCAGCCAAGGACCCGGCCAACCACCGCTACCCGACGGACGAGGAATGGGGCATGCTCGCGTTCCGCCAGGCCGTGGCCCGCTGGTATGCGCGGCGCTATGACGTGGAACTGGACCCGAAGAAGGAGATCGTGGCGCTCATCGGCTCGAAAGAGGGCTGCCACCACTTCGCGCTGGGTGTGGTGAATCCGGGGGACACGGTGCTGGTGACGGACCCGGGTTACCCCGGCTACAAGCCGAGCATCTGGTTCGCCGGCGGCGAGCCGGTGCCCGTGCCGATGCTGGCGGAAAACGGGTTCCTGCCCGTGTTTGCCGACATCCCGACGGACGTGGCGCAGAAGGCCTGCGCATTCTATCTCAACTATCCGAACAACCCGACCGGCGCGGTGGCAAACCGCGTGTTCCTGGCCGAGTTGGTCGAATTTGCCAAGTATTACGACATCGCCGTCTGCTACGACAACCCCTACAGCGAAATGGTCTTCGGCACGGAGCGGCTCAGCTTCCTGAACACGCCCGGCGCGAAGGAAGTCGGTGTTGAGTTCAACTCGCTATCGAAACCGTTCAATATGACGGGCTGGCGTATCGGCATGGCCTGCGGCAATCCGGACATTGTCAAGGCCATCGCCACGGTGAAGGCCAACACGGACAGCGGCGTGTTCAACGCGGTCCAGTACGCGGGCATCGAGGCGCTCGACAACGGCGACGCCTGCACCGCGAGGATGCTCGAAATCTACGGCGGCCGCCGCGAAAAGGTGCTGGCCTGCCTGCGCGATCTCGGCTGGAACTACGACGCGCCCAAGGGCACCTTCTATCTCTGGGTGCCCGTGCCCAAGGGCTTCACCTCGGCGTCCTTCTGCGACCACGTGTTCGAGTCCTGCGCCGTGGTGCTTACGCCGGGCGCAGCCTACGGCGCCAACGGCGAGGGCTTTGTCCGCTTCTCGCTCACCGTCGAGGACGACCGTCTCGACGAGGCGATCCGGCGCATGCGCGAAAAACTCGGCACGCTTCAGTTCGACTGACAAACCAACAACCGGGACCGCGAGGGTCCTGGCTGGATGTATCCATGAGCCAGTTTGGCATAGACATCCCTGTCGAGCAGATCGTCATCATGCCCCCCGGCGCCGGCAAGGAAGAGGCGCTGAGCCTGCTTGTTGCGGCGGTCGGCAAGAACCCCACCGTGGCCGACGATGCGCTGTTCCGCAGCGCCGTGTTTGAGCGGGAAGCCATCATGAGCACGGGGCTGGGCAACGGCGTTGCGGTGCCCCATGTGCGCATCCCCGAAGTCGGCGTGCCGACGCTGGGCGTCGGCATTTCCCGCGACGGCGTCGACTACCACTCCCTCGACGGCAAACCGGCGCACGTCATGGTTCTCTTCGCCATGCCGCTCGGTGCCGAGAAGGTCTACCTCAGCCTGCTTGCCAAGGTTCTGCTGGTGCTGCGCAACCGCCCGCTTTTCGACGCCATTGTGGCCTGCGACACGCCGGAAGCGGTGCTGGTGCTGCTGGACGACGAATAACCGGCAAGTTGGCCGTGACCGCGTCTCTCCAACCCTTACGGTGCGGCATTCACATCGGCCGGCGGCAGCGCGCGGCCCGCGCGGCGCTGGGCATCCATGACGAGAATGCTGCCCATAACGAGCACAACCGCGCCGGCCCACTGCAGCGCGTTGAGCGCCTCGTCGGGCCACAGAAACAGCGCGACCAGGTAGGTAGCCAAGGGGTTGACCAGTTGGAGGGAGGTGCAGAAGGCCGCGCCCAGCCGCACCTGCGCGTAGTGGAACGCGCAGTGGGCCATGCTGATGCTCGTCATGCCGGACAGGAACGCGATCGCGCCGACCCAGGCGCCCGCGGCGCCGATGGAGGCGGTGTCGCCCTTGAG
>CAIUWO010000023.1 GCA_903902895.1 Candidatus Hydrogenedentota bacterium | reverse complement strand
TGTCCGCCACCGCCGTGTGGACTACCCCGGAGCGGTTGGGCGCGGTGGGGCTGCTGACCCCCCTGCCGTGGGACAGTGTGCAGCTGGGTCGTCCCTCCGGTCGGATTGCCGCCGCCTATGTCGAGCCGGATGCCCCGGAGTCGGTTCCCGCAGCCCTGTTTGCCAATTTGGAGCAGCAGATGCGGGGCGCAGGAATGCGCTTTGCCGATTTTCATGCCCATGTTGCGCACCGTCCGCTTTTCGCCGGGGCGGCCGCCCATGGTTTCCGGCTCATGACCACCCACCTCGTCATGGTGTGGGATCTCCGGGATTGGCAACCGCCCTTTGGGCCGACCTGTGATTTGCGGCTGGCTGAGGAGTCGGATCTCCCCGCGCTGGAAGACCTCGCCGAGCGGGCGATTCCACCTTTCAGCCGTTTCGCGGTAGATCCTATTCTTCCCCCTCAGGCCGGGGCGACTTTGTTTCGCGCCTGGGCGGCCAATTCGGTTCGGGGCTATGCCGATGCGGTGGATGTGGCCGTGGTGGAGGGGCGGTTGGCCGGTTACTGTACTTGGCGAAAACAGGCGGTCGACACGGCGGACGGAAAAAAAGAGTGGGGCGTGCTAGACTTGACCGGCGTTGATCCCGAGGCCCGCGATCGAGGCGTTTTCCGGAGTCTCGCGCATCGGGGATTGTCACGAATGGCGGCACAGGGCATTCCTTTTGCGCAGGTCATCACGGATGTGATGAACACCGGCATGCAGCGGGCCTGCGGGCTCCTCGGCGCCAAGACTCTGTCCGCGCGACACACCTTTCACTGGCACGCCTGATCGCTATTCGGAAACCACCCGATTGCGACCCGCACTCTTGGCCGCATAAAGGCGGGCGTTGGCGACTTTGAACATGGCGTCCAGCGATGCCAGCACCTCGGTGCAGACTCCCATGCTGACCGTCACCGAAATGGCCTTCCCCTCGACTTCGACCGGGGTGTCGACAATGGCACGGCATATGGAGTCCAAGATGGGTCTACAGTCCGTGGCGGACATACCGGGCAGGGAGAAACAGAATTCCCCTCCGCTCAGCCGGGCCACCGTGTCGGAATCGCGGAACCTTGACTGGAGCAGGCGCGCGAGGTGTTTCAAGACCTGATCCCCGGCCTCCTGACCGCACACATCGTTCACTCGCCGGAAATGGTCGATGTCCAGCATGGCGACCGAGAGTGGTTCGCGGTTGCGCTTGGCGCGGGCCACATGGTTGCGGGCCACCTCAAAAAAGAAGCGCCGGTTGTGCAGGCCGGTGAGCAGGTCGGTGGTTTCCGCCTCTCGCATTTCACGGGCGTGTTCGATGGACTGCACGTTCTGGGTCACCCGACAGTGGAACTCGTCCACGGAGAAGGGCATCTTCAAAAAATCGGTTGCGCCGGCTTTGAGGAAACGGGAGGCCCGGACACCGACGCCATCGGGCAGCACGCCGAGGATCGCAAGGTCGCGCTGTCCATGCTTCACCCGGATGTGGCGCACCAACT
>CAIUWO010000022.1 GCA_903902895.1 Candidatus Hydrogenedentota bacterium | reverse complement strand
CGACGATACGACAGGTCAAGTGTTTGTGGACCGTCTGCGGATACGCAAAGCCGACCAGACTGGATCGAAGTACCACACCGTCGCCGGGTCGAAGATGACCCCCCTACGCTGCGGTGTGCGCCTCGACCGGCCTTGCATAATAGTCGAAAGCGAACTGGACCTTATGCTGATTATTCAAGAGGCGGGCTACCTTGTTGGCGTGATTGCCATGGGGTCGGTGTCCAATCGTCCGAATGATCGGCTATGCCGCCTTCTCAAGAAACTCCCACTCCTGATTATGGCACTGGACAGCGACCGGCCAGGGGCCGTGGAATCGCGCCGCTACTGGGGAAAACAGTTTCCCCAAAGCGTGCGAATCCCCATTCCAAGAAAGTACGGCAAGGACCCAGGAGAGGCCTTTCACAACGGTCTTGATATTCGGGCGTGGGTGGTCTGCGCCCTTGATATATGCAACTGGCCCTTGTCGGATGTGCCCGCCCACAATGTGTCGCTCCCTTCATATCCGCAACCTCAACCTGTTTCCTGTACCCCTTTGACATCGGGTGCGCCGCATACCGACCAGCGTGTTGAAGATCCTGTTCAGCACATGGGCGCAGTGGTTCCACAGAGCAGGACGGCGGCCTTTACGGAGACCCAGTCCGGTGCCGAAAATATTGCGGCAGAAGCTGATATGTCGTGCGGCACGGGACAAGGCGATGTTTGTCCGCAGTTCGCGTATGTAGTCCACAATGACATCGCAAAGGCGGCTGTGGCTGCCCTCATGGTAGCCCCCGGTCCCTTTGGTGCCGATGTTGAAACCGCAAAACATCCCGATCACCGCGCGCATCTCAAAAGCGGCCTGGAGCCTCGTCTGTCCAGAATTCGCCTCGTTCAGATTTATGCGCCGGGGTTCCCCGTTTATATCTTCGACATGTCCAGGATAAATGTCCATATTCTTGCCCCTCTGTGGGATCGCCCCGTGATTTTCCATAATGCCATGTTCGACCTTAAACACCTCCTCTTTTCAGGCGCGAATCCCACCAAAGTCGGGTGTACGATGTTGATGGAAAATTGTCTTTCGGGGAACCTGCGCAGCCTTGCGGACCTTGCGGCGGAGTATCTTGGGTTGGAGGTCTCTAAGGAGCAGCAGGTGTCTGACTGGAATGCGGACACGTTGACAGATGAACAACTGTCCTATGCGGCACTCGATGCATATCTGGTCCATTGCCTTTATGTGGAACTGCGATGTCGGCTCTTGGAAGAGGGGCTGGAGCACTGCTACAAGTTAATGCGGGACGCCCAGCGGGCTTTGGCCGAAATGATGGTTGCGGGGACGGGATTCAATGCGGATGCCCATTCCGATGTGGTGCGCGAATGGGAGGCGCAGCGCGACACTGCGAGGGCACGGTGTCTTGAGGTGTTCGGTCCCGACGTTGACTTGGACAGCCCCGCACAGGTAGCCGACTGGTTTGCGAAGCATTTGGACCAGGAGACACTGGTCAAGTGGCCCAGGACCAAGAAGGGTAGACTGTCCACAAAGGCAGAGGACCTTGCCGCCATCGGAAGCCATCCGGCAGTCCTCGCTCAGACCGAGTACAAGGCGCTCCAGACGCTGCTCTCCACCTTCGGCGGGCCGTACCTCCGGCACATCAATCCGGTCACAGGCCGACTGCACGGTGATTTCCGATTTGGGGCTTCAACAGGCAGATTGCGTTGCGGTCAGCCCAACGTTCAGAACGTCCCAAAGCAGAAATCCTTCCGGGCGCTTTTCGTGGCGAGGCCGGGATATCGGCTTGTGAAAGCCGATTACAGTCAGGCGCAGCTTCGTATCATAGCCGAGCTTTCACGGGATGCCGCCATGCTTCAAGTGTTTCGGGACGGGGGCGACATTCATTCCCTCACCGCCTCGGCGATAACCGGCAAGGAAATATGCCAGGTCACGAAAGAGGAACGAGCCGCTGCAAAATCAATCGTTTTCGGCTTTAGCTTTGGACTTTCGGCGAACGGTTTTCGGAAAAAGGCGCGGGCGGAGTACGGCGTTGACTTTACTTCCGAAGAAGCCAGGCGGGTGCGCCGCGTGTTCTTTCGATCATATCCCGGCATCGAGAGATATCAGAGACAACTTGTGGCACGTGCACGTCAGACGTGGCGCGTTGCGACGCCGGGTGGTCGTATCCGTAGGTTTCCGCGCAAGGGCAGCGAACCACCCTACAACGAGGTGCTGAACACGCCCGTTCAGGGCGGCGAGGCCGAAATCATCTTTTCTGCACTGGCGATGTTCCCTGATAGGCTGGCCGGGCTGGATGCAACCCTCGTGAACGTTGTCCACGACGAGGTGGTGTTTGAAATTCTAGACGAGCATTTATCCAATGCGGTTCCAATCATCGAGTCGGTGATGGTCGATGCGATGCTGGCAATTTTTCCCTATGCCAGCACATTGAATCTGGTGGACGTTTCGGTAGGTCCTGACTGGGGCAATACCGTGAAGTACCGGCCCGGAGTGGCTCCGCTGTGAGGAATCCTTCCAGGCTGTTTAATGCGTAAAAGAATGAACCAACAATGGCAAAGGAGAATTGACATGACAGTGAGTATCGAGATCATCAAGCACGGCGAGATGCGCTCCGTGGGCTGGCCCTGGTACATCAGAAGCGGGGGGCTCACGAGGGTTGACTATGTCGTCGGCAAGAGCCACTGGAAGCGCAATTGGGAGCTACTTTTCCGGGTGACCGGTCTGCGGATAGCCAATGGTTTCCAGCGGTGTGTTCCGGGAATGCCGATGGACATGTGGGTCCCGCTTTCAGTGCTCGCGCGGGCGCTCGATGTGTGGCCGTGCGAGCCGGAGCACGCCAGGACCGGGGCCATGCTGCAGTTCGTGCTTCCGGCAAGTCACAACAATCAGGCGAGATTCGTGGCGGTGCTGCGGGGGGAGGGATTATTGGTTGAGAGTCTTGAGACACCCGAAGACTATAAAGGTCCCGTGGGCTACCGCGCGGGCTACCCGAGCGTGCGAAATCCCAATCTCTCCATCGACGAATACACCCGCACAATGCTGAAGCGCAAGCCGTGTCGCCCCCAGACTCTGGACGTGCCCCCGGACACAATATGGCGACCCAGTTTGGCTCAGACGTGCCGATGGCAATTGAAACAGGGAGGGCCGGTGGTCCGCATGCCGGAGTAAAACCGGTAATCACCGGTAATGCTATGTCAACGGCTGCTTACAATGTGGGGTCCGGTTCATCCAAGACGGAGTAGGGGTTGGGGGAAAGGGGAACGAGGCGATCTGCCTGGGCTACTGCCCACATCAGCCACGCCTCACCCTTTCCCCCTCCCGCAATGACATCTTCGTCCCGTTCGACGAGGCGCGCCCTTACCGCCGCCACATACTCCCGGATCTTCTTGCTTCGCGCCCAATAGTCCGCCTCCGTGTTCAGTTGTTCCAGGCGTTTGTTCTCTTCCTGCTTGAACTGATTCACGCGCAAGTGCTCCGAAAGCTTTCGTGCACTGAACTGCCCCGAGTTTCAGAGCTACATATTCAAGACGGTTCGGGCACCTCGACCCCCGGAAAAACTTCCTTTAGTAGTTTCAGGCACTCTTCAACCGCTTTGTCATATGGTAGTTGCTGTGTCTTGCAGAACTCCGAGACAGACCCATCTCGCTCGCGTCCGAATGACACCCGCTCGACCCGAAATACCTCGCAACCGGGATTGCCCTCGAAGGAGACTTCCTCTCGACCACAGCTCACGTTTGACAGTCGGTCTGCATAAACTTGGCACACTTTCGCGCACGCGTCTGAAAATGCCTTGAACGCT
Organism: Candidatus Hydrogenedentota bacterium; assembly: GCA_903902895.1. Lineage (GTDB taxonomy): Bacteria > Hydrogenedentota > Hydrogenedentia > Hydrogenedentales > CAITNO01 > CAITNO01. The sequence goes on along the minus strand of CAIUWO010000022.1, from coordinate 9,617 downwards.
GTTCCGTCAAGCTCCCTGGTCCTTCTCCAATATCGTGTAAAGCCCATTATTCGCTCCTTTCATTAAGTCTCTTATTGCCACCAGTCTCTAATATGGACGTGACTTTGAAAAGGGCGCGAGAGCAATAAAGTGGCTTTAAGGTGAGCGTCTTTCGACTGAAAAACACCACACGGCGATATGATACGTATTCTGCATTGCGATTTACACGTTCCCCGCTGAACGGTGATTCGCGGGTGAATACTGTTGGCGTTTTGTCGCCGAAATGACGAAGCACGGCGGCAAGGCATAGGCAGCGACTTAGTCTCGACTATTCTTGCAAGCCTTTTCTGGAAAGAATCTAGTGGGCGCCCATACGAATATTGCGCGTTCATCGGTGGCGCAATAGGCATACACCTGACTTGACATACTCGTATCAGAGCGCGAGTCACAATGTGCTGCGTCGCTAACGGTTATCGCAGGGGGCAAATACAAGTTCTGGCAGAACCACTTCCCAGCGGTCACACCTCACTGAACTGGCATAGGCTTGATCCCCATCGTTTCGGAGCCGTACAAGCACCGCATTTGCGCGCGCCTCAATGCATCGCATCCCCTTGCACATGGCATAGCCGGTGGCGAGACGACCAACGACCTGGCCTTGGTATTCAAGATGCCAGCGGTCATCCATGCGTGCGAGTCGCAGGGGGGTTCCGGGTTGCAGGGAAGCAAGCGCCCCATGGATGGCAGCGCCCTGCCGCTGCCTGCCCGCGAAGCCCAAATCGACGTCTCCGGGCGTCAGGACTTCGTAGCAACGGTTCAATTCCGGGGGAAGGCTGGCAATCGCGGGGGCATCGCGCCTGGACACCGACGAAAGAGTCGGCAAGCTGTCGATGAGCTTGTGTCGGCCCTTCATCCGGGCAAGCGTCAGTGTCTTGCGCGCGCGGGTCATTGCCACATAGAAGAGTCGGCGCGCCGCATCGGGGTCTTCGCCCGCCTCGCGATCCTCCCAGGCCCCGTCGAGCACACCGGAGGCGTTGGGCCGCTCCCCGCCGACTCCTTGATGAACCGGCCCACATAGCGGTAGTCCGTCCGGAAATCATGTCCCCATTTGGACAGGCAGTGGGCTTCGTCGAGCACCCAGGCCCCAATCTCTCGCTGCTCCACGACCTTGCGGAAGCCCCGGTTCCGCAACTGCTCCGGCGACACCAGAAGAATCGCAATGTCACCAAGCCGGACTCTTTCCCGCGCGTCCGAGCGCTCCGGCATGGAGAGCAGGCTGTTGAGGGCGACGCAGGAGGTAACGCCTTTCGCCTGAAGTCCGAACACTTGGTCTTCCATTAGCGCCACCAGCGGGGAAATGACGATTGTAAGGGCTCCCGTGTTCTCGTATCGGGAGAGTGCGGGCACCTGATAGCAGATGGACTTGCCGGTTCCGGTCGGCAAGATGCCGAGAACGTGCTCACCTCGCATGGCGGCCTCGACGATTGACTCCTGCATAGGCTTCCCATCCTCGCAGGCGGGCTCTGGACGGAATTCGGAGAACCCGAACCAACGCTTCAGCATGTGTTTTGGGTTGTGGTGTGCGCCACACCATTCACACGCCGGGTCATCGCAGCGTACGTCCCGAAATTGGCGGACCAGTTGCGCCGCTTCCGGAAACTCGTGGCGCACCCATGGCGGCATCACGGAGTTGCCCCCCGCAACCGATAGCCAGGCCAGTGCAAAGGCGAGAGGCCACCCATCGGTGGGCTCGGTGCCGAGTATGTTTCTTGCGGCGGTGGAGCACGCGGTAGCAGCCAGGCAATGACGCGCGGCGGCTGACCCATCCGCGTCGTTCGGGCGGGGTAAACCCCGCACAGCATCGAAAAGGCAGGCGAATCCTGCATCCTTTGGTCTTTTCGACACTATCCAATGCCATGCGGATAGCAATCGGGGATTGGACTCGCTCAGCGCGCCAAAGGCCTCTTCCTCGTCCGCAAGTAGCTGTAAGCAAATGCGTGTGTCCAGTTCCGGGTCATTCTGGCGAAATCGCAGCAGCCCGCCATCCTTGTAGTGCTTGACCAGCCGATGATAGGGATTTCGCGGAAAGGCGAGCGGACTGAGGTAAAGGGTGTCGATTGCCGGGAGGCCCAGAAGACGCAGTTCAGGCGCGACGGCATGCAGTTGGGGGATGTCGAACGCCATCAGGTTGTGGCCCAACACGAAGTCCGCACCCCCGGCAAGGGCTTCGAGGTCCCTCAGTGCGGCGTCGAGCCTTCCGCCCGAATACACCAGCGGTCTGTCGGGACTGTCGCCCCGGATGGCAGCGAAATGGTGTATTCGTCCCGACTCCCGCCCAACCTCCAAGTCGATGGCGATGCATCTTTGGGCGAGACTCGGAACGGTCATCGCGCTGTCACCAAAGTTAGGCTCGAAACTGGACAAGGACGCTCGCTGGTGCTATCACCTAGTGTAGTGAGTCATAATTAATGCAACTTTAAGTCTGCCTCGGGTATTGATATAGTAACGAAGGAGATACCCGATGCGGACCGCCCCGGAAATCACGTTGACTCAATCGGACCGACAAACCCTTGAGAAATGGGCGCGGGGCCGTAGCACTCCGGTTCGTTTGACGCAACGGGCACAAATTGTGTTGCTGGCGGCGGAGGGCATGGCCAACAAGGATATTGCGACTGAACTCGGGACGACACGGATTCTGGTCGGACGGTGGCGTTCCAGATTTGCAGAATTTGGCCTGTCGGGGATTGAGAAAGACGCGCCGCGCGGAGGGCGCAAGCCGACCAGCCGCAATCGCTCGGCGCGGAAGATCCTGCAGCGCACAGTCGACACGAAGCCCGACAACGCGACCCATTGGAGTACGCGCACGCTGGCCCGTGAACTGGGTGTCAGTCAATCGATGGTAACGCGCATATGGCGCGCCAATGGGCTCAAACCGCATCTGACCGAGACCTTCAAACTGAGTAACGATCCGGCGTTTGTCGAGAAGGTAACGGACATCGTTGGCTTGTATCTCGATCCGCCTGAACATGCCCTGGTTCTGTGCGTGGACGAAAAGAGCCAGATTCAGGCATTGGACCGCACCCAGCCAGGATTGCCGATCAAGAAGGGGCGTTGCGGCACGATGACCCATGACTACAAGCGCAACGGCACGACAACCCTGTTCGCAGCAATGGACACGGCCGAAGGCCGTCTTATCGGCACATGCATGCCGCGGCACCGCCATCAGGAATGGATAAAGTTCCTGAAGATCATTGACGAGCAGACACAAGACCATCTCGACCTTCACCTTATCGTGGACAACTACGCCACGCACAAGCATCCCAAGGTCAAGGTCTGGCTCAAGCGCCATCCTCGTTTTCACATGCATTTCACCCCCACCAGTTCTTCATGGCTGAACCTTGTGGAACGTTGGTTCCGAGAATTGACCGACAAACAGGTTCGGCGCGGTGTCTTCCGCAGTCTTGACGACCTTATTAAAGCCATTACAGCCTATATCGACGCCCACAACGACAATCCTCAGACCTTCATTTGGACCGCTCCGGTACAGCGCATACTCGACAAAGTACAGAGAGCACGAAAGACGCTCGATAAGATACAATCAGCGTGACTCACTACACTAGTGGCACGACAACCACCGGCTCAAGACTGTCTGTGCCGTTTGTGACCAACTGTTAGAAATCCCCAGTATTGCTTGATTCCAGTCGTAAAACATCGGCTAGACCTATGATACGCATTTTGGGTCGCGATTTCGCAATTTGCGCGCCCTCTCAATGGGGGAGCAAGGGTTGCACGACGGTCATCCGGTCGCGCGGCACCCCAATCTCTTGGCCGCCGGACACGCCGGTGGAAAGTTGAAGCCCAAACCGGGGCGTCTCAGAACCGTCAAGGTGCATCTAGGCAGGACACGGCAGTCAACCGGTGGGCAGTTGTGCCATTGGAAGCTGACAAATCCATTCCTTCGCGTAGCAGAGTGAGGCTAGACTTGCCGTTTCCCGTGGGAATACCAAAGTGCCCATTCGTCCAAAGCGCAGCTCAGTGGACCAGAGGTGGACCTTTATGAAGGACGGGCTGGAAACTGCCACACTCATATTCCCTTACAGGACAAGGAAATATTACTATTTGTTCGTAACACGTCACTAGGAATCATAATCCACGTGTCCGCGGTTCGAATCCGTGCACCGCTACCATTGATAATACGAAGGCGCGCAACAACTTGCGCGCCTTTTCTTTTGCGCAATGCTCTCCACTTGTTCCACTCCATCTAGTGTAATGTGCCCAAGGACCGTGCGTAAGCCTGGGAGTCTGCGGCACGTTGACGCTCTACAAACGTGCAAAAAGTCGCGCATGGTGGATGCGGCTGAGGCTGATTTCCGGTGTGGACATTCGCCGTTCAACTGGACATGAAGACCGTGAAAAGGCCGAACTGGCAGCCCTCGATAGCCTCGTCAGCGCCCGCGTCAAGTATCAAACCTTTCCGGATTTGCTGTAGAGTTTCCGGAGGAGAATTTGGTCATGATAACAGCGTTGTCTTTACTTCTGTTTTGTGCCGCAATCGATTCCGCACCCGTGCTGAACGAGCAGGACATGGTTCTCACTTTGGTCAGCGGCGACCAACGGCTAAACGTTTCGCTGCGGTGTCCGGATGTGGTTTTGGATGCGGGCACCTTTGGCGGCGACGCGCCCGCCAAGGTCGTGGCCGAAAGGGATGGCCGCTGGTCCTGCGCATATGAACCAGCGGCACTTGCATCGGGCGCAATAAGCGAGCGTACATTGCACGCGGAATGGTCAGCAGAGGAACAGGTGCTGCGCAAGTGGATCACCTTTCGCGTAACAAATACGGACAATCGGGTAACGCTCCGGGAAGTGACGCTTGAAAAGTTTGCATCCCCTGCGTTTGCGCAAGAGTTTCGACCGCTTCCCCCGCAGAGTTATCCGCTGTTTCTCAAAGGGTTCTTCGCGGGAATAGAGTTTCCGGTTGCCTCCACGCGGGTCGAAGGCGGTGTGGCGTTTGTTGGACACCGTCCGATGTGCGACATCAGGCCGGGCGTTGAGTACCAAAGCCGCAAGGCCGTATATGGCCCGGCAAACTCTGGCGCGCCCCCTGCTGAAAGCGAAGTGCTTGCATTTCACCGCTACATCGAGAGGCACCGGCCCGCGCCGAAAGGCATGCACTTCAACTACAATTCCTGGTGGACCTCGCCGGTCCGGTTCAGCGAAACGGACATCCTCGGCCTGATGAAAGAGTTTGAGGACAACCTGTACAAGAAACACGGCGTCGCGTTGGATTCGTTCACGATAGACATGGGCTGGTCCGACCCGAAGGGCGTGTGGGATATCGATGCAAAACTGTTTCCCGAAGGCTTCTCAAAGATCAGCAAGGCGGCCGAGGCCATGGGCGGCCGGCTTGGTTTGTGGTGCTCACCATCGTCAGGCTATCCGCCGGCTGTCGATCCCCAATGGGCGCTCGACCACGGCTATGAGAGCTTCAAAATACCGAACTCTGACGCGCGCCAGTTAAGTCTGGCGGGCGACAAATACCGCGCCAAATACGCTTCGTCCATTTCTGCCATGGTAAAACAGTTCGACATTCACCAGGTAAAACTCGACGGTCTTTACATCGGTGGGGCCGACTACATGGCGGGCAACTGGCCTTCGGAAGCAACCGCCGCGGGCGGCGCCGAGGCATTTGACGCAATGCGCGCGGCGGGCAACGACGTCTGGCTCGAGGCCACCTACAGTCCGTGCGCCAGCCCCTGGTGGTTGTTCCATGTAAACTCCGTCATAGGCGGTTTCGGCGACGACTCCCCCTTCGGCCGCGTGCCTGCTCCGTTCTACCGGGAGAGCTATACTTCGGCGCGCGACTTCTTCAACCTGCAAAGCGCCGACCGGCTCCCCTCGCCCATTCCGGCACAGGAAATCCTCGGCATTATTCATCAGAGCGACGATTCGTTCATGAACGACGCCGTCACATGCGTGTTGCGCGGCCACGCGTTCATCTCGCTGTACGTCAATCCCAAGTTCATGAATGACCAGCGGTGGGCGATGCTGGCCGGACTCATGAAATGGTCGCGCACAAATGAGAAACGGCTTACCGCGCCGAACACGTTGCCGTTGCGACCGGCGACATGGTTGCGGAATGGAATTCCATGGTCGTCACAGACGGCTATGATGCCGCGCGAGCCTTATGGGTATGCGCACTGGAGCGACGATGGCGGACTTGTGATGCTGCGCAATCCGTGGGCGGAAAAACAGGCGTATGCGCTCGACATCCCCGCATCCATGCAGGGTGCGTTGCACGCGGTCAGCCTCTATCCCGAACCGCGCGTCTACACGGGTGCCGTCGTCCCGGGAGAGAAGTTGAATGTCGCGCTTGCGCCATACGAAACGATTGTCCTTTCATTTGCGAAAGGCGAAGCGGCGAAGGGATTGCCGCGCGCGGAAAACGTGGTTGGCACAGCGTTGTCCGACGCCGTTTCCGCACCTGCTTGTGTAATGCGCCGGGTAGTATATAAAACCCCGAAACACATCCTCGGACCCGATTGCACGTCCCTCGCTCCCTTGTCGGGCAAGGCCATGGAAATCGACGCCGACTTTGAATACAAGCCCGTCAGCGCGCGCGTACGGTTGCTGGCTCTGTTCGAAGGCCGAAGCGTGCCCGAGGCCGATGGCACCCTCTCCATTGACGGCAAAGAGGTTGCTCTTCGTTCTATTCGGTCCGACACCGGTTTCAGCGCATCCGGCGCGCCGATAATCGAGAGCTGGCGTTTCCTCGAATGCGAACTGCCGCAACAGGGCGGCCGTGTTTCGCTTCGCGCCACCGCGCCTGATGACAAGACAACCGTGTCGCTGTGGTTGCTTGCCGACAAGAGCGGCGAAGTCATTCCGCCCATCGAGAACGGCCTGCCTTCACCAGAGCGCATCTCACTCGACAGCGTCTGCCTGCTTAAGCCCGCGTCTTTGGACAAAGCATCGCAGGAAGTGCGCAAACCCGCGCAAATCCGGCGGATTAAAGGAATCTTTCTGGACGCCCTTGAACCGGTGAGCGCAAAACAGGGATGGGGAAAGCTCATGAGGAACACAAGCGTGCGGAACAAAGAGATGGTCATCGGCGGCAAACACTTTAAGCGAGGCCTTGGCACGCACGCCGACAGCGAACTCATCTACAACCTCGAAGGCAAATACCGCAGGTTTCAAGCATCGGCGGGCCCCGACTCGGCGAGCTGCGGCAGCATGTGTTTTTCAGTATTGGCTGATGGAAAAAAGGTGTGGGAGTCGGGCAGGATGATCCGGGGTGATGCCCCCAAACCGGTCGATATCAACACGGTCGGCGTGAAAGAACTTCGTCTTCTTGTTGATGATGGCGGCGACGGTATCGGCGCAGACCATGCGGACTGGGCGGATGCGTGTCTTCTGTATTAGGGACTTACAATGCAAGACTTGGCATTCCTGTGGGTCACGGATCTGTCCACCACGCTCCGAAGGTCCGCCTCCAGTAGTGCTCCGCTTTCCACGGCGTTCTGATATGATTTCCACAAGAGGTTTCGATACGCCCGCGACTCGATGCGCCATGGGGAGTGGCTTCCGGGAGGCTGTCCGTGCAGCACGTTTGTGATGGTCGGCTGTTTCGCCCCCTTGACTCCCCGTCCTCAAGTGAATAGACTGCCGCCCGTTGAAAAGGTGCCGCTTGCCGCCTTGGAGCAGGGACTTGCCACCGACAAGAAAAGGGATTTATGCCATGTTTCGTCATCGTTATCCAATAATGCCGGCCGCAATTATGCGGGGCATCGTCGGGATTGCTTTATTGTCGGCATTGGCCGTTCCCTTGCACGCCGCCGACAGGGAAGTTCCCGGTGATTATTACGACTGGACAAAGAGCATGAAGCCGGAGCGGCCGTATATCCACGACTACTCGCAGACCTTGGTCGTGAAGATATTCCTTGCCGAAAAAGCCCCGGAGGACGGTTCCAAGGTGTTCCTGACTTTCGGGCAGGCGCTTGAGGTCATCCGCAAACTGGATAATCTGACCTGCGGAATTCCGAAGATCGCCTATTTGGTCGGATGGCAGTTCAACGGCCACGATTCCAAGTATCCCTCGTGGGCGGAGGTCAATCCACGGTTGAAGCGCGCACAAGACGCCACGGCCCGCGACAGCCTATGCTGGCTTATGGACGAGGCTTCCAAATATCACACGACCGTGAGCCTGCACATCAACATGTTCGACGCCTTCGAGGACAGCCCACTCTGGAAAGAATACCTGGAGAAGGACGTTATTGCGAAAGATGTTTCCGGCCAACCCATCAAAGGCGAGGTCTTCGGCGACTCCCCCAGAATGGACACGCAGTCGTACCAAATCAGCTATGCGCGCGAATGGGAGTTGGGGCTGGCGCAGAAACGCATAGACGACCTGCTGGCCATGCTGCCCATCCAGAAGGCGGGAACCATTCAGATTGATGCCTTTCATTCAATGAGGCCCGTTCCCCACGCGTATCCCCAGGAGAAACATCCCGAACTCAGCAAAGACGACAAGCGCATCAGTCCCTATCTGGACTATTCACTGGAACGGGAGGTCGCCACGCAACGAAAGATCCACCGCTACTTCCGGGACCGGGGTGTTGACGTCACCAGCGAAGGCTCCGCTTATGCCCTCCGTCCTGACGCCTTTATCGGATTGCAGCCCATGGCATGGCACTACAACGAGCCCGCCCCGGGCATTCCTGCGGATTTGTATTGCGGCACGCCCATGCATGCCGAGCCGGAAATCAAGAAGGATCCGGAGAATCTTTCGGGACTACTCGAACAATTCTGCACGCGCGTGGTCCCCTGGTACTGCGAAAACAACAAGACGGAGAACAGGGACGTTCCAATCATGCGCAAGGGAGGCGATTGGTGCATGCCGTTGCTGTGGAAAGAGGAAAAAGCACTGCTCGCCTACAGCCCCAACGGGTGTAACGGAAAAACCTGGCAGCTCCCGCCGGGTTGGAAGAATGTGCACCGGCTTGCACTGTCCAGAATTACAGTAGACGGCCCCCAGGATACAGGCTCCGTGGAAGTGAAGGACCTGCATTTTAGGCTGACGCTTGAAAAGGGCGAAGCGGTGATGATGATTCCAAAGTAAGTGCAGAACCGCATGCGGACCGGCATCGGGAACTGCCTGTGTGAACTCAAGAACCAGCGCGGCATTCCGCTGACCTTCGATGACATCGGCGCCATCATGGAGGACTTGCGGGCCAAGCGTAATCCCGGCTCCAGTCCATGCAATTCAAGGCCGCCCTGTGCTGTTCCGTTCCTCCAATTCATCCTGTTCATCCATGTCAATTTGCCCCGGGTCCGCCTTTCTTCCAGTGTTAACCCGCATATCTCACCAGTTCCACAACTCTTCGGTTAAGCGATTGCAGTCCATGGGTTTGTGCAAGACCAATCCAATACGCTCCGTCTTTGCGAGCGCAGCGAAGCAATCTCTTGCTCGCCATCAACCTGCAGGTCAGAGTCGTCGTTTCAAGAGATTGCCGCGTCGGGCTGAAGCCCTCCTCGCAATGACTGGTGAGATGTGCGGGTTAATTCCCGAAACCGTCGCAAGCCACGATGACCATGTGACAATGTGTGGCGGACATTCCTGTCTGCCCTCTTCTCTTCTGTATCCT
>CAIUWO010000021.1 GCA_903902895.1 Candidatus Hydrogenedentota bacterium | reverse complement strand
CGTGGCGGCGGCGGTGGCGGTCGTGGCGGCGGTGGCGGCGGACGCGGCCGGTACTAGTCTTCAACCTTTCCGGGGTGGCGCCTTCCTGAGCGAAGCGCGCCACCCCTTCCTTCTTGAAGGGCACGCCCACGGCATGAATCACACACCCCCGTCAAACGAAAATGTGCGCGTGCACCGTCTGCCCAACGGCTTCACCATTGCCATGGAGCGGCTGCCCTACCTGCACTCCGCGGCCTTGGGGCTCTGGGCGCGGGCCGGTTCCGGCGTGGAACTGCCCCATGAGTCGGGCCTGGCGCACTTCCTGGAGCATCTCTTCTTCAAGGGCACCCGCACGCGCAACGTGCACCAGCTCATGGAGGCCGTGGAAAGCCGCGGCGGCTACCTCAACGCCTCCACCGGACGCGAGGGCACCAACCTGTACGTGCGCATGCTCACCCGCCACGTGCCCGTGGGCGTCGAGGTGCTCGCCGACATCGCCCGAAACTCCCTCTTCTGCGACATGGACAAGGAGCGCGGCGTCATTCTGGAGGAGATAGCCTCCGTTGAGGACAATCCCGACGAGCTCGCGCACGACCTGGTCACCGAGTTTCACTGGCCCGGCCATCCGCTCGGCAGGCCCGTCGCCGGCACCGAGGAGTCGGTCAACGCGCTGCTGCGCGACCATGTCGTCGGCTTCTACGAGCGCTGGTACACGCCCGAGCATCTGGTGTTCTCCATCGCCGGCAATTTCGACGAGGACGCCGTGCTGCGCCAGGTCAGCGAGGCGTTCGGCGACTGGCTTGCGGCGCCGTCGGCGGCGTCACCCCCGGCGCCCGCTTTCCGCGCCGGCGTGACCTCCGTCGAGCGGCCCATCTCGCAGGTCCACGTCAACCTCGCCTTTCCCGGCGTGCCCTCCACCGACCCCGACCGTTACGCGTGCTCGCTGCTGGTCAACGTGCTCGGCGGCGGCTCCACATCGCGCCTCTTTGAAAAGATCCGCGAGGAGGAGGGGCTCGCCTACAACATTTTCGCCTATCACAACGACTACGCCGCCGCCGGGGTGGCCGGGGTGTACCAGGCCGTCGCCCCCGAACAGTGCGACCGCGCCTGCGCGCTGGTCTACGACGAACTGCGGCGCGTCTGCGACGAGCCCGTGCCCGAGGCCGAACTCGAAATGAACCGCGAGCAGATCAAGGGCTCCATGCTCATGTCGCTGGAGAATCCCGGGTCGCGCGCCTCGCGCATGGCCACCAACCTGCTGGTCCACGGGCGCGTGGTGCCCATCGAGGAGGTGACCGCCAAACTCGACGCCGTCACGGCGGACGAGGTGCGTCAGTTTGCGCGGCGGACCTTCCGGGCCGAATGCTGCGCGTCGCTCGTGCTGGGCCCCGAAGACATGCCCGCACCGGGAGAACCCGCCCTGCCATGAGCTTTTCTGAGCCGCTGGACATAGAAATCACCCGCGAGCCCGGCACGGAGGACCTGCCGTTGCCGGCCTACGAGACCGAGCACGCCGCGGGCATGGACCTGCGCGCCGCGGTGATTGATCCCATTGTGATTCCTCCCGGCGGCCGCGCCCTCATTCCCACGGGGCTGCGCATTGCCGTGCCCCCGGGCTACGAGGCGCAGATTCGCCCGCGCAGCGGGCTGGCCCTCAAGCACGGCATCACCCTGCCCAACACCCCCGGCACCATCGACGCCGACTATCGCGGTGAAATACGGGTCATCCTGCTCAACCTCGGTGACGGGCCCTTCAGCATCCAAAGGGGCGACCGCATCGCGCAGCTCATTGTGGCGCCCGTGGCGCGTGTCCGCTGGGCGGGCGTTGACCGCCTTTCCGACACCCGTCGCGGCGACGGGGGCTTCGGCCACACCGGCGTTTGATCACCGCCATTCGCTGAGCCAAAGCGCCCCCCTCGTACCCCCTGCTATGGGGAGTCCCGCGCATTTGTTGTTGCCGTGCCATGGTGTTTGTTGTATTCTTCTCAAGGGCACAGTGTGCCCTTGAATGGAGGTGGACATGCGCAAAGAGAAGTGGGCAATAATCCTTATGGCCCTGTGCGGGGCTGCCATGCTGTTGAATGGTTGCCATAAGCCTGCACCGGAGACAGTTTCCTTGGAGCTCCAGACGGAGGGCCAGGGGACAGTTGTGCTGGACCCACCTTGCGCCGCGCACGCGCCGGGGTCGGTGGTCACCCTCACCGCGACGGCCTCGCCGGGCGCGCATTTTGTCCACTGGTCCGGCGGGCTGACGGGCAATACCAATCCCGCGACGGTCTCGTTAGACGCCGACTTGTCCATCACGGCCGTGTTTGCCCCCAACAGCTACACGCTGTCCTATGCCGCCCCCTTTGGCGGCGGCATTTCGGGAGAGACTCCGCAGACTGTCCTGCATGGCGGCAGCGGCACGGCCGTTTCGGCCGTGACCGGCGCGGGCCTGCACTTTGTGCGCTGGAGCGACGGGTCCACAGACAATCCGCGCACCGACGCCAACGTGACGGCCGACCTCAGCGTCCATGCCGAATTTACCGTCAACACCTACACGCTCGCGTACACGGCCGGCCCGAATGGAACCCTAGACGGGGAAACTTCCCAGACCGCAAACCATGGCGCAAGCGGCACGGCTGTCACCGCGGTGGCGGCCACGGGCTGGCACTTTGCGCGCTGGAGCGACGGTTCCACGCAGAATCCGCGCACCGACACCAATGTTACGGCCGACCTTGGCGTCGCGGCCGAGTTTGCCATCGACAGCTTCACCCTGGCCTATGCCGCCGGGGAGCACGGCACGGTCACGGGTCCAACGCCGCAGACGGTGGACTACGGCGCGGACGGCGCGGAGGTGACCGCCGTGCCCGATGCTAACTGCCATTTCGTGCAGTGGGGCGACGGCGTGAGCACCGCCGCGCGCACCGACACGAACGTCGTGGACAATCTCAGCGTGACGGCCCTGTTTGCGGTGGACACGCGAACCCTCACCTATGGCGCGGAGAATCACGGCACCGTCAGCGGCCAGACGCCGCAAACGGTGGACTATGGCACGGACGGCAGCACCGTCACAGCGGTCCCCGACACGGGCTACCACTTCACGCAGTGGAGCGACGGCGTCACCACCCCAAGCCGCACCGACCTTGCGGTGACAGAAGACATCACTGTCACCGCCGGTTTCGCCGTCAATGTTTACACGCTCAGCTACGCGGCGGGAACGAACGGCACCCTGACCGGGACAACAACTCAAACCGTAAGCCACGGCGCCGACGGCGCCGAAGTGACCGCGGTGCCCGATACAGGCTGCCACTTCGTGCAGTGGAGCGACGGTATCACCACCCCAGGCCGCACGGACAACGGCGTGACCGGCGACATCTCCGTAACGGCTGAATTTGGGGTCGGGATTATTGTGCATGTCGATGCGGACAGCACCGCCGCCGCGCCGGACGGGGTTTCCTGGGAAAGCGCCTACCCCGATCTCCAGACCGGTGTGGACGCGGCCCCCTTCAACGCCCAGGTGTGGGTTGCCGAAGGCACCTACACATCCACCACCGACACGGTGCTGAATATGCGCGCCGCAGTACTTATCTACGGCGGCTTTGCAGGCACGGAGGTCTACCGCGACCAGCGCGACTGGAACGCGCACAAGAGCGTCATTGACGGCCAGGAAACCCGCCGCTGTGTCCTCGGCGCGGACTACGCGGCGCTGGACGGGTTCACTGTCACGCGCGGCAGCGCAGAAAGCGGCGGCGGCATGTTCAACAACAATGCTTCCCCCGTGATTGCGCGCTGCGTCTTTGCGGGGAACTTTGCCGCCACCAACGGCGGCGGCCTCGGCAACTTCGGGGGCTCGCCGCTGATCGAGGACTGCGTCTTTCAGGGAAACACCTCCCAGGGCATGGGCGGTGGGCTGTTCAGCACCGGCGGCCCTGTGCTGAAACGCTGTGTGTTTTCGCAAAACACGGCCCCCAATCCCTTCGGTTCCGGCTACGGCGGCGGCATCTTCTGCGGCGGCGGGTCCATGGCGTTGACGGAGTGCCTGGTCGCTGGAAACTCCGCCCTTTTCGGCGGCGGGCTGACGGCCTTCTCGTCCAGGCTGACGGTGCGCGACTGTGTCTTTTCAGGAAATTCGGCGACGGATAGCGCGGGCGCGATGGCGGGTGCAAGCTGCACCATGACGGTGGACGGTTGCGCCTTTGTGCGGAACGCTGCCGGGGACGGCGGCGCGCTGTATGCTGCCCAGGGGACTTGGACGCT
>CAIUWO010000020.1 GCA_903902895.1 Candidatus Hydrogenedentota bacterium | reverse complement strand
TTACAAACGGGACACATCCGGATACCGGCAGGCCGTGGACGGCGTGCGCATGAAAACGCTGGTCTACGGCGAAAAAACGCTTTTCACCGAATTCCTGCTGCAATCGGGCCATACGCTGCCCCTGCACGCCCACGAACAGGAACAGACCGGATATTTGGTGTCGGGCTCGATTCGTCTGTTCATCGGCGGGGACAGCTTCGATGTGGAGCCCGGAGACAGTTGGTGCATTCCCGGCGGCGTGGAGCCCGGCGCGGAGATTCTGGCCGACTCGGTGGCCATTGAGGTATTCTCGCCAGTGCGCGAAGACTATCTGCCTAAGACCGTGCGATAGAACCTCTCAAAAGGGAGATGCGGTCAAAACGAGGGACAAAGGTTTTGCGGACGTGGACAAAAGCGACGTAATAAGACAAATCTGTGCGGAGATTTCAGTAGACAACCTGCCCGACGCGACGGCTATGCTCAAGTTGCATTACCCGTTCGCTCCTCAGAAAAGGGTGATTCGTCAATACACCCCAAAACAGATGGCAGACACATTTGTGCGAGACGGCTTCATTGACCGCTACCAGGGCACCCGATTGATTTTCCCCCCGGTCCTTCGGGTGATTTCTGAATTCATTCCTTCTGAGTTTCCTTATCATCCGCACGGGAAAATGACTTTCGGGCATATGGCGTATTGGGAACTGTTTCCAACCATCGATCACGTCATCCCCGTTGCTCGGGGTGGTACTGATTCAAAGGACAACTGGGCAACCTGCTCCATGCTTACCAACAGTATAAAGGCTGGTTGGACACTCGAAGAACTCGGGTGGAAACTCCAACCGCCGGGCGATGCATCGGTTTGGGATGGCATGTTCCGATGGTTCATTCTGCACGTTGAGAGCAACAACGCCCTCCTGAAAGTTCCCTATATTCGACGTTGGCATAGTGCTGCTGTCCAGTGCGGCGTTGTCTGAACTAAGCTTTTCGGGCAGTGGAGCAAGTCTCCGCCAATCGACGGCGAGGTAGCTGTAGGTTGCCACTGTGTCGGATTTTTGCCTGCGGCGCGCGAGTGTGTCATCATTTGCGGGTCAAGGACGCCTGTGGGCATCAAGAAGGAGATTCACCATGCGAAATATGTTCATCACACTGGCCGCCACTGTGCTGGTGGCCCTGTTGGCCGTTTCAGGCTGTTCCAAACCGGCGGCGCCCGCCGACGGAACCCCGCCGCCGGGACCCGCCGCGTCCGTGCCTAAGATTGCAGGCATGGTATTCCAGGAGGACCAGTTCTTCCGGCTGGTGCTGTTCGGGATGCGGGACGCGGCCAAGAAGGCGGGCGTCGAACTGCTGGAAGGCAACAGCGCCATGAAGCCAGAGAAAGAGATCCAGTTGGTCAACACCTACGTCGCGCGCAAGGTGGACGCCATTATCCTGTCGCCGATTAGCGCGAAGGGTTCCGTGGCCGCGCTGAAGCAGGCGGCGGACAAGGGCATCAAGGTCGTCACCTACAATACCTCCGTGGAGGGCGATCTTGCCGTGTCGGCCGTGGCGAGCATCGAGGAGGACCTGGGCGCGCAGACGGGCAAGGCGGCGAAGAAGTACATCGAGGAAAAGCTGGGCGGCAAGGCGAAGATCGCGGTGTTCTGCTTCAAGTCGCAGGCTCCGGAACAGAGCGAGGCGCGCGTCGGCGGCTTTAAGAAAGAGGTGGGGACATTGCCGGGCGTGGAGTTTGTGGCGGAGCAGGACGCCTGGCTGCCCGAACTGGGCGTCAAGCGGGTGGGCGACGTGCTCACGGCGAATCCGGAGGTCAACATCATCTGGGCGGCCAACGAGGGCGGCACGGTCGGCGCCGTTATGGCGGTGAAAAACGCGGACAAGGTGGGGCAGGTGGCCGTGTTCGGCACGGACGCCAGCGAGCAGTTGCTGGGCTTCCTTCAGTCCAGGGACAACATTCTGCAGGCCATCACGAGCCAGCGGCCCACGGAACTGGGCCGGTTGGCGGTCGAGAACGCGCTGAAAGCGATCAAGGGCGAAGCGGTGGAGAAGAAGGTGTCACTGCCGGGCGTGTGTCTGTCGCGCACCGATCCGGCGGGCGTGGCCGCTTTCGCCAAACAGCTTCAGGAATGGATAGGCGCCGGCTCGAAGTGAGGGGACGGCATCTCCAGACACTGAGAGATTGCCGCGCTGCGCTCGCAATGACGGAAAGGCGAGCCAATCGGGAGATTGGCGTGCCCAGGGTGTCGCAGTGAGGGGGCACCATCTCCAGACGCTTCAGCTCCGCAAGGAGTACCCCGGCACGGTGGCACTGGACGGGGTGTCGGTGGATTTCGAGGGCGGCAAGGTGCATGCGCTGATCGGCAAGAACGGCGCGGGGAAGAGCACGCTCGTGAAAATCTTCGCGGGCAGCGTGCAGCCGACCAGCGGCACGATCCTGATCGACGGCGCGCCCGTCGAACTGCGCTCGCCCTCGGACGCCTTTGCCAAGGGCATCGCCACGGTGTACCAGGAGATGAGCCTCGTTCCCGAGATGACCGTGGCGGAGAATATTTTTCTGGGCCGCTGGCCGCGCCGCAAGGGGCTGCTGCGGTCCATGGTCGACTGGCGCGGCATGGCCGACGCGGCCCAGCAGGTGCTCGACGGCATGCAGGTCAGGCTGGACCCGCGCAGGAACGCGGGCGAACTGGGCATGGCCCAGCAGCAGATCGTGGAAATCGCCAAGGCCATGTCGTTCAACCCCTCGGTGATCATGCTCGACGAGCCCACCTCGGCGCTGGCGCGGCATGAGACGGAGAAGCTGTTCGCGCTCATCCGGCAACTGGCCGCCAAGGGCGTCGCCGTCATCCATATCACGCACCGTCTCCAGGAACTGAAGCAGGTCGCCGACACGGTGACGGTCCTGCGCGACGGCCACTGCGTCGGCTCGATTGGCGTCGATGCGGCCACGCCGGAAACCATCGCGCACATGATGTTCGGCGGCGTGACGCAGGCCGTGCGTCCCGCCGACCTCCACGCCGGCGCCGAGCCCGTGATGCAGGTGCGCGGGCTGGGCCAGCCGGGCAAGTTCCATGACGTCAACTTTGAGCTGCGCAGGGGCGAGGTGCTGGGCATCGCGGGCATGCTGGGCTCGGGCCGGACAGAGCTGCTTCAGGCCATATTCGGCGTGGACCCCTGCGAAACGGGCGAGATCGTGCTGGACGGCAAGCCCATCCGGCCGTCCACCCCGGCGGCGATGAAGCAGCTTGGCTTGGCGTTCACCCCGGAAAACCGCAAGGAACACGGCTTGGTGCAGGAACTGAGCACGCGGGCCAACGTCTGCCTGGCGAGCATGGACCGCATGACCACGGCGGGGTTTACCACGAAGGCGCGCGAGCGCGCGGTGGTTCTGCCGCTCATGGACCGGCTCGCGGTGAAGGTGCCCGACATCGAGCACGCGGTGGCGTCGCTGAGCGGGGGCAACCAGCAGAAGGTGGTGGTGGCCAAATGGCTGAACACGGCGCCGCGCGTCATCCTCTTTGACGAGCCCACGCGCGGCATTGACGTGCAGGCCAAGCAGCAGATTTTCCAGATCATGTGGGACCTGAGCCGGCAGGGCATAAGCTGCATATTCGTGTCGAGCGAGCTGGAGGAACTGGTGGAGGTGTGCCACCGCATCCTGATCATGAGGCACGGCACGATGGTGGGCGAGGTTTCCCCGGAGGCGTTGTCCGTGGAGGAACTCGTCGTCCGCTGCATGGACGCATA
>CAIUWO010000019.1 GCA_903902895.1 Candidatus Hydrogenedentota bacterium | reverse complement strand
TATCGACGCCGTAGACGTGGTCGAGCAGGATGCGCTTGCGCTCGGGGACGGTGAGGGCGTAGCCGTTCACGGCGCAGTGGCGCAGTTTTGGGCTCTTGCCGACACACATTTTTTCTGGATCGGCCAGGTAGCTCTTGAGGTGCCAGTCGAGCAGGAACTGGTAGGCGACGATGAGGAAGGAACCGGAGCCGCAGGCGGGGTCGAGCACGCGCAGGGGCGCGGTGCCGGGCTTGGACCCGTCGATGTCGTCGGGCGCCTTTCCCTCCAGCAGTTTGCCTATTGTGTTCTGGACGATGTAATCCACGATGTAGGTGGGGGTGTAGTAGACGCCCCCTGCCTTGCGCACCTCGGGTTTTTCCTCGACCTTGGCTTGGTGTCCGGGGGTGAGCCGGATAACCTTGCCGAGGAACTGCTCGTAGACCTGGCCGAGGATGTCGGCGGGGAGCACGGAGAACTCGTAGGGGCTGTCGGGATAGTAAAGCCGGCCCAGGATCGGCTTGAGCACCTTGTCGTCTATGGCGAGGTCCAGCGAGACGCCGTCGTAGTCGGCGCGGCCCTTCTCCGCGTGGAAATGGAAGAGGCCTGAGTTGTAGCGGTCGTCGGCCTGCTGAAAGAGGACCTTCAACTCTTCGTAGAGGTCCTTTTTGGCCGACAGCGCCTTGAGCCGCCCGTAGTCTTCGGTGCCGCGGTCCTCGCAGAGGCGCAGGAAGATGATGCGGTCTATGGTGCGCTGGACGGCGTCGTTGAGTCCGCGCTGGCCGAGGCCGGGGTTGCGCAGGGCGATGTTTCGGGCGAGCGTGTCGCGCCACGCCTCGATCTCGTCCAGACAGGCGGCGTCGACCGTGGCGGTGCCGCGCTTGCCCTGCGTGGATTCGGCGTACTTGTCGAAGGCGCCCTTGAGGACGACTTCGCGGGCGAAACGGCCGGCAATCTCCTCCCAGTTCCGTTCGTAGTCGGTGTAGCGCAGCAGCATGACGCGGTGCGCGGAGGACTTGTCCGCCGGGGACGGCTTGATCCGGCAGTCGTAGACGGCGAACTCCTCAAAATCGGTGAGGATGCTCAGGGGCAGTTTGGCCGACCACGCATAGCGCCGCAACTGGTAGGCCGGGGCGATGTCGTCCCGCACGTTGACCGCGGGCTTCTTGGCCTCCAGAAAGAACTTGCGCACCGGGCCGACGCGGAAGCAGTAGTCGGGCGCCTTCTTGTTCCCGTCAATCTGAATCGCGTCCTCGTGAATCACCTCGCGGTAGATGTGCGCGTAGCCCTTCTCGTTGTTCATGTCCCAGCCAAGGCAGGCGAACATGGGGTCGATGAAGTCCTTGCGGACAAGGGTTTCATTGTACTGGCCTGAACGGTACGCAGCCTCATTCTGCTTGAACAGTTCAATCAGTTGGGCGATCTTTTCCGGCATCGGCATGGCTGTCTTCTCCCGCGTGGCGTCCAGTGTAGCGGCAGGAGCGGTCCGGGGGCAAAAAATGTAAAGTACCCGGGCGCGCGCGGGGCGTGGTCAATTTTGGCGTGCGCGTGGCGAGCGCAGCGGCGACACCGCTTTGGCTGGCATCCGTACCGCAGGCGTCCCGCCTGCCGTGTCGCGACCACGACGACCTGAAAATGCAGAAAGCACAAGGCCGCCGAGACGGCGGCGGTACGTGCCGCAGGCGCCTGTCTCGCCGAAGTCCTCGGTCGAAGGCAGGTCCCGCCTGCCCTGCCGATACACCCACGGCCTGAAAAGAGCAGCGGCAAGCATCAGGAAGTGCCCGGCCAACGGCGGGGGACTCGAACCCCATAGAGCGGTGGGCTTTCGAGGATGCCTCGCGGCGGGCCGTTGCCGCACCCTTTCGGATGCCTCGCGGCCGTGTCCTACCTTGCGGTCCCATGAGCCTCGCCTCCGGAGCGACTCTACCGTGGCCGGGCACAGGTAGTGTATCACGGGCAATGAAATCCGGGACAGACACGTCTCCGCTTCGCTCCGCTTGCATCAGTCCCG
>CAIUWO010000018.1 GCA_903902895.1 Candidatus Hydrogenedentota bacterium | reverse complement strand
CACCTCTAGCGCCCCGTCGGTCAGCACCTTCGCGGTGCTCGGCCATTCCCACGCCCCGTGGCCGTAGCGCTTGTTTGCCGTGAACACGCGGTAATGGCTGAAGATGCCGTAATCGTTGCCCTCAATGCGGGTTCCCGTCGGAATATGCTCGAATGACAGCAGCCCGATGGACCGGCCGTCGGCGCGCAGCGTGCCCTTGAGCACGCCCGTGTTAAACGTGTACGCCCCTTTGTCCGCCTGCTTGAAGGCCAGGTCCGGGGTTTGTGCCTGGGCGGTGATCGTGGCAATGGCCATAATGGCGAAGGTCAGCAGGCGCATGGCAGTCCCTTTCAGTTTTTTCAGCCCGTTGAGGTCGGCATGATTGTGAACGCTGCTTCGGCATCCGTTCAAACCGGTTCAATACTTTGCCAGCGCGTTGCCCACCATGAACTCGGGCGCCACATCGAAAAGCTGGCGCGTTGTGAACGGCTTTTCCAAATGGCGCGCGGCGGCGGCGGACACGGGCGGCGCGTTGAGCCCCGCGGCGGTCTTGTAGTGCGGGACGGCCTCGGGGCGGCGGCGCATGAGGTCGAGACAGCGTCCCGCCCACACGTGGGACTCGGCGCGCATCAGGATGTCCCCATAGTAGTACGCCGCGTTTCGCAGCAGCAGCGGCAGGGCCTGCACATACTTCTTGTCTTTCAGGAGCAGGAGTCCCGCCATTCGCGGGAAGACGGCCTCGTCAGGCATCAATTCCGCGCCACGGCGCAGATGGAAGACCGCGCGGTCGCTGTCGAGATGGTCCATATACATGGACCATGCCTCCTCATACTCCTCCATGGCCGCCCGTTCCGTTTCGTTGAATTGACCGGCACCGGGCAGGTCGTCGATTTCGTAGCGGTCAACGTCACCGTTCAGCAGCGCGGAAACGCGGAAGCCGAGGAAACGGTCGGCGTGGCACACGGGGAGTTCCCCGTGGGCCAGCCACAGCGCGTCGTCATCGGGGCTCATGACCATGCTCTGGACGGTGTGCGGGGCGGCCACGGTGTTGCCGACCAGCAGCTTTCGCTGTTCGAAAGGGTCAAAGCAGTCACTCAGAATGTGCGGGACGTCGCCCCCCGTCAAAACGCCCCGTTTCGCTTCCAAGAGTTCCGTGACGCGCTGAAAGCGGCCGTATGAGTTGGCCCGCCACGGATGGGGACCAACCTCAATGCGCTGCATGTCGGCGGTGGTGTAGTGGTTCGTGCGCACCAGCACGCCATTCTCGGGCCGGACGACCTCGGCATGACGGGCGGAAAACCCCACCACCGCGGCCGTGCGCGCCCGTGTGTCCGTGATGTGGAGCGAAAGCCCGCAGATGCGGGGCTTTGCGGTGACCCGCGCAACCGCCTCGTCCAGTGTGGTGCATTCGGCGAGGATGTCATGGACAATCTTGAAGATGGGAGAGCCCTTGGTGCTCACGTCGTTCGGGAAGTTCGTGTGAAGGCCGACGAAGAGTCCGCTCTCGTTGAAGCCCTGTCCACTGGCCGAAACGCCGAGCGCGCCCAGCCAGCAGAAGCGACGGCCGTGCTCCGGGTGCATGACGATGGCCGCGTTGTTCGTGTTCCAGACACCGCGGCCGAAAAAGTCAAAGTTGCGGCCGATGAGCAGTTTGCCGTCTTTTGTGGCCTCGCCGCAGGCGAAGAAGCCCGAGCAGGAGGGCGGCGGGGCCAGCATGGCAAAGCTGCGCCCGGCGAGATAGTGGAAGATGTCGGGCACAAAGAAGAGACGCTCGGCCATGGCCGGGTGCTGGCCATAGGCCCGTGCCAGTGCCCCCAGGTGGGCGCGCATGTCCTCGCCCAGTCCCGCCCGGTTGCGCCAGCGGAACCACCCCTTGAGCAGGGCGGCGGCCGGGCCAGCCACGGGCGGGAGCGCGTGGGCCACGAGCTTTCTGACCAGTTGGTTTATGTACTGGGGCACCACGTCCCCGCACGCCGCCAGTGCCAGTTCGCCGTGCTGGCGGCCCATGTCGGCGTAGCTGCCCCGGAGTTGGGCGATGTAGACGCCCTTTCGCCGGACAAGCGTGCCGCCGGAGCGCTCGAGGCTCAGGTCACCCGGCGCAAGATCGTTGGGGACCGTCATGATGGTGTTCCTTGGTTCGGATTGGGGCATTTTCGCAAGCGTCGCGCGCGGGCGCGACTATCTCGCCATATTATTGTACAAGTTCCACTGGGCCGCCAGCGCCTTGTCATTCGCGCCGCCGGGATGAATCCAGAGACGATAATGAAGAACTATCGGCTTGTCCTTCGGCATCGGGACCAGTTTTCCACCGGGATACACCGGCTGGAAAAAGTTCAACTGGGGATACTCGCGCCACTCCTGCGGGCACCCCGGATTGTCCGCGGGCTGCAGAATGGCAAGGCCCGAGCGCCCTTTGGCACCGCTAAACTCGGCGGAGTAGTCCGCCCATGCGCGCCTGGGCCGGGCCTCGGCCGGGTCGGTGTGAAACACAATCTTCTGTCCTTCCGCGGGCGCCATCCGGATGTTGAATCCACTGTACCCCGCGTCCAGGCGGCCGCAGAATTCCAACCCTTCAACAAGCGCGGCCAGTTTGATGTCGAAGTCAATTGCACGACCCTGATCGTTCCGCGGATGCGCGCGGATGCGCACGGCTTCCGCCACGACCGGCGTCTTGTCGTCCCATTTCCAAACGCTTGCGGCCGTGATGATGCACGAGGCCGCCTCCGTGCCGACTTGGGGCCTGTCCAAGGGCCGGGACCAGATGCCGCGCACCGCAAACAGGTCGCGCACCTCACTCTTCCATTGGACGGTCGCCCAGGACCAGTTCACCGCCCGGTGGTGCGGGTGGTCCTTCGGGTAGTCCTCCGTAAGCAGTTCACCCTTCAGGCCGTAAAGCGCGCTGACATAGTCCCCCCGCGCGAACTCCTCCCCTGTGCCCTTCGGCACGGTGGTCGCGCCATGGCTGTACCGCAGTATGGGCACACCGCCTTCACTGACATCCACAAAACCGTCGCCTTCGGTGCATTGAACTGCCGGACCCGCGGACGGTTCCGCAATTGCCGCGCCGGCAATTGCACATAATGCAATGAGCACCGCCCACCGGTTCTTTGAAAATGGTTTCATGCCTGCGGTTCTACCCTATATGCCCCATTGCCTTGAGGATGACCCAGTCGCGCCAGGTGTCGGGCAGCCACCGTGCGGCAAACCACGCCAACCTTGCGCCGTCGGCGCATCGGTAGCGGGTCTTCGGACGCTTTGCGGTGATGGCATGCACCACGCAGTCGGACACGGTCTGGACCGGCGACGCGCGCCGGACCATCTTTTCCGCCTCGCCGCGCAGGACCTCTATCGCCGTGCCATAGAGCGCGGTGCATTCCTGCGGCATGCGCGCGAGGAGCGCCTCGTTCTCCGCCTTCGACTTTTCCCAAATGGCCGTCTGGGTGGAACCCGGCTCCACGAGGCTTACGCGGATGTTCCATGGCGCGAGTTCGCTCCGAAGGCAGTCACCGAGGGCCTCCACGGCGAATTTCGACGCCGAATAGGGTCCCATGAACGGCACGGCCAGGAATCCATTGGTCGAACTGACCAGGCACAGGCGCCCCGAAGCGGCGCGGAGCAGCGGCAGGAATGCCTGCGTGACAGCCAGGAGCCCGTACACATTAACCTTCATCTGGCGCTCGAAGTCCTCCATCGGCATGAATTCGAGCGGCCCGACCACGGATACCCCCGCGTTGTTTACGAGGCCGCGCAGCCCGGCTTTCCCGACCACGCCCGTGATATGTGCTACGGCATCCGCAATCTGCCCGGCGTCCGTCACGTCAAGCAGTATGGGTTCGAGTTTGCCGCCGCTTTGCAGGCGGATGCGCTCCCCGTCGGCCTCACTGCGCACCCCGGCAAAGACATGGCAGCCCTTCTCCGCCAGCGCGGCCGCGCTGGCATAGCCAATGCCCGTCGAGGCGCCGGTGACCAGCACGTATTCAACGCTCATGAGTCTGTCTCCCGTTTCGGTCTTCCATCGGCTTGAACCGTCAAGAGCCTACTCATGCCTCCACTTGATGGCCCACGGGTCCTTCGTCCTTTCCTGAAACGCTTTGACCCTGTTCGTCAATTCCGCCAGGAGCTCCTTGTGGGCGGGGTCGCCGGCGAGGTTGTTGATTTCATCCGGGTCCTTCTCCAGGTCGTACAGTTCAAAAGCGGGCCTGTGAAGGTAGTTCTCCACTTCGCGCCTTCCGTAGGTCTTCATTCCCGATTTCAGGCATGCCTGCCAGGTTTCCGATTCCCAAAGGTCGCTTGCAAAGGGATATTCGAGCCCGTAAGCGATGTTCCAGATCAGTTTGTGTCGTCGGGTGCGGACG
Organism: Candidatus Hydrogenedentota bacterium; assembly: GCA_903902895.1. Taxonomy (GTDB): domain Bacteria; phylum Hydrogenedentota; class Hydrogenedentia; order Hydrogenedentales; family CAITNO01; genus CAITNO01. The sequence goes on along the minus strand of CAIUWO010000018.1, from coordinate 26,819 downwards.
GCCCGCATGGGGTAGTACATCGTGACCTCGTGGAACGTGTGCGACAGGCAGACCTCATCCCATCCCTCGGGGTTTTCCTGCGCGAGCACAGGCAGGAATGACCGGCCATGGAAGGCGGCACCTTCAGGTTTCAGTCCCGCGAAATCGAGAATGGTGGGCGTGAGGTCGGCCCAGGTGATCATGGCGCGGTTGACCGTGCCCTGCCGTTCCAGCAGCGGGTTGCGCACCACGCAGGGAAGGTTGCAGCCGGGGTCGTACAGGTTGGTCTTTGCACCGGGGAAGGGAATGCCGTTGTCGGAAACGAAGATGACCAGCGTGTCGTCCCAATGGCCCGTCGCCTTGAGAATCTCCATGAGGCGGACCAGCCCCGAGTCGCAGCGTTGGATGGAGCCATAGTAGTCCGCCAGTTCCTGGCGGCATTCCGGAATGTCGGGCAGATAGGTCGGCACCTCGACCCGGGCCGGGTCCACGGGGTCGGATCCCCCCCTCACGAAAGGCCGGTGCGGCTCGGTGGGGCAGAAGTAGAGAAAAAACGGGTCCGGCGACTCCGCCGCGATGTGTTCGCGCGCCGCCTCGGCCATCTTGACGGGCGCGCCGCCGGGGAGGTACTTGCCGAAGTGGTAGCGCGGCTCCGGTTCAACATGGAACTTGCCGGCGCATATTGTGCGGTAACCGCCCTCCGCCATCATCACGGGCAGGCTCTTGACGCCGTCCAGCGAAACGAAATGATGATAGCTGTGGGCGAGACCGTACTGGCCGTTGGCATGGTTGTAACAGCCCGTAAGAATCACGGAACGGCTGGGGCTGCAACTGGGGGTTGTGCAGTACGCCTGTGTGAACCGGACCCCGTCGCCGGCCAAGGCGTCCACGCCCGGCGTTTTGACAGCCTTGTTGCCGTAACAGCCGGCGTCGTTCATGCCCCAGTCGTCGCCCACATAGAGGACGACATTGCGGCGTTTGCCCTGATTGCCGGGGGGCGTTTCCGCCGCGCGCGCGGCCCACGCCCCGGCGGCGGCGGTTCCAAGACCGGTCAGAAAAGCGCGTCTGTTCATGGCTGGTGCTCCTGTTTCGCCAGGTCATAGCGAACGGGGGTGGCATGCCAGCCGGCCCAGCGCTTCTCCCAGTACAGGTTGTGCAGGCGAACGGAAAGTTCACCCGCGCCGCCGTGCCCGAAGACGGGCTTGCCGTCCACGCTGCGCGCCGGCATGATGCTGCCCGCCGTGGTGGTCATGAAGACCTCCTGTGCGGTCTTCAGTTCATCGGCGTGAATGCGGCGGCAGGCCGTCGGGATGCCCAGTTCCTGGCAAAGGTCCATGACACTCTGGCGCGTTATCCCCTCGAGACAGCCCGAATCGGGCGTGACCACCGTGCCGTCCACAATGGCGAAGATGTTCGCCCCCGTCGCCTCCGCAAGGTAGCCGTCCGCGTCGGTGAGCACGGCCCATTCGCCGCCCCGGTCACCCGCCTCAAACAGTGCCATCTGCATGTCGAGCCAGTGGAAGTTCTTGGCCCGCGGATCCACCGCGCGCGCCGGAATGCGGATGTGGTCGCGGCTGACAACAAGGTCCACGCCGCGCGCGCGCTGATCATCGTCGAACATGAATACAAAGGGAACCGCCATCGCGTAGAACCGGTTCTCGAACTTAAGGGGATCCACCATCTCGTTCCGGCCCATCGGAGGCAGACCGCGCGTGACCGTCCACCACACATACGCGTCGCGCAGGCCAGCCCGCGCCACCAGTTCGTGCAGGATCTCGGCCTCCTTCTCCCGGTCAAAGGGGTTGCGCACGCGTATTGCGGCGCACGCGCGCGCAAAGCGGGCCTGGTGCTCCTCAAGGCGAAAGAACGCGCCGCCACTCACGCTCACGACATCGTACACCGCGTCCGCGTGAAACAGGCCCGCGTCAATAATCGGGATGGACGCCTCCAGTATGGGGCAGAAATGGTCCGCCACAAACGCGGCGCCAAAGGCATAGTCGGGATTGCCCAGCACCTGCGCATGCGCGGGATGCGTCAGCATTCGTTCCTGCGCCCGGATAAGGTCCATGCCGGTTGTCCTTTCCTGCTATTTTGACAGGGCCCTGTCGGCGCTGCGCGCAAGCCACACGTTCATCCTGCCCGCACCGCGGTTGCACCATGCGTAGTACGGCACGGCCGTAAGTGCTGCCGGCCGCGCCTTCACCTTCTTGTCTTTGGACTCTGACACCTTCTCCGCCGCAGCAGTCAGCACGGTCACGCCGCCCAGCAGGTCAGGCCGGTCCTCAGCGTTCAACGCAATCTTGTCATCAAGCACAACGCTGAACAAGTCTTTGCCGTTGTCCGCCTCTTCGACGCAGTAGACAATGGGCCCGCGCTCCAGCGCCGCCAGGCCGGCGTCATCGGCGACCTTTTCGTTGGCCAGCACCCGCCGCACCGGCATCGGGAGGTCGAGGTCCACCGCGTCCCCGGTCTTCCAGGTGCGGCGAATGGAGACAAAGCCCTTTTCAACTGAAACCGGAACGTCCTCCCCGTTCACTTTCAATCCCGGCGCCGTGGCCGCCGCATCAAGATACCGGTACAGGCCGCCGGGAACGGGTTTTCCCTGCGCCCAGCCCGGAATGCGCAGTTTCAGCTCAAACGCGCTTTCCTTTTCGGGATCGACGGCGATGTGAACCGTTCCGCTCCACGGGTACGCGGTCTGCTGCGTGAGTTTCACTTTGCCGCCCGCAAGCGCGGTTTCAGCGGTGCCGGCGGCGTAGAGACAGACATACACCTGCTCCGCACCGGAGGCGTACACCATTCCCGGCACCGAGGGCAGGCAGCGGACGATGTTGCCCGGGCAGCAGGCGCATCCGAACCAGGGGGAGCGCTCGTACTTGCCTTCGGAGAGGAGCGGGTTGGGGTAGAAGAACTTGTCCCCCGAAAGGGACACCCCGGCCAGGACATTGTTGTACAGCGCTCGCTCAAGCACGTCGAGGTATTTGCCGTCGCCATAGAGCAGGAACATGCGGTGGTTCCAGAGAACATTGGCAATGGCGGCGCAGGTCTCGTTGTAGCCCGTGTTCGGCAGGCGGTAGGACTCGCCGAAGCCCTCGGCCATCCCCACCCCGGACCCAATGCCGCCGTGCAGGTAGATTTTGGTCTGAACCGTGTCCTCCCAGATGGCGTCGATGGTCCGCCGCATCCCGGGCGCGTCGCGGAGCGCGGCAACGTCGGTCATTCCCGACAGCATGTACCCCGTGCGCACGGCGTGGCCGACGGCCTCCGTCAGCTGCTCCAGCGGCACTTCATTGGAGAAGTACCGGTCATTCATTTCGACCTTGATGCCCTCCGGGCGGCGGTAATGACCCCGGCATTCCAGAAGGAACCGGGCAAGGTCTATGTACTTGGGGTCGCCCGTGGCGCGTCCCAGTTTGACCAGGGCCAGTTCGATTTCCGGATGTCCCGGCGGTATCTTCAACTGGTCCGGCCCCGGCCCCCATGTCCTGCATACCAAGTCGGCCGCCTTGACGGCCACGTCGAGGACGTTGCGTTTCCCCGTGGCCTGATAATGGGCCACGGCCGCCTCGAACATGTGGCCCAGGTTGTACAGTTCGTGGCTGTCAACGCCGTTGACCCCGCCCAACTCGTTCAGCCAGCGGACGTTGCTGGCCCGGTCGGGGGCCTTTTCGCCCTCAATGGTCCGCGCCGTGTACAGGTACCCGTCCGGTTCCTGGGCTTTGGCAATCACGGCGATAAGGTCGTCGAGATACCGGGCAAGTTCGGGGTCCGGGTGGGTGGCCAGGCAATAAGCCGCCCCTTCCATGACCTTGTACACGTCCGAATCATCAAAGGGGCACCCCTGGAAATGCCCCTCCTCCAGTTTCGCCGCACGCCGGAAATTCGCTATCCGCACATCGCACTTCTTGAAGGCAAACGGCACGGTGACGGTCCGGTTGGTCTCGATGCGCGGTTTCCAGAAGGCGTCATCCAGTTTCACCGCGGAAAAGACCACAGGCCGGACGGGATAATCGGAAGCGGCGGAAACACCCCCGGTGAGACTCCGGATTAACGATGCCTCCTCTGCCAGGTAGGGGGTGCCGTCCTTGTGGAACATGTCGTGGAACCACAGGCTTGGGGCCTCGGTGTACTTCTTCGTCCACGAATCCCAGGGATAGATGGTCTGCGAGCGGCCGTTGACCAACCCCCAGCCGATGGCACCCACGTTTTGTTCCTTGAGGTACGGCATCACCGTCCCAAAAGTGCTGCCTGACCCGCGCGACATGTATTCGGTGCAGATGATCGGACGGCCGGACTGCTTCAGCCAGCCCACCACCTTTTCCACCGCCGGAACGGTTTCGTACGTGTGAAACGTGATGACATCCGATCGCTCCAGCATCAGCCGATCCAGCGCCGGCACGGGGTTGATGCGGCGGCCCACTTCGAGCCAGGGTCCGGCCGTGAGCGGCTGCGAGGGGTTCACCGCGCGCGCGCAGTCAAACGCCTTGCCCAGCAGCACCAGATGCGCCGCCTCCTTGTCCCCGGCCTTCCAGCCCTCGTCATAGTTCGCCGAGAAATTCCCCGGCTCATTCAGCAGATCCCAGCCGAGAATGCGCTTGTCGTCTTTGAAGCGCGTCATCACCGCTGTGAGATAGGGCCTGAGTTCGTCGTAACGCGAGGCGTCCCTCAGGAGATCAATGTGCGGCGACTGCACCCAGCGCGAATTGTGCACATGGGGAACGGGCTCCTTCTGGGGCCCCAAAGCCGGCCGCGGGTCCCAGCAACTGTCGAAAATGACAAACAGGGTCTTGATGCCGTGCCTGTCGGCGATGGACAGATACTCGTCCATGCGTTTTTCGAACCCGGCGGGGTCGGCCTTCCAGGCCATGTCGTGCAGGAAAACACGCATCACGTTAAAGCCGACGCCCGCCGCATAGCCCAGTTCGCGGTCAATGGCCGCCGGGTCAAAGGTCTCAGCCTGCCACATTTCCAACTGGTTCGAGGCGGTGCTGGGCACGAAGTTGGCCCCCGCGAGCCAGCGCTGCCCGGCGTACCACGCATTGGCCTTCTCGGCGCTCCAGCGCCCGTCCTCCAGCGTCCAGTTGACATCCGAGGCTCCGTCAGCCGCCGGTGCACAGGCGCACAGGCAGCACAAGCCGCAGATGACTGCAATAAAAAGCGTTCCGGCCGCGGGAAGCAGGCCGCTTCGGGACTGTGTCATTCCGACTGTCCTCCTACGATGTTGTTCCCGCGCGGGCAAACAGCACACCCGCAGACCACGGCGACAATCGCCGCGGCGGTACGGCCCGTTTTGCCTGCGGAAGGGGCTTTCGTCAGATTTTATGACCGGCGCACACGGCGTTTTTCATCGTGCGAAACCCCAATGGGGGGATGTTCGGCTGGCGTTAAACCTTCCAGGGACTGCGGTAGTCGTAGGTGAGCCACCCGGGCTTGCCTCCGTCTTTCGCGAAGCACATCTTTTTGGGGTCCCATTTGATGGTCGCGCGGTTGTAATAGGACTGGTTGACCAGGTGGCAGACGATGGCGGTGTGACCGCCGATTTCCGCGCTGGTGACGGGCTGCTTGCGCGATTCAACGCACTCCAGGAAGTTCTTGATGTGGTCGTCGCTGTTGTAGAGTTTGATCTTTGCGGCGTCCAGATACTCTTTTTGGACGAACGCCAGGGTCGAATTGAGGGAGCCGCCGTCCTCGCGCTTGGCAAAACCGGCGATCTTCTTGCCCTTGAGCCAGAACTCAAACTGCCCGCGGCTCACCCTGGATTCGCCTTCGGAACCGTAGAAATGGACGTTAAACCCCTCGCTGACCTGCGTCACCGTGATGCCGCTCTCATACACCATCACCGCGCCGCTGAGGGCGCCCTCCTTCGCCGGCGGGCGGAATTCGACCGGGCCGCTCGCGTCCATGTCGAGGCCCCACTGGGCGATGTCGAAATGATGCGCGCCGAAATCGCAAATGCCGCCGCCGCCGTATTCCGAGTAGGAGCGCCAGTTCGGGAAGTGCTTGTGGGCGCCCCGGGGGCTGAGCACGGAGTTGTAGGGGCGCTCGGGCGCCGGGCCGAGCCAGAAGTTCCAATCCAGACCCGGCTCCGCCGGCTCCTCGGGCAGGTCGCAGGGCCGCCCCGGGCTGCCCACCTGGCACGTGACGCGCTCGACCTTTCCGATCATGCCGTTGCGGACCAGTTCGCAGGCCACGCGGAATTCCGTCATGGAGCGCTGCATGGAGCCGGTTTGCAGGATGCTCTTCGTCTTCTTCACCGCGTTCATCACCGCGATGGCCTCATGGACGCTGTGGGTCAGGGGTTTCTCGCAATAGACATCCTTGCCGCTTTCCAGCGCGGCGATGGTCGGAATGGCGTGCCAGTGGTCCGGCGTGGCGATGGACACGCCGTCGATGTCATTGCGCGCGACAAGTTCGCGGAAGTCACCGTACGCCGCGCATTGCGGCGCGCTCTTCTCCGGGTGCGCCGTGTAGTACTCCCTCACCCGCTCCTGCGCGGCGGTCCGGCGCGTGCTGTCCACGTCGCACACCGCCAGCACCCGGACGTTCTTGTGGTGCAGAAAGGCGTCGAGAAGCCCCCTGTTTTGGATGCCCATTCCGATGAAGCCCATGTTGACCATGCTGTTTTGGACCGTCTTCTTGGTCGTGGCGCATGCGGGCAGAATAAGGGGGGCCGTCACGGCGGTTGCCGTTGCCAAGAACGAGCGACGCGATATCTTCATGACTTCTCCTTGGTTGTCGGTTTACACTGTTTGTTTTCTGAGCGCCACGCTGTCGCGGGCGCTCTATCCGTGTCTCGGACACATAGCATGCCGCTTGGGGCCTGTTTCATACAAGCGGGGCGAGGCGGGCGGTGTTGCAGGACAACCCGCACCCAAGAACGGCGGCGAGGAGCCGTTCCTCACCGCCGTTCGTTTTTCCTCTTTTTAGCCCTCGTCCCGGGCGGAAACCAGTCTCTAGAATCCCGGCTCGACGTTGCTGATCAGCCAGACACCCTTGTCCTTGACCCCCTCAAAACCCAAGCCGAGGGAGCCAAAGGACCCGCTTGCAGTAACCGGGGCCACCGTGGTCTTGTCGCCGGTCACGGTGATTTTTGCACCCGACAGGTCGATTTCAACGCCGTCCAGGAAGCCCGCGTCATCGGCGTTCTTCAGGTAGTCCAGAAGGTCATCCCGGTTGCCGACCACCCCGCTTTCGAAGGAAGGGGAAACCAGCGTCTTGAACGCGTCAAACTTCTTGGCCTTGATGGCCGTGACGCATTCCTGCATGCGCTTCGAAATCATTTCCTGGTCCGTGGGGCCTTTGGCCGTGGTGGCGCATCCGGCCGCGAGCAGGACGGCCATCCCGAGCATCGCACACAATACAGCAAGTTTCTTCATCGTCGTTCTCCTTTCGCGAAGTTCGCGTTCTGTTGGAACAATTAGACAACGGACACGGCCGGCGGTTTCACCCTTCCGCCGAAACCCAGTTCGACGCGGGAACGATACCGCCTTCACGCGCAGGGCCCGGCGGGCAATGGGCGGCGTTACAGATGCATTTCGACCCAGTTGTGCAGGAGCACGTAGCCTATGGCGTGAATCGCCGCAAGCGGAAGAATGCTCCGAAACCTGAGAAAGTACCATGCGGCGGCAAAACCCGCGGGGAACACAAGGACCATCTGTATTGGAATGATCGTGCCCGGAATGCGGGCGGGCGTCCAGAAGTGGGCGAGGCTGAACACGAGGCCCACGGCCAGCGGGATCCGCCACATGCCCCGGAAGGCGCGGATCTTGGTGAGGAACACCAGGCCGACCGAGCACATGAAGAACTGCTGGGGAAAGGCGCCCACGATGTACTCGACCATGCGCGGCGCATAGGCAGGCTCGAAATCGAGCCTTCCCGTGAGCGCGATGCCGTATGCGGCCTGGGACCCAACCGCAATTGCAAGGAGCACGAGTCCTGCCGCCACGGCGGGAAGGTTCAGGGGCGTGGTAATGCCCCATTCGTCCAGCTTTTCCGGCTGCCGCCGCGCCCTGGCGATGATGTAGCCAAGCGTGAGCAGAAAGGCCACCAGCGCATCGACCGCATTGAGTTGCCACTCCGGCTTGGCCTGGCCGATGAGTTTTAGCGTTGTGGTGACTGCCCCGACGATGAATGCAAACTTCAGGTCGGTCCAGTCAATAGTCCGGCACAAGCGGGCGTCCGGGTTGACGCCGGGGTTTTCGCCCATGTTTCTTCTCCTTCACAGTCAATGCGGACGCGACAAAGACCGCACAAAGTGCGGTCCCTCTGTCTGCGGTCTATTCTTCCACATCCAGCGTGCCCTTCACCTGGACCACCACGGTGGACGAAATGGGGTTGGGCGCACTGCCGGGCAGCTCAATGGTTATTCCCTGGTCGCTGCGCTTCCACTTCAGCGGCTTCCTGTCGGCATCGGCGAGCAGATACGCCTCAACCGGGTCACTCTTGAGTCCCGGCACCAGCAACGCGCCGTCCTTCGGCCAGTCGAACACATGCAGAAAAAGCATTATGCCGCCGGCCGTGGGCTTGCGTGTGCATCGGCCCCACGGCAGACTTCGGAAGGGGCTCGGCTGCGTTCCATATATGGCGTCCCCGTTCACCTTTATCCAGGCGCCGATCTCGTGCAGGCGCTCGATGGAGGGTTCAGGGATAAGCCCCTCGGAGGTTGGCCCGACATTGAGCAGATAGTTCCCGCCTTTCGAGGCGATATCGACAAGGTTCCGGACCAGTGTCTCGGTGCTTTTCCAGTTGTCATCCAGGCTCTTGTAGCCCCAGGAGTTGTTCATGGTCATGCACACTTCAAAGTCGCGCCCGCCCGGAAAACCCGTCGCCGGGATGTGCTGTTCCGGTGTGGCAGTGTCGCCTTCGAAACCGCCGCCGAGCCGGTTGTTGGTGATGATTCCCGGTTGCAGCCCGGTGAGCGGAAACAGCATCTCCGCCCGCTCTTTGGTCATGCCTTCGGGTGTGTCCCACCACAGCACCGAAACCGGGCCGTAATTGCTCAGTATTTCGCGCACCTGCGGCACGGCCACATTCTTAATGTATTCGTCCATGCTGCCGTCCTGCGCAGGATCCCAATGGCCAAACATCGCCGCACCGCCGGGATTGACCCAGTCCTGCGCCTGCGAATAATAGAATCCAAGCCGGATGCCGTGTTTCTGGCACGCGGCCGCCAGCGGCTTCAACAGGTCCTTCCCATAGGGCGTTGCCTTCACCACATTCCAGTCGCTGGCGTTGGTGTCAAACAGGGCAAAACCATCGTGGTGTTTTGTGGTAATCACGATGTACTTCATGCCCGCCTCCTTCGCCAGCCTCACCCACGCGTCCGGGTCGTACTTCACCGGATTGAACTGTTTGGCATACTCCCGGTAAGGCGCGACAGAGATCGAGCAGACGCGCATCATCCACTCACCGGGACCAGGGATATCCCAGCCTTTGTAGACGCCCGCGTGCACCGAATAGACTCCCCAATGGATGAACATGCCAAAGCGCGCGTCACGCCACCACGCCATCCGCGCATCCTTCTGCCCGGGCGTTTCCGCCGCCGGCGCCACCTCCGCAGGCCCGGCCCCCGCAGACCAACCCGATACGAATGCCATCAACAAGAGGACCAGCAAACGATGAATTCCCATGTGTCTCTCCTTTGCAAAGACGCCAGTCTGCCCGGTCACTGATGCGCCACAGCCCAACCAGTCCAACTGGAGAGAAGAACAAAGAGGGTCGCGTGCATCGCCGTGAGCGGAAGAAGGTTTCGGAACTTGAGAAAGTAGCCCGCGGCGAGAAAACCCGCGGGGAACAGTGTGGCCAACTCCAGCAGCATGGTTGACAGCGCTTTTCCGGGCAGCAGGAAATGGGCGAGACAAAAGGCGAGACCCACTGCGAGCGCCAGCATCCAGGTGTTGCGGAAGGGGCGCAGTTTGGCGAGGGATACCAGGCCGACCGAGCACATGACGAACTGCTGGGGAAACGCACCCACGATGTAGTCGACCATGCGCGGCACATAGGAAGGTTCAAAACGGGGCCCTCCTGCAAACGCGATGCCCGTCGAGACAGTTAAGACGCCAACCCCGACGCCAAAAAGGGCCAACGCCAACGCCACGGCTGGAAAGGTCAGGGGCGTGGTGATGCCCCATTCGTCCAGCTTCTCCGGCTGACGCCGCGCCCGCGCGACAATGTATCCAAGCGTGAGAAGAAAAGGCACCAGCGCGTCTGTCGTGTTGAGATGCCACTCAGGACGGGTGAAATTGGTCCACTTCAACAGCATGAAAACGCCCGCAAGGAAGAAGGTGAACCTGACGTCCTTCCAGTCGATCCGCCGACCCGCGCCGGTGTCCAAAGCGCCGCCTGCTTTATCGTTCATACTGCCTTGCCTTTCATTGGACCTGGAACCGCCCCACGACTGGACCGTGCGTTGTGCGCAGGAGACGGTCCGGCCGCCTCAATCCCCTGATAGTTCCTGAACACGCTCATGTCGGCGCCTTGAGTGTGCTGTTTTGCATGAACACCTCAAGTTCCGGGAGAAAGGAAGCGGCGCCGCCGGCGCTTCCGTGGTTCGCGCCGGGGAGGATGACGAGTGTGTTGTTGGCCATGTGGTCATGAAGAGCCTGCGCGTCGGAAAGGAGGCCGTCTTTGTCGCCAATGATGGTGAGCACGGGAACCGTGTTGGCGCGGAGCTGTTCTTCGGTGGCGTCGAGACCGTGCAGGCCCCGGATGACGGCGGCGAGAGAACGAGACATTCCGGACAAAGTCAGCGCGGTCCGAACCCCGAGGCGCTCGGCAAAGTTAAGCTGCGGGTAGCCCCCCAGCCGCTTGAGGACCAGGTCGATCTCGCCGCGTTCGAATCCCCGGGCGACGGCTTCGGCGAAGGCAAGATTCTCAGGCGTCGGTCGCTGCCCGCCCCAGCCCGCGGCACACACGGCCGCACTGAGGACCCGGTCGGGATGGGTTGCCACGAACTTCAGCGTGATGATGCCGCCCAGGGAGTAACCGACAACGTGCGCTTTCCTGATTTGCAGGTGGTCGAGCAGGCGCACGAGGTCCTCCGACATCTCGGCGCCATATTGCCCGGGGTCGTGGGGCTTGTCACTGCGGCCGTGGCCGCGGTTGTCCAGCGTGATGACGCGGTGCCGTTTCTTGAATATGTCAATCTGGCCGCTCCGGCGCCATTGCGCATGGGCGGTCATCCCGAGGCCATGCACGAGCACAACGGGCGTGCCCGCGCCCTCATCGGTGTAGTGGATGCGCACATCCCCGGAATCGAAGTAATGCCCTTCGGGGCCGAGCAGTTGGCTTCGGAGCGCGACGAGTCCCACGGTCACGGTCGCCGCGAGCAGCAACACGAGCGCCCCGCAGCCGACCAAGGCTTTCCTGCGCCGTATCAGTCCCATGCTTTCCCGTTCTGCATCCAAATCGCGCAAATGTCCGGGTCGCTGCTAAGGCCTTGTCCCATGCACGTTCTACTTTCATGAAATCGTCGGGTGCCAGTAGCCTCTTATAGCATGCCGCCAAAGAGTCCCACGACCCTTCCAGTGACGCCGATGACCGGTGCGGTACCGTTCCTATCCTGGTACCGGATGAACTCCACATGGCCGTCCATGTAGAGCACGTTGGCCCCGCCCGGAATGTGGTTGAATCCGGCCGTGTAGGTGGAGAACTGGTCCAGCATGACCCATATCCCGCTCTGGGCAACATTGGCGCTGCCGGGATTGTTGATGTCGGTGATCAGGAAGCGCTCAATGCCCTCGCGCAGCCGGTAGACCGTGTCCCCGCCGCCGTTCCCAAAGCCGGCCAGGAGCGGGCCCGAAATGTCTTTGTCCATCGCCGCCATCATGCGTGCATTGTCCTTGGCGACGAGGGCCGAAATCGCATCAGCGTCAATGCCCGCCATAAGCGCGTTAATCAACTGCGTGGGACCGTTGCCCGTGGTGTCGAGGCCCGACATGTCAAGGCCTGCCGCGCCAAAGAGCCCCGCCAACGGTGCCACGGGTATCTCGCCGTATTTCTCGTCGAGGCGGTCAAAAACCCAGCCGAAATAGCCGTAGCTGGAGCCAATGTTCAGCATGCACCCGTTGCCCCCCTCAACAACGTCAAAGCACCAGGAACCGTTGTCGTACTTTGACCTTTTCACGGACTCACTCATCCCCGCGTCCGATGGGCAGAAGGCAATCATCGGGTCGGTCAGATATTCCGGGTAGATGGAGGGAACCCTTGGTCCCGGAGACAAGGTCACGTAAACATTGGGGTCTCGGTCTTTTCTCGGAAACGCCCCCAAAAGTATCGTTGGGAAGCTTCCCCTCGCCTCGTTGCTGTACATCTTGTAGACCAGGCCCCACTGCTTGAGATTGTTCTGGCAGCTTGAACGACGGGCCGCCTCGCGCGCCCGCGCCAGCGCCGGGAGCAGAATGGCCGCCAGGATTCCGATGATGGCAATGACCACCAGCAGTTCGATCAGCGTGAAACCTGTCTTTTTCATCATCCGCTCCTTTCTGATAAGGCCATGTAGCATGAGTTCAATGAGCCGTCTAAAAGGGCATTCGGGCACCTGACGCCTGTCCTGCCTTGACTTGATTACAACTATTTCTGAAATCTGCAAGCCATATAAGGTCCACAGGGGAAATCCCGCCTCACATTGTGTATAATATGAACAACGTTCAGGAGGTGATTATGGATCAGGTGCAGGAAAAAAGTCAATCCCCCACCGTATCAGAGTTGCGGCGAGAGCGGGAACGGGCCGAAATGATTGACCGAATCATGGATATTGCCCGCGAAATGTTCGTCCGCGACGGTTACGAAGCGGTGACCCTTCGCAAGATCGCCGAAGCCATTGAGTACTCGCCGGCTGCCATATACCAGTATTTCAGGGATAAACAGTCGTTGGTCATGGCGATTATCCGCAAAGATTCTTTGGAGGTGCGCAACTATCTTTCCGAATTCCTGACGCTGGAGAACCCCGTTCAGCAACTCGTTGAACTGGCGCGCCGTTACGCGGACTGGGGTGTCACCCACCCCAACCATTACCGCCTGATGTTCATGCCCCCCCCCGCCTGGGTCGAACAGGACCGGGAATTGCACGAACGGACGCCAATATCCCTGGACCAGCACCTGTTGTCCGTTCTTAATTTCCTCGTAACGGACGCCATACGGCGGGGCCTGCTTAAGGAGAAGCACAGCGAACCGGCGCTCGTTGCCGGGACGCTCTGGGCCGGACTCAACGGGGTCATTTTGCTGGAAATCGCCATGAAGGCCGAAGACAGGGCCTTGATTGGGATGGCTGACGCCCCCTTCGCGGCGCGCTATGACACACTCGCAGAGGTTTTTCTGGACGGGTTCTTGAGGGACCGTCCCGTCTCCTGATGCGGCATACCCTGGTGCGGGCACTTCTGGTAACATTGTCACGACACTCGGCGGAAAAGCCATCATAAAAGCTGCACTATCAGGAGGCGTTTTATGTCGACAGACAACGGAACCGGGCGCGAGAAGCTGGTTGTCACGCTGCTGCGCTGCGCCATCGGCTGGCATTTTCTCTATGAAGGGCTGGCGAAAATAACCTCGGGCCACTGGACGGCGGAGGGATATCTCGCCGGTTCCCAGGGGCCCTTCTCGGGCCTCTTCCATCTCATGGCCTCGTCGGGCACGGTGCTGTATGTTGTGGACGGGCTGAACATGTACGGACTGGCCCTCATCGGCCTGGCGCTGTTTGCGGGAATCGCGGTGCGCTTCGCCGCCGCGTCCGGCATCGCGCTGCTGGTGCTCTACTACCTTGCCTATCCGCCGTTCGGCGGGGCGCCCTACAGCCCCTCGGAGGGAAGCCTCTATCTCGTCAACAAGAACATAGTTGAAGCGCTGGGGCTGGCTGTGGTGTTCTTTGTCCGGGAGAAGGGCTACGGCCTGTCCGGACTCCTCGGCGCGTTCGGGGCAAAACCTGCGGCGGGACCGGACGGGGCCGTGTCAGACTCGCGGCGCGACGCGCTGAAACACATCGCCGTGCTGCCCGCGCTGGGTGTCCTCGGCTATGGGGCGTCCATACAACTGCGCAAAGGCGGCGTGGACGCGTTCTCCGGGGCAACGCGGAAGATCGTGGTGCCGACCATCAAAGACCTTGCCGGGACGCTGCCCAAGGGGAAACTCGGCAAGTTCGAGATCAGCCGACTGGTCATGGGGGGCAACCTGATTGGCGGCTGGGCCCATTCGCGCGACCTGATTTATGTGCCGGCCCTCTCCATGGCGTACAACACGGAACAGAGAATATTCGAGACGCTCATGCTGGCGGAGAAGGCGGGCATCAACACCATCAATATCGGGTGGCCCTCCAATCCGGTGCTTCAGAAGTACAAGAAGGTCACGGGCAGCAAAATGACCGTCATTTCCCAGGTCGCCCCCGACATGGAGAAGAGCGACTACTTCCGGGAGATTAACGCGGCCATAGACTGCGGGGCGGACATCCTCCAGATTCAGGGGAATTGGACCGACGTGCTGTCGCGGGACAACAAGTACGACGTCATCATCCAGATGATGGAAAAGATACGCGGCCAGGGGTATGTGGCCGGCCTGGGCGCGCACTCGGTGGAGGGCCTGGTGCGCTGCGAGGAGCAGGGCATCATCCCGGACTATTACATGAAGACGCTGCACCATGACCGGTACTGGTCGGCCCATCCGGTCGAAAACCGCACTTCCTACGAGGTCATGGGCGGAAACTCGGACGATCACAACAAGTTCCACGACAACATGTTCTGCGCGTTCCCGGAAAAGGACGTGGCGTTCGTTGAACGCACCAAGGTCCCGGTCATGGGGTTTAAGATCCTCGCCGCCGGCGCCATCGAACCGAGGGATGGATTCAACTGGGCGCTGCAGCGCGGCGCGGATTTCATCTGCGTGGGCATGTTCGATTTCCAGGTTGTCAGCAACGTCAACACCGCCATAGACGTGCTGGCCAACCTCAAAGACCGCAAACGCGAATGGTTTGGTTAGTGCAATGCGCGGAACAGCTGGGCAAACAGGCGCCCTGCGTCCGTGGATGTCAACCTGCGGCTGCATCTGTTGACGTCATGTTCTTTATGCAACAGAGAAGCCGCTTATGGTCGTGGAAGTAAACATCTGTATTGCGTGCACAACACTGCGTCCAATAAATACTGTTCCACCGGCCCGAATGAATCAAGCCGATGGAAGGGCAGTGCCATGCCGCTGGTAAAAGACATTCCGCCCCCTCTTGGAGGGGTTCCGTCGACCAAGTGATTCCGAAACGCATGAGGAAAGAAGCTATGGCTTGCGCGTCACACTTCTCCGGAAGAATCGGAAAGCCGCTGGGCCGACGCCCGTGCGGTCACAGTCTCGCGCTGCCCCTGTTGGCATTAACTTTCCTGGCCTGCCACGTCTGTTCCGGCGCGCAAGACGCCGCCCGCCGGGAAATCACTGAAGAGGCATTCGCCGCGGGGGCGGCTAACGCTCTTTCGGGGCAAACGGCGAATACGCTGTCCACTTCCATCGAATTTGCGGCGTGCGAGGCGCGTATCGTGCGGCTGGTCATCCGCCGAACGCATGCCGGCCAGCCATGCCTCGATGAGCTCGAGGTCTACGGGCCGGACTCGCCGACCAACCTCGCCCTGGCCGGGGGTGGTGCCGTTGCCCGCGCCTCCTCCCTGCTCGCCGGTCATGCCATCCATTCCGTGGCGCATCTCAATGACGGTCTCTACGGCAACGACCACAGTTGGATCGCGGCAACGGCGGGCGAAGAGTGGGCGGAGATTGCGTTGCCCGCACCGTCCCGCGTCGCGCGTGTCGTCATCTCGCGCGACCGCAACGGTCAGTTCGCCGACCGCCAGATCTTGGAGGCGGAGGTCCAGCTTTCAACCGACGGAAAAGCCTGGCAAACCGCCGGGACGTTGACGCGCACGGCCGGTCAATTGCCCCTGCCGCGGCCCGAGCTGACGTTCCCGGTGTCGGAACTGTCGGAACCCACCTGGGCGGGCGCTGTCGAATATGCATTCCTGAGGGAACGGGACACGTGGAGTCGTATGGATGCGACTGACTATCTTTCACCCCTGGTTAACGATCGCCCGGCCGTGCCCGGCGGGCCGCCCTACTGGGGACGGCTGGCGCGCCTCGCGCCGCTGGAACGCGTGCTGGTCCAGTTCGATGAGATGATCGGGCGAACGGCGGCGCTGGGGCTCGACCTCGGCCGCGAGCGGGACGAACTCGCCGAATTGCGCCAACAGGCGCAGGACCCGGCGGCCGCGGCTTCGGACACGCTCTTTTTGGCCGCGCGGCAGGCCAAACGCCGGCTCTTCTTCCGCGATCCACGGCTCGCGCCGCTCGAGCGCGTGCTCTTTGCCAAACACCATCCACTGCATCCCTCGCACAACTATAGCGAGCACATGGATTCGCTGTTCGCGCCCGGCGGAGGGATCTATGTGCTGAACATCCCGCGCGACGCCGACGGACGATTGAACCCGGCGCGGGGAGAGGTGGAGATGCTCTTCGACGGCAGTGCGGGCATCGCGCGCCATCCGGTGGGGGATTTCGACGGGCACACCGTGTATTTCGCCTACCGTCCGGACAAGCCCGAGGTGGAAGGATGGCGCTCCTACTGGCATCTTATGTCCGTGCGCGCCGACGGCACCGACCTGCACCAGTTGACCGAAGGCCCCTTCCATGACTTCGACCCGGTCCCATTGCCCGACGGCGGACTGGGCTTCATGTCCACCCGCTGCGCCTCGCGGTTTCTCTGCTGGGAGCCGCAGGCTTACGTGCTTTACCGCATGCAGCCCGACGGTTCCGAACTGCGCCGCCTGTCGCATGCGAACATCAGCGAATGGGATCCGGCCGTGATGCGCGACGGACGAATTCTCTGGACCCGTTCGGAATACCTGGACAAGGGGGCCGACTTTGGCCACACACTGTGGACCATCCGCCCCGACGGCACCCACCCCGAGCTGGTCTTCGGCAACGACACCCCCTACTGCTACGGCCATGGGCGAGAAGTGCCCGACAGCCGGGAAATAGTCTGCACGATTATCTCCCACGGTGACCACCAGGGACCGGTTGTGCTGATCGAACCCGGCAAGGGACCCTTCGACACATCCGCCCTCACCAGCATCACTCCGGACACCCGTCCGCAGTACCAAATGGACCGGTCGCATTCCGAGACCTTCCGAGACGCCGAGCCGATCTCGCGCGATCATTTTCTGGTCGCCCACAATCCCGGCCGGCAGGCGCACTGGGGTCTGTACGTCATTGACCGCTTCGGGAACCGGGAGTTGCTCTATCTCGACCCGGCGGTCAGCAGCAAGCGGCCCTCGCCGCTGGGTGTCCGTCCGCGCCCACCGGTGTTGGTGGAATCCCGTGACCCCGTCCTCGCAGGACAGGGGCTTGGCCAGTTCACGGTCCAGGACGTGTACAAAGGCCTCGGATCCGGCATCGCCCGCGGTCAGGCGAAGTACCTGCAAGTGTCCCAGGAAGTGCCGGCCGCACTGGAAAAGCTGGCCTGTGGCGAGTATCGCGGCACGCATCCAAGCTTTCAGGATTTCTACGCCACCCCGATTCACCTGGTAAATGGCCCCTCCGAGACGTACATCACACGGACCGCCAACGCGCTCCAGCCGCATGCCTTCCGGCAGGGCAGCGCCGCCCCCGCGGAAGACGGAACCATTACGATTACCGAGCGCAACGGCTGGCCCAGCTACGTGGCCAAGGCAGTGTTGGGTACGGTTCCCATCGCCGACGACGGCTCGGTGAACTTCACCGCGCCGGCCGGAAAGGTACTCTACTTTCATCTTCTCGACGAAAACTTCAATGAACTGCAGCGCATGCGCAGCGTTGTCCAACTTCAGCCGGGCGAGCAGCGCAGTTGCATCGGATGCCACGAGACGCGCTCCGGCGCGCCATTGAGCCGCCCGGCCCGGGCGCTCACCCAGGCCGTGCAGGCGCTGACACCGCCGCCTTGGGGTGCCGAACCCTTCGACTACGAACGTGTTGTACAGCCTGTCCTCGACGCCAACTGCGGGCGGTGCCACAATGCCAAGTCCGATGCGAAGCTCGATCTGCGGGGAACCCACGATGCCAAACGCATACCCATTTCTTATCGCTCGTTGATTGCGGGGGGATGGGTGCATTACTTCGATTGGCATTACGGTTCGCGGCATTTCAAGGCGGAGCCGCTCTCGTTCGGCACCCTGCAGAGCCGGTTGTTCTCGGTGCTGGCCAAGAAACAGCACAAGAACGTTACTCTCAAGCCCGAGGAACTGCGCGCCCTGAAGGCCTGGATAGACCTGAACTGTCCCCTGTGGCCGGACTACCGCTTCCGGGAAGAGCGGCCGCTGTGACTTCTTCACATCCGTAAAGGAAGCAAGATATGTGGAAGGCTACCGTTGTCCTGCTTTGCCTGTGCGGCACGGCAATGGCTGTCGGGGGCGGTGACGGCAATCCCGATCTAAAGACCTGCCAGGCGTCCCTGGACCGCTGGCGCTCACTTCGCGTCGGCGCATTTATCCATTGGACCCCGTACGTATTGGCTTCGGGCCGGCCGGCGCCCGCCGAGGGGTACGACAATCTCTACAAACGGTTCACCGCCGAGCGGTTCAACGCCGAGGCATGGCTCCGGATGCTGAAAGGGTCCGGATTCAAATACATGGTCTACACGACCAAGCATGGCGATTCCTGCTGCATGTGGAACACCAAAGAAACCGACTACAACATCATGCATTCGCCCATGGGGCGTGATGTGGTCGGGGAACTGGCCGCCGCCTGCAAGAAACAAGGCATGCCCTTCTGTCCCTATTACGCGCTGCACAATGACAGCCAGAACCACCCGGATTGGACCTACGAGGTGGATCCCGGAACGGGCGAACCCGACCACAAAACCAGGACAAAGCCGGGGGATGCCGCGGGGTATCACCTTGCCCCGAATCAGAAGCCTGAGTTCAACCGCTATTTCACACACGTCAAAGCGCAACTGAAGGAGCTTTCCGACAACTACGGCCCGTTTCTGGCGTGGTGGTTTGACCAGCGGTGCGCCACGCTGAACCACAAGTACGGCACCGAACTCTATGCCCACCTTAGGGCTCTACAACCCGACGTGCTTGCCAGCAACCGGGTGGACACCCCGTTTGACCGGGGACTGGACAATCCAACGTGGTTTGTGACGGAAGCAACGTCCGCCGGAGACTATGCGGTCTCTGAAATCAACATCCCCCGCTTCAACCGTGACATCCCCTGGGAATACTGCCAGGCGGCCGGGAAGCCGGACGGCTGGTTCTGGCGTGCCGACGACGTTTACAGGCCGCTTGACGCATGGATAAGCGAACTGGTCAATGTCGTTTGCCGGGACGGGAACTATCTGATTGGCTTTGGCGCCAGGCCCGACGGAAGCTTCGAACCGCGGCTTGTGGAACAGTTTGGAAAACTGGGCAGCTGGCTTGAACGCAACGGCGACAGTGTTTACGGGACGCGGGGCGGCCCCTTCAAACCCAATTCACGGTATGGAAGCACCTGCAAAGGCAACACGGTGTATCTGCATGTCTTCAAGACAGACGAGAATCAGACCTTGACCGTGCCGCCCCTAGGCAAGAACGTGCTACGCTGTCGATTGCTGAACGGCGGCACGGTTGAGATGAAGCAGACGGACGGCGGCATCACGGTGAAGATCGCAAAGGCCGACCTCCAATCGCCCGACACCGTCGTGGCCCTGGAACTGGATGAATCTGCCGAAGAGATTGAGCCTGTCGATGAAACGATACTGACCCAGGGCGCAGGTGTCACCGCGTCCAACATCCGGGACAACAAGAAAGAACACGGCCCCGAATTCACGGTGGACGGGAACGGTGCCACCTACTGGACCACGGATGAAGCCGTTTCAGAGGGCTGGCTCGAATATGACCTTGGCAAGCCCCGCGCTTTCTCCCGCGCCATCGTCGATGAAGGGGAGGATGGGTGGATACGGCACATTCAGATTCAGGCCAAAACGGGCACGGACTGGAAGACCGTTTTCGAATACCGTCATGGAAACCCCGAGCTTTGGAAAGACATCCCCATGGAACTGTTTTGCCCCGAGTTCCGATTTGGCTCCACAACGGCCCAATTCGTGCGGGTGAACATAATCAAGGCAACAAAGAGCCCGGTCATTCGCGAGTTCCTGCTCTATGAGAGATGACCGCGTTTTCCTTACTTGAACATTGCCCCCCTGGCCGGGTTCTGAAGGCCGGGAGCAAAGCGTCCGGGCAGTTGCGGCGATGAATATGGCGGACGGCTTGGCTGAACGCGGGCACATGGGGATAATACCCGCTGCCGCCCGCGTTTCGCGCGGGGCACGAAGCCGGGCTTGCCGGACCGACAAGGGTGTTCACAATACAATGGAGCGGTTCTCATGAAGAAACTGACGGGACTCATTGCCGCAACCTTCACCCCCATGGACGAGGACGGCCAGGTGAATCTGGAGCCGATCCCGGCGATGGTCAAGTCGCTGCTGCAGCAGGGCGTGAAGGGGCTCTATGTGTGCGGCAGCACGGGCGAAGGCCCGTCGCTGACGACGGACGAACGGGAACGCGTCGCCAAGGCGTTTGTCGCGGCGGTGCAGGGGCGCGTTCCGGTGGTGGTCCAGGTGGGCTGCAACTGCGTTGAGGACGCGCGGCAACTTGCGAGGCACGCGGTGCACATCGGGGCGGACGCGATCAGCGCCGTTTCCCCCTCGTACTTCATCCCGGAAGGCGTGTCCACCCTGGTCGAAACGCTGGGCCGGATCACGGATGCCGCGCCGGAGCTGCCCTTCTACTATTATCACATCCCGCGGCTAAGCGGTCTTTCCTTAAGCCCCCTTGCCTTTCTGGCGGCGGCCTCGGCCCGAATCCCGTCGCTGGCGGGCATCAAGTTCAGCAGCCGCGACATTGAAGTGATGCAGCAGTGTCTTGCCTTTGAGAATGGCCGGTACAACATCCTGTTTGGCGTGGACGAGATGCTGCTGAGCGGCCTGGCGGCGGGATGCCATGGCGCGGTGGGCAGCACCTACAACTTCCTTGCGCCCCTGTACCACCAGGTCATGCGCCATTTGGAGAGCGGCGATCTCCTCGACGCGCAGGCCTGCCAGCTCAAGGCGGCGCAGCTCATCGAGGTGATCATCCGCCGCCACGGCATTTCGGGATTGAAGGCGGCGATGACGCTCACCGGCATCCCCTGCGGACCGCCGCGGCTGCCTTTGACCCGCCTGACCGAGAAGGAAACGCTCGTCATGCGGGCGGAACTGGACGCGCTCGGATTCTTCGGATACGCGGGCCGGAAGGGTCCATGAAATGAGACCGCGTCTTTTGGGACCCATGCTGTGGCTTGCGGCGCTCCTGCTCCCCGCTCCGGCCATGGCGGCACAGCTCCAGTGGGACGCGCTTCCGCCGCTGCCGAATGCGGACGGCGTTGCCGGGCCTTTTGTGGGGGTTCACGGCGACGCGCTCATCGTGGCGGGCGGGGCAAACTTTCCCAAACCCGTGTGGGAATCAAGCAAGGTCTTTCACGACCAAATCCATGTGCTGGTCAGAGAGCCCAAGGGCGCGGTGACTGCGTACCGCTGGGTGACCGGGCCCAGGCTTGAAAAGCCCATCGCCTACGGCGCCTCCGTCTCAACCGCGCACGGCGTGCTGTGCATGGGCGGAAACGACGCGGCGCAAACCTATGCGGACGTTTTCCTGCTGCAGTGGAACCCGAAAAGTGAGTCCGTCGAGCGGCTGCCGCTTCCGGCGCTGCCGGCACCCTGCGCCAATGGCAGCGCGGCCGTGCTTGGGGAGAAAGTCTACCTGGCCGGAGGGACCACGGGACCGGGTCTGGAAACGGCCCTGTCAAGTTTCTGGTCGCTGGACCTGTCGCGGCTGGAAAGCGGAGACCCCGCCTGGGAGCATCTGCCCGCCTGGCCGGGACCGCCGCGGGCCTTTGCGATTGCCGCCGCGCAGAACAACGGCGTCAACGACTGCGTGTACGTCATGAGCGGCCGCCGTGTGAACGAGCAGGGAAAGACCGAATTCCTCACCGATGTCTACGAGTTCAACCCGGCCAAGTTTCAACCGGGCGCTCCCGGCGGGGCAAACATGAACCCCTGGCGACGCCGGGCGGAGCTTCCCCGGTGCGTAATGGCGGGCACGGGGATTGCGGTGGGGCAGAGCCATGTTTTCGTGCTGGCGGGCGCGGACGGCACCCTCTTCGACCAGACGGACCTTCTCAAAGACGCGCATCCGGGCTTTACGAAGGAGGCGCTTGCCTATCACACCATCACGAACACGTGGACCAGCGCGGGACCCACGCCGGCAAACCAGGTGACCACCACGGCGGTGCGGTGGGGCGGCAACACCGTCAGCGATCCGGTCATCCTCGCGAGCGGGGAAACCCGGCCGCGGGTCCGGACACCCCAAATATGGGAAATCCGGCCCGTACCCGGCGCGGGCCGGTTTGGCTTTTTGGATTTCTCCGTGCTGGGACTGTATCTGGCCGCAATGGTCGGCATGGGCGTGTTCTTCTCCTTCCGCAACAAGAACGCCGATGATTTCTTCCGGGGCGGCCAGCGCATTCCCTGGTTCGTGGCCGGGCTGAGCATTTTTGCCACCATGCTCAGTTCCATCACCTTCATGGCCATTCCGGCCAAAACCTACGCGACCGACTGGGCGTATTTTCTTGTGAACATGATGGCCGTCGCCGTCGCCCCGTTCGTCATCATGCTGTTTCTCCCCTTTTTCCGGAAGGTTGACGCCGTCAGCGCGTACCAGTATCTGGAGAGGCGCTTCAACCGCTTTGCCCGCCAGTTCGCAAGCGCGTCTTTTGTCCTTTTCCAGCTGGGCCGCACGGCCGTGGTGCTCTACCTGCCCGCGCTGGCCCTGAAAGCGATAACGCCCCTGTCGGAGCAGCAGAGCATCCTGCTGATGGGCGTGCTGAGCATCGTCTACTGCGCGCTGGGAGGGCTGGAGGCCGTCGCATGGACGGATGCGGTCCAGAGCTTTGTGCTCGTGGGCGGGGCGCTTTTCAGCCTGGTCCTGATCCTGACGCAGGTGGACGGCGGGGTGCCGGGTTTCTTCGCCACCGCCGCGGAAAGCGACAAGTTTCACCTCGTCAACCCGGACTTCTCCCCCCACAGTTTCGCCACCACCGCGCTGTGGGTGGTGGTGCTGGGGGGGCTGGCGCAGAACCTGGTGCCGTACACGTCGGACATGTCGATCGTGCAGCGGTACATGGCGGTGCCGGACACGGCGCGCGCCAAGAAAGCCATCTGGACGAACGCCATCGCGTGCGTGCCGGCGTCACTGCTGTTCTTCGGCATAGGAACGGCACTGTTCGTCTTCTACACACGCCACCCGGACCGGCTCGACCCGACATTCAAGACCGACGCCATTTTTCCGCTGTTCATAGCGCGGGAACTGCCGCCGGGCATACCCGGATTGGTGGTGGCCGGCATTTTTGCTGCGGCCCAGTCCACCATCGCGACCAGCATCAACAGCATGTCCACGGCCATTGTGGAGGACTTCATGAGGCCGTGGAATCTTATCAAGACCGAGCGCGGGTGCCTGCGCATGGGACGCGCCCTGACCGTCGTCGTCGGGTCGGGCGGCGTTGCCCTGGCGCTGCTGTTCGCGTCCTCCGACATCAAGTCCCTCTGGGATCAGTTCATGACGATTCTGGGGCTCTTCGGCGGGTCGATGTGCGGTTTGTTCTGTTTGGGGATTTTCACGACCCGCACCAACGGCCCGGGCGCCATCCTTGGCACGCTGGCGGGCGCCGGGGGGGTGTTTCTGGTGCAGCGGTACACGGAGGTGCATTTTCTGCTCTATGCATTCGCGGGCATCACCCTTTGCTTTGCCGTGGGATACGTGTCCAGTTTCGCGTTCGCCCCGGTGGCGCACTCCATCAAGGGGCTGACCATTTACACACTTGACTCCGCGCTCGACAGGGATGAAATGAACCCGGTCCGCGAAGGATGAGAAGAGGAATCAAGAGCGCCCTTCCGGCCGCCGTTGCGCTCGCGGCCCTTGGGGTGTTCACCGCGATATGGTGGCTTGGGCCGGCCCTGGCGGCCCCGGCCGGAAAGCCCGTGTTCGTTCACGGCACCGACGGCTATCATACGTACCGCATTCCCGCGCTCGCCGTGACGAAGGCCGGCACCGTGCTCGCGTTCTGCGAAGGCCGGAAGGGGAACGGCTCAGACACGGGCGACATCGACCTGCTTGTCAAAAGGTCCGCGGACAACGGCCTTACGTGGGGCGCTCAGGAGACTGTATGGGACGACGCGGGCAACACCTGCGGCAACCCCTGCGCGGTGGTGGACCGCGACTCCGGCACGGTCTGGCTGCTGACGACCTGGAACCGCGGCGACGACCGTGAAAAGGACATCATCGACCAGACGAGCAGGGACACGCGGCGCGTGTTCGTGACGCATTCCAAGGATGACGGCAAGACCTGGGCCACGCCCCGGGAAATCACCGGAGACGTGAAGAAGCCTGACTGGACCTGGTACGCCACCGGCCCGGGCAGTGGAATACAGATTGAAAACGGCCCACACAGGGGGCGCCTGGTCATTCCCTGCGACCACATTGAGGCAGGCACGAAACACTATTACTCGCACGTCATCCACTCCGACGACCACGGGGAGACCTGGCAGCTGGGCGGTTCGACACCCCAGCACCAAGTCAATGAATGCGAGGCGGTTGAACTGCCCGGCGGGCGGCTCATGCTCAACATGCGCAACTATGACCGGGCGAAAAAGAACCGCCAGGTGGCCGTCAGCGATGACGGCGGGATGACGTGGAAGGACCAGCGATTCGACACGGCCCTGATCGAGCCCATCTGCCAGGCGGCCATCGAAGGGGGTGGTCCGGGCGTCCTGCTGTTCAGCAACCCGGCCAGCGAAAAAGAGCGCGTGAACATGACCGTGCGCGCCAGTTTCGATGGGGGGCAGACCTGGCACCGTGAAATGGTGCTGCACGCCGGCCCCAGCGCCTATTCAGACTTGGCCCTCCTCAAGAACGGCGGGGCGGCCTGTTTGTATGAGGCGGGGGCGCAACATCCCTATGAGTCCATCGTGTTCGCCCCAATACCCCCCGATTTCATGGCCGTTTCATCTGCGAAAAAGGGGCACGGCGAATAAGACGGCGCCCCGGCGCCGCTCCAACGTCTTGACTCAACCCATGGCAACTGCTAGGCTTGAACGCACGGCAATGGCGGCAGTGAATGCCGTGTCTGCGCGGGGTCTGGGATACACGTATGGAAAGGGCACGGGATGAGGCTGTTGGACTTTTTCAAGACCGGCCCCGACAGGCCGGTCTCGCCGAACAAAGAGGCCGTCAGGCAACTCTACGAGCGAAAACGGCGGACCGTTTTTCTCGGCCTGATCTTCGGATACAGTTTTTTCTACGTCTGCCGCCTGACCCTGTCGGTGGCCAAGAAACCCATTGTGGACTCGGGCGTGCTCAATCCGGAGCAGTTGGGGACGATTGGGTTTGCGTTCTTCATGGTCTACGCGTTCGGCAAACTGACCAACGGGTTTCTTGCGGACCGCAGCAATATCGGGCGGTTCATGTCCACCGGCCTGCTGGTGTCGGCGGTCCTGCTGGTGCTTTTCGGCTTCACCAACGCGTTCTGGATCTTTGTCGCGCTCTGGGGCGTGAGCGGTTGGTTTCAGGCGATGGGCTCGGCGCCCAGCGGCGCGTCCATCTCGCAGTGGTTCAGCAACAGGGAGCGGGGCACCCGGTATGCGGTCTGGAGCTCGGCCCACCCGCTCGGCGAGGGCATCAGCATGGTGCTCACGGCGACCATCATCTCCTACCTGGGCTGGCGCTGGGGCTTTTGGATTGCCGGCTCGGTCTCCATCGCCGTCGCGCTGATCCTGTACCGGATGCTTGCCGATCGCCCGCGCGCCTACGGGCTGCCCACTGTGGCCGACTACAAAAACGACCACACGGTGGAGTCCGTCAAGAATGAGGACAACGTCAACCGGGCGCAGTTTGAGGTGCTCAAGAACCCCTACGTCTGGATTTTAGGCCTGTCCTGCGCGACGGTGTACATTGCGCGCTACGGCATCAGCAGCTGGGGCCCCATGTATCTGCAGGAGGCCAAGGACTACACGCTCATCACGGCGGGGCTCGTTTTTGGCTGGTCAAAGATATTCGAGCTGACCGGCGCCATCAGTTCGGGGTTTGTGTCTGACTTTTTCTTCGGCGCACGCCGCAATGTGACAACGTTACTGTACGGCCTGATCATGATATCGGGGCTTCTGGTGCTTTATGCAAGCCCTTCCACGCGCCTCGCCGACATGGACCTGTCGGTGAAGGGGGCGTTCAAGGCGGGGCCCGTGGACGCGTCGCTGCGCCGGTTGTTCCAGGAGAAACAGATAACGCTTCCCGACCGGGCGACGGTGGAGGCCCATGAGCGCAAAGAGGGCGAAAACCCCGTGTGGCTTGTCAAGAACGACCAATGGTACCTCTTCTGGACGGGCTATGCGGTGGAGGAGACGCCAAACCGCCTGAAAATAACCGCGAAATACCATCCCTCCCATCTGGCGGGCATAGCGCTGTTCGGGTTGGGCCTGGGCGGGCTGCTTGTTTTTGTGGGCGGACTCATCGCGATTGACATCTGCTCGAAGCGGGCCAGCGGGGCGGCCATGGGGCTGGTGGGCATGTTCAGCTATCTTGGCGCGGCCGTGCAGGACTGGATTAGCGGCAAACTGATTCAGGCGGGCACCGTGACGGTGGACGGCCGCCTCACCCACGACTTCAACAACGCCTTTCTGTTCTGGCTGGGCGCCGCCGTCCTGTCCGTGGCGCTCGCGTGCCTCCTCTGGAATGTGAAGGCGAAGGACTGAGAACCATGACGCATTATGACCTGCTGATTTT
>CAIUWO010000017.1 GCA_903902895.1 Candidatus Hydrogenedentota bacterium | reverse complement strand
CACCTCTAGCGCCCCGTCGGTCAGCACCTTCGCGGTGCTCGGCCATTCCCACGCCCCGTGGCCGTAGCGCTTGTTTGCCGTGAACACGCGGTAATGGCTGAAGATGCCGTAATCGTTGCCCTCAATGCGGGTTCCCGTCGGGACATGCTCGAACGACAGCAGCCCGATGGACCGGCCGTCGGCGCGCAGCGTTCCCTTGAGCACGCCCGTGTTGAACGTGTAGGCCCCTTTGTCCGCCGGTTTGAAGGCCAGGTCCGGGGGTTGTGCCTGGGCGGTGATTGTGGCAATGGCCATAATGGCGAAGATCAGCAGGCGCATGGCAGTCCCTTTCAGTTTTTTCAGCCCGTTGAGGTCGGCATGATTGTGAACGGTTCTTCGGCATCCGTTCAAACCGGTTCAGTACTTTGCCAGCGCGTTGCCCACCATGAACTCGGGTGCCACGTCGAAAAGCTGGCGCGTTGTGAACGGCTTTTTCAAATGGCGCGCGGCGGCGGCGGACACGGGCGGCGCGTTGAGTTTCGCGGCGGTATGGTAGTGCTCAACGGCCTCCGCGCGACGGTCCATGAGGTCGAGGCAGCGGCCCGCCCACACCTGCGCCTCCGCACGCATCAGGATGTCCCCATAGTCGCACTCCGCATTCCGAAGCAGCAGCGGCAGGGCCTGCACATACTTCTTGTCTTTCAGGAGCAGCAGTCCCGCCATCCGCGGGAAGACGGCCTCGTCAGGCATCAGTTCCGCGCCGCGGCGCAGATGGAAGACCGCGCGGTCGCTGTCGAGATGGTCCATGTACATGGACCATGCCTCCTCATACTCATTCATGGCCGCGCGGTCCGTTTCGTTGAATTGATCCGCACCGGGCAGGTCGTCGATTTCATAACGGTCAGCGTCGCCGCCCAGCAATGCGGACACACGGAAGCCCCGGAACCGGTCGGCATGGCACACGGGCAGTTCCCCATGGGCCAGCCACAGCGCGTCGTCATCGGGGCTCATGACCATGCTCTGCACGTTGTGCGGGGCGGCCACGGTGTTGCCGACCAGCAGCTTTCGCTGTTCGAACGGGTCAAAGCAGTCGCTCAGAATGTGCGGCACATCGTTCCCCGTCAAAACGCCCCGTTTCGCCCCCAAAAGTTCCGTGACGCGCTGAAAGCGGCCGTTCGAGTTGGCCCGCCACGGATGGGGACCGACCTCAATGCGCTGCATGTCGGCGGTGGTGTAGTGGTTCGTGCGCACCAGCACGCCGTTCTCGGGCCGGACCACCTCGGCATGACGGGCGGAGAAACCCACCACCGCGGCCGTGCGCGCCTTTGTGTCCGTGATGTGGAGCGAAAGCCCGCAGATGCGGGGCTTGGCGGTGACGCGCGCCACGGCCTCGTCCAGTGTGGTGCATTCGGCGAGGATGTCATGGACTATCTTAAAGACCGGCGCGCCCTTGCTGCGCACGTCCTTCGGGAAGTTGGAGTGGAGGCCAACGAAGAGCCCGCTTTCGTTGAAGCCCTGTCCACTGGCCGAAACGCCGAGCGCGCCCAGCCAGCAGAATCGCTGGCCCCGCTCCGGGTGCATGACAATGATCGCCTGGTTGGCGTTCCACACACCGCGGCCGAAGAAGTCAAAATTGCGGCCAATGAGGAGCTTTCCGTCCTTCGTGGCGTCACCGCAGGCAAAGAACCCCGAGCAGGAGGGCGGCGGGGCCAGCATGGAAAAACTGCGCCCGGCCAGGTAGTGGAAAATGTCGGGCACAAAGAAAAGGCGCTCCGCCAGGGCCGGGTCCTGGCCGTAGGCCCCCGCCAGCGCGGCCAGATGGACGCGCATGTCTTCACCCAGTGCGCCCCGGTTACGCCAGCGAAACCAGCCCTTGAGCAGGCCGGCGGCAGGACCGGCAATGGAAGGCACCGCATGGGCAACGAGTTTTCCGACAATCCCGTTGATATATAGGGGCACCACATCCCCGCATGCGACGGCGGCCAGTTCGCCATGCTGGCGCCCCATGTCCGCGTAGCTGCCCCGGAGTTGGGCAATGTAGACGCCCTTCCGCCGGACGAGCGTTCCACCGGAACGTTCAATGCTTAGCTCACCCTGTGCAAACGCGTTAAGGGCTGACATGCTGGTGTTCCTTGGTTCGGATTGGGACATTTCCGCCGTTAGCGCCTGCGGCCACTATTTCTCGGTTGCCTTATTGTACAGGTCCCATTGTTCCGCCAGGACTTTTTCTTCCGCACCGCCGGGGTGAACCCACAGACGATAGCGGAGATTGACGGGCTGGCCCTTCGGCATCGGGTTCAACTTGCCGCCCGGATAGAGCGGCTGGAAGAAGTTCAGTTGGGGATATTCGCGCCACTCCTGCGGGTACTGCGGGTTGTCCACAGGCTGCAGGATGGCAAGGCCCGTGCGCCCTTTGGCACCGCTAAACTCGGCGGAGTAGTCGGCCCATGCGCGCCTGGGCTGGGCCTCGGCCGGGTCGGTGTGGAACACGATCTTCTGCCCTTCCGCAGGCGCCATCCGGATGTTGAAACCGCTGTACCCCGCCTCCAGGCGGCCGCAGAATTCCAACCCTTCGACAAGCGCGGCCAGTTTGATGTCGAAGTCAATCGCACGCCCCTGATCGTTTCGCGGATGCACCCGGATGCGCATGGCTTCGGCCACGACCGGCGTTTTGTCGTCCCATTTCCAAACGCTAGCTGCGGTGATCACGCACGACCCCTCGTCTGTATCGACTTGGGGCTTGTCCACGGGCCGGGACCAAATGCCCCGGACCGCGAACAGGTCCCGCTCCTCCCCCTTCCATCGGACCGTCGCCCAGGACCAGTTCACCGCCCGGTGATGGGGATGGTCCTTTGGATAGTCCTCGGTCAACAACTCACCCTTCAGGCCGTAAAGCGCGCTGACATAGTCCCCTCGGGCAAACTCCTCGCCTGTGCCCTTCGGCACGGCGGTCACTCCGTGGTTGTAACGCAGAATGGGCACACCGCCCTCGCTGACCTCCACAAAACCTTCGCCTTCCACACACTGGATGGTTGTGCCCGGGGAGGGCTCGGCAGCCCCGGCCGCAAGAACGCCAGTCAGCAGAACACACATCGCGCACACAGCTGTTAGAATCACACGCCGACCTTTCGGAAATGTCTCCATCTGGTTTTCCTTCCTTGAGAACAACAACGCACGCCCTCTCATTTCGGGGCAATCTTGATTGCCCATGCATGGGCGCAGGGCGGGTTGGTGCGGGCTTCGGATGGAATCGCCACAACCACTTCCCCGCCTTTCGTCTCTCCATAGGCAAGCGCGCCATAACCCAACAGTGTGACGGGTCCCCTGTTCGCCGCCAACTGGGCCGGCAGCGAAACGGATTCCGGCAGGACGCCGTTGTCGTCCTTCGGCAGGATGATGGCATACACGGTGCCGTCGCGCTTCTGGGTAAAGACGCAGCCGCCCTGCTCATGGGGCGCGATGGGGCGTGTTTCGTAGACGGCCTCGCCGTTCGATGTTAACCATTTGCCCATCTCTTCGAGCCGGGCGTATACCGTCGGGTCGAATTCGCCGTTGGCGTCCGGGCCGATGCCAAGAAGCAGATTGCCGCCGCGCGCAACAATGGTGCACAGATGGCGGAGCAGCGTGCCGGCGCTCTTGAACTGGTCGTTGGGTTTCCAGGGCCAGGCGGTGCCCATGGTCATGCACGTCTCCCACGGGTATGGCAGGAAGTGGTCGGGGATTTCCTGTTCCGGGGTGACGTAGTTCTCGTTTTCGCCGCGCACCGTCCGGTCGACAACGATCAGGCCGGGCTGGTGCCTGCGGGCCATGGCCGCCATGCCGGTCACGTCAATGTCCTGCGTCGGCGGGCGCACCTGGCCGCCGTCCAGCCAGAGGATGTCCTGCGGACCGTAGCCGGCCATAAGTTCCTCGATCTGCCGCCAGGTAAAGTCCTTGAACTTTTTCCAAAGCTCCGGGTGCTTCGCCGTATCGTAGTTCACGTTTCTGTCGTGCAGGGGAAAATCGGGACTCCAATAGTACGGGGTGTTCCAATCCGCTTTGGAGAAGTAAACCCCGACGCTCAGCCCTTCCTTGCGGAATGCCGCGCTCATTTCCTTGATGATGTTTGCCCGTGGGTCCGCATGAAAGGGACACCGGGGCGCGGTGATCCGGTAGTCGGTCGTCGCGGTGTCAAACATGCAGAACCCGTCATGGTGCTTGGCCATTGCCAGCACATACTTCACGCCGCCGCCCTTCGCCGCAAGCGCCCATTTGCCGGGGTCGAACTTCACCGGATTGAAGGTGTTTATGAGTTCCTCATAGGAGGCCTTGTACGCGCGGTCGTCATTGGCATACGGTCCCGTCCGGCGGTTCCATTCATACCGTTCCGGGCAGAGCGTCCACGATTCGACAACCCCCCACTGGCTGTAGGCGCCCCAGGTGATTAACAACCCCAGTTTCCCGTCCTGCCAGTCCGAGAGTTTCTTCAGGACGGCGGGGTCCCTGGGGGGCGCGTACTCCTTGCTGGCCGGAAACGCGCCGAACACGCCTGCGTTCGTCCCCTCTTCCGCAAAGGCCATGGTTGCCCACGCGACCCACAGGGCCATGACTGGCAACATTATCTTTGCCGTGCCTGTTCTCATTCTGGCAGTCCTTTGTGTTTCAGCCCATCTGCAAATGCGCCTCACAGCGCCCTACCCTATGGTTCCGAGGGCCTTCTGGATGAGAAAGTCGCGCCACCTGTCGGGCAGCCACCGGGCGGCAATCCACGCCGGATACGCGCCCTTGCCGCAAAGGTAGCGCGTCCTGGGCCGCCTCGCCGTGACGGCGTGCACCACGCAGTCGGACACCGACTTCACCGGCGCGGCGCCGTGGGCCAGTTTCTCCGCCTCGCCGCGCATCGTGTCAATCATCCCGCCGTACAACGTCATGCACCCGGCCGGCATGCGCGCCAGCATCGCCTCGTTGTCCGCCTTGGCCTTGCCCCAAATGGGCGTCTTTACCGCGCCCGGTTCCACAAGACTCACGCGTATATTCCAGGGAGCCAGCTCCACCCGGAGCGAATCGCCCAGCGCCTCGACCGCGAATTTCGAGGCGCAGTAGGGGCCCATCATCGGCGGACTCAGAAAGCCGTTGGTGGAGCTGATCAGGCACAGGCGGCCCGACGCCATGCGAAGAAGCGGAATAAATGCCTGTGTGACGGCCAGCAACCCAGTAACGTTGACGGCAAGCTGGCGCTCAAAATCCGCGATGGGGACAAATTCGAGCGGCCCGACCACGCCTATTCCCGCGTTGTTCACAAGCGCGTGCAGTCCGGCTTTCCCGACAACGCTTCTGACGTGCGCCAGCGCGGCCGCAATCTGCCCGGCATGCGTCACATCGAGGATAAGGGGTTCAATGCGGCCGCCGCTTTCCGTGCGGATGCGCTCCGCGTCGCCCCCGCTGCGCACGCCGGCAAATACGTGAAAACCTTTTTCCGCCAGCGCGACGGCGCTGGCATGGCCAATGCCGGTCGATGCGCCGGTGACGAGCGCGTACTGGATGTTCATGATTGTTTCTCTGCCAGTTCGTAACGCACCGGCGTGGCATGCCAACCCGCCCAGCGTTTCTCCCAGTACAGGTTGTGCAGGCGGATGGAGGTCTCCCCCGCGCCGCCGTGTTCGGATATGGACTTGCCGTCCACGCTGCGCGCCGGCATGATGCTGCCCGCCGTGGTGGTCATGAAGACCTCCTGTGCGGTCTTCAGTTCATCGGCGTGAATGCGGCGGCAGGCCGTCGGGATGCCCAGTTCCTGGCAAAGGTCCAT
>CAIUWO010000016.1 GCA_903902895.1 Candidatus Hydrogenedentota bacterium | reverse complement strand
CTTGAGCACCTCGCCCACGCTCCAGTCAATCTCCTGCACCGCATCGCCGTACAGGCCCTGTGCCGATTTGCCGCGGAACGCTTCGGAGACATGCAGCGGCACGTGGACCATGCTGTGCGGCAGATACAGGAAGAACGGCTGGTCCTTGTGCTCCCGGATAAACGCTGTTGCTTCCTGGGTGTAGCGCTGCGTGAGCGTGTCCTGCACGGCAGGCTGCTCGATGATCTCCTCGTTGCGCATGAGCGGCAGCGGCGGGTCGCCGCGCTTGGCGACCTCCATGTCGTTGCTGTAGGGAAGCCCGTAATAATAGTCAAATCCGTGGCGTGTGGGCAGGAAGGGCGGCAGATGGCCCAGATGCCACTTGCCGATGCAGGCCGTGGCATAGCCGCGCGTCTTCAGCACCTGCGGCAGCAGCACCTCATCGGCGTTGATGCCAATCTTGTCCTGCGGGAACAGCACGCGCGGAATGCCCGCGCGTTGCGGGTAGCACCCCGTCATCAAGGCGGCCCGCGACGGCGAACAGCTTGGCTGCGCGTAGAAACTGGTGAACCTGGCCCCTTCCGCCGCCATCTTGTCCAGACAGGGCGTCTTGATAAGCTTCGCGCCGAAACAGCCCAGGTCCTGATAGCCCAGATCGTCGATGAAGATGATTACGAAATTGGGCGGTCGTGTGTCTTCGGCCTTTGCCTCGGCGGAAGTTGCATAAGCGGCCAGTGCCGCGCCCGTGCCCAACCCGCGCAGAAAGCCTCTGCGCGAGATGCCGTTCATTCCATTGCCCATCGTCCTGTCCTTTCCGCGAAACATGTGCGCAAGGACATTATGCAGCAAAACCGATGAGTCCTACGAGTTGCGGCGCAGGACGACTTTTTTATTGAGTGCGCGCGGCCATGCCGCCGCTATTCTTCGCCGGGGCCATGCCCCGGCGGCGCGAAGCCCGGCTTCGCGCGAGGACAGAGAAACCCCACCCCTGCCCCTCCCCTTGTCAAGGGGAGGGAGAAAGAACGACAAGCACCGCGCTGCCGGGTATGGGGTGCTGTCTCTTGGTGCGGGGCTCTCGTTCCCAAGTTGTACTTGGGAACGCACTTGTCCGCGAAGCTTGTCCACCTTTGGCGGGTTGCACTTCGCGGGGGAGCGTGAAGTGCAACTTCACAAGCAGGGACGTTCCCAAGTGCAACTTGGGAACGAGGGGAAATTCCACGAGTCGTGACGAAAGGCAGCTCCGGTATGGAGTGCGGCGGCATCGACGCCACTTTGGCTGATAACGCGCGTTAGACCAGCCAAAGCTGTGTCGCCGCTACGCTCTGCCACCGCACTCCGTAGAACGACATCACTTTCGCAATCACCGCACGCTTGCTGTAACCTATGCCGGCTGTCTTTAACAGAATACAGAACTGCGCCAACCCGGCGTTTCAACGAAAGGGATACCCTGATGCTCTCAACCCTCATTGTTTTGGTCGCCACCCTTGCGGCGCCGGGTCCGGACACCCTGCAAAGCGACTTTTCGGATCCGCCGCTGTGCTTCAAGTCGCGGCCGCTGTGGTTCTGGAACGCGCCGGTGAGCGACGAGAAAACCACCGCCATCATGGAGGGGTGCAAGGCGGTGGGCTATTACGGGTTCGGCATTTTGCCCTCGGAGAAGGCGCCGGCGTTCATGGGCAAGGAATATCTGGACGCCTACCAGTTCGCGCTGGACAAGGCCGCCGCGCTGGGTATGAAAATGTGCCTGTACGACGAATACTGGTTCCCCAGCGGAAGTGCCGGCGGCCACCTGAAGTCCGTCCACCCCGAGGCGCTCAGCAAGCGGCTGGACAAGGCCGAAACGGAAGTGACCGGTCCGCGCGCCTTTTCACAGCCCCTGCCGGAAGGGCAGTTCATGGGCGCGGCGGCGATGAACACGGCGACGAAAGAGATCATGGACATCAGCGGCGGCCTGCGCGACGGGGCACTGGCCTGGGATGCGCCCGCCGGGACATGGAAGGTGATGCT
>CAIUWO010000015.1 GCA_903902895.1 Candidatus Hydrogenedentota bacterium | reverse complement strand
GCCGCCGGTGTCGGCGCAGTGTCCTTCGGGGCGGGGGCGGCCTGCCTGGCCGGCTCCGCCTGCGGCGGCGCGGTAGAATCGGCGGCAAACGCGGAGGTCTGTGCCGTCAGCAGAACCGCCGCTAGCGCGGTCTTCCAGGAATGTCCGATGATGCGTCCGAAATCCATGTTGACTAGTCTCCCGTTGTGCTCAACCCTGATTCTTCTTTGCCTTCTTCTGGCTCTTCTTAGACACGCGGTCTTCGATGTCCTGGCCAAACTCCGTCACGAACACCCCATCGTCCACCGCAAGCGGTTTTCCGTCCACCATCGACTTGTCCGCGGCGTCACCGTGCAGCGCAAGGTCCGTGAAGCAGGCCGCGCTCACCGCGCCCTCACGGTTAGTGACCCAGGTCCCCAGTCCCAAATGCCACTTGGTGACGCCCAGCGCCGCAAAGGCGCCCGGCGCGCCAAGGGCCTGATCATACAGATTCGCGAGGTTCACATCGAGCCGGTGCCAGCAGTCAGGCGTTTCCGGCAGTTCCCAGAAAAGTCCCTGCTTCTTTCGGCCCAGTTCCTGTAGCCACAGCCATCCCCTGGGCTCGCCGTATACCTCGTTGGCGAAGCAACGCACCAGGATGTCCGCATAGCGCTCATGCTTGCGCCCCCAGCGGAACATCATGGCAAACAGGAACGCATCGTCCTTCATGGCGTTGAGCCGCACATACCCGCCGCCGTCGCGCACCGCGTCGTCTATCCAGTAGGAGGCGCGCAGTCCCGGCGGCGCGCCCACGGGCGAGGCGACCGTCTGGTACAGTTCCGTCAGTTCATCATTGGCCCAGAACACCGGGTCCTTGGTGCGCGTCAGAATCTGCACCGCGTTGCGGCCTTCGCGCACGGCGGGCTCCCACATGTAGCCTGGATTCATGTCCGACTTGTAACGGTAACACGCCTGCCACCCCCGCAGCCCGTCTTGAAACTTGCCGTTTGCCACGGCCGGAGCGGGGGGGAAGTCCGTCGTTTTTGTCAGCCACCGCGCTTCGATGTCCGTCCTAAATGCCTGCATCTTGTCCGGGTACGCGTATCCTTCCGTCTTGCCCGCCAGCCGCCCCGTCAACTTCACCGATTCACCGTCCACGTCCACCACAAGATAATAGCCGCCCGTCTCCAACCCCTGCTCAAAACCGGCATACTCCTCGCCGAAATTGCGCGACTGCGTGCCGGTTGGCACGGTGATGAACGTGGTGCCCCCGTATTGCCAAGAAGTCTTCACCGACGCCTTGATGCCATTGTGCACGTGGCCGTTAAAGTAGTACCGCACGCTGCCGTGTTTGGCAAACAACCCAAGCAGCCTGAGTCGCAGTTCCAACGGAAAGCAGTACCACTCCAGTTGGCTCAATCCCTGCGGCATGAGATGCAGATGGTTGAACACCATCGTCGGCCGTCCGGGATTTGCGGCAAGGTCGGCTTCGAGCCAGGAGAACACCTCCTGTTCCGCCTGCTTGCACGCCGGGTCCCCTCCCGCAAGATTGCAGGGGATAACGACAAAATGCCACTTGCCCGCGTCAAAAGAATGGCATGCTGCCTCGAACCCGCAGACCCTGCCCATCAGCGCCTTGAACCCGTCAAAGGGCGGCCGCGTGTC
>CAIUWO010000014.1 GCA_903902895.1 Candidatus Hydrogenedentota bacterium | reverse complement strand
TGGTCGCCGCCCCAGGAAATGTTGGCGTTGCAGTGGTAGCGCAGGTACCAGTTCAGCCCCGTCGCCATGGCTACGCCGGAAGAACCGCGCACGGTGGCCGTGCCGCCGGAAGACTCGAACTCGAAGACGTCCTTACCGTCGTCGGCCGGAATCTGCTCAAAGCGAAATTCCGCCCCCCGCTCCCCCAGCACCCGCCCGGCAAGCGCCGAAGCCGCCGCCGCGGGGTCGGGCGCTGCGGCCACATGGAGTTGGATTATCAGGGCAAGCGCGCAGGCGGTCAGCATGGGTCTTCGGTGCCTCCATCAGTTGACCAGAAGCCTAACAGGCGGGGGGGCGGGTTTCAAATGGAGACGGTTGCGCATGTGCACCTGGGTGGTACATGTGTATACTTACTACTAACGAAGGCGAGTGCCGGATTCAGAAGAGGTGACGGCATTACGCAATGCGCGCACGTTATCAATGGCGGTCGCTCTTACATGTTTGGTTGCCCAGGGAGGTGAGGCCCATATGGCGTTGAATATTGAGGAATATTCCCCAAAGACTCGGGAGGTGATGTTTCTGTGCGTGACGGCAGTGGTGGCGCTGCTTATGGGTCTCCTCTTCGCAAATCACATGAGGACTCGCGCGGACGCTGCAATTGCCTTCTTCACAGCAGCACGTCCCGGCATTTCGGAGGAAGACTTGTTTCGGTTGCTACCCGTTGGAATAGGTGTGCCCGAAGATCCTCATACACAAGGGTCAGAGGTGTTGCGTTTCCAATGGCCGTGCTCCCACAGGCCAATGGACTATATTGAGGTTTCCTTTGATCGGGGAGTGGTCAATTCGGCTGCCTTGGTCACAGCGGATGCCAAGATAGGTCAAGACCGGGTCGTGGCGTACTTGGCTGGAGTTCGTGAGTCGTGGTTTGTCCACGCTGTTGACATGATATTCATCGTCCTGACTCTTGAATTGATCGCATTGACACTGTTCTGGGTCTACCACTTTGTCATTCAACACAAGAACTGTAGGGGATTGCTCAAACTGGCTCTTATTGCGCTGGTACTGCTTGCCGTCATTCCGGCTCGTGTTCCCCTGATCCTGTTTACGCAGAGTTCGGAGGCGAGTCGGGCGGTGTGGAATAGCGGTGCGGAGGTTAACGGCATTTCGCACAGGCCGGAGTAGATGTTCTGTCTTGTTGTAATGTTGTCGAAAGCGTCGGCGCACTGGGATGGCGTTGAGCGATGTTCAGTAAGCGTCGATGTTCCTATTTGGTGGGGCTACCATGACACCGCTTTGGCTGGCCTAGCGCGCGATATCAGCCAAGGCGGCGTCGATGCCGCCGCACTCCAAAATGGGGACCGCATCCTGACCTGTTCTAGTGGACGTCGGCGGCGCTGACAGCGAACACCTTCGCGTTCCGCATGCGGAAGCCCAACCGGTACGGACCTTCTCCTGCGGCGCCGGAGAAGTCAACGGCAATGTCTTCCTTGTCCACCGCTTCAATGCGTTTCGCTTCCACACCGCGGACCGGTTGACCCGGCTCGTCCAGCAGGCGCACTTCTATCCAACCTTTTTGTGCGTCAACGTCGAGTGTGAGCACCGGTTGTTTTGCCTCAATGGAAGCGATGGAGAAACTCCCCTCTTCTTCCCCCGCACACACCGCGGTCATGCGATGGGGCGCGTAGGACACCGTGGCCATTGCGTTGTCTTTCCAGATGGCGAAGTGGAGCCGGTCCTGCAGCAGGAACGGATCGGCATAGCTCCAGAAGCCCACATCGGTCGCGCGAAAGGGCCGCGTCCATTGCACGCCGTCGCGGCTCACCACGAGTTCATACTTCAGGAGGGCACTGTGCTTCTCCGGTGCTGCCGGGTCGGCATAGTATTTCATGATCACCCCGAGCACCCCGCCGCCATACCGGAACGCCTTCATCAGGTAGAACTCCGTCTCCGGCGGGTCCTGGGCGTCGGGTTTGAGAAAGACCTCTTGGGGCGTCCAAGTCTTAAGGTCTCCCGAACGGCGCAGTGTCAACACCCGGCGTTTCTTGTCCAGATTGTCCGGATAGGGCTTGTCGGGCCAGTCTTCGAGCGCGGTTTGGTAGAGCAGGAAACGGCCGTCGTCGGGGAGGAGTGTGAAGGCATCGTTAAACTCGGTGAACACGGTCCCGCCCGGCTCCCTGTTCCAAACGACGCCGTCGCCTGAACTGGCCAGCATCGCCCCAGCCTGCCCCTTCTCGTCCGGCTGGTCCCAATACAGCAGTTTGTAGCCTTCGCCGACCTTGGCCATCTGAAACACGTTGAAACCGCCCCAGGTGGGCGTGAACGGAGAGCGGCGCAGGCACACATTGTTGACGCCGCCCCAGGCAGGCGCTTCCGCCGAGGTGGGAACCAGCTTCCATGCACCGTCGCAGATTTCGCCGATACAAAGCGTGCGCTGGTCGGAAAATTCCTGCTCGTCCTTGTTCACCCGCTGGTACCAGATGCGGGCACCGCCATCATCCGTCATGACCGCCACCGGCGCGTACCAGAGTTTGGGCCGGTCAGGGTTCTTGGCGAACAGTGTCATGCCCGGCTGTGGAAGCTGCGCCTCCAGCGTGATCCCATGCGGGTTCGCCAAATCCTCCGGGGATAGAAACATCATGGGCGCGGCCGCGTGCGCGGCAAGCGCCGCAAAAACCATGCAGGAAACCAGCATAAACTCTGTTGCCTCCAAAGGCTGTGGATACCACACGCGACAGCCTATCAGGGAGATGCGTGGTTTTCAAACGACCTTCCAACCCGCATGTCGCACCAGTCATTGCGAGGAGGGCTTCAGCCCGACGCGGCAATCTCTTGAAACGATGGCCCGTTCCCCTGGGCGCATGACGGGCAGGAGATTGCTTCGCTTTGCTCGCAATGACGGTGCGCCCTGTGGTCTTGGGCTTCAATCCCTCTTGTTCCCAAGTTGTACTTGGGAATGTCCCTGCCCGCGAAGTTGAACTTCGCGTCCCAAGGCACCGAAGAAACATGTGACTGCGCCTCACACATCCGGACTGTCTGTTGAGCACCCTGAGCCTTTCAGGTACACTTTCCCCCACGGGTTTCAAGGACACGCAAGAGGATGTAGCAATGAACTTTTGTACGCGCGCGGTGGTGTTTGGATTGTGTCTGGTCGCAGCGGCATGGTGTCCGGCGCAGGACAAGAATCCGGCAGGGACCGCAGAACTGAAATTGGACACTATCAAGAGCGCCCCCTCTGAAATCGTCCTCGCCGATGGGGTTGCATCCAAAACCCTTCAACTGGACCGCAGCTGGGACGGCAGTATGTGCCGCGCCACACTCACCAACAAGGGCAAGGCGGCGGTGCGGGTGAAGGAAATCGTGCTGGCCCGCATTGCGCACAGCTATCCGCCGGACACGGGCTATTACGGGGAGGGGTTCACCATGCTCTCCCAGACCGGCGGCACGCTGGGCAATCCGGTGGACATCGGTGGCCTGACCGACCGCAACCACTACAAGATTCCGCAACCGGCGGA
>CAIUWO010000013.1 GCA_903902895.1 Candidatus Hydrogenedentota bacterium | reverse complement strand
CACCATCAGCTAATCTGCGACAGGGGGCACGATTGCGTAAGGCCACTTGAGAGGGCAGTAGCGAAATGGATAGCGCCCCCCTCCACGCTTTTCTACCCTACCCGACACCCGCCATAACTGCAAAACTTGGTGCATAAGGGTGAAGGGGGAGGACTGTTCATGAACAAATGGTTGTACCGCGCCCGGTTCCTTGGACACCGGTTTGCATGAAGTTTTTTGCGTTTTTGAGGCATAGCAGGTCTATCATCCGATGAGGGGTTTTGGTTGGGCGTGACGCCAATTGACCGCCACGCCCTCTCATCGTCTGATGAGCCTGGCCATGGTATCCCTTGGCCGGTTCCTCGCCAGGATTTCCGGCCTCCGTTTCCCATGGCGAAGATAAGTGTAGCATGTTCATGCCGCCGCCTTCAGCGCGAATGCCTCGCGCATTTGGGTGGGACTCAGAAAGCCGTTTTTCTCCACGAGCCATTGTTGATTGTACAGTTCCACGAATTCCTTGACGGCTTGGCGGACTTGCGCAATCGTGCGGAAGACCCGCCCGTAAATCGCCTGCTCTTTGATTGTGCGAAAGAAGCGTTCCGCCACGCCATTGGTCTGGGGCTGCTCCAGAAATGCGAAGCTGGGCGCAATGCCCCAGTATTTGAGTTGATTCTGGAAGTAGTCGGAGAGATACTGGCTGCCGTGGTCCATCCGGATCGCCAGCCCGCGTGCCGCCTCTTTGTCCACATGACCGAACTGCGCCAAAACGCCTTGTGAAACGGGTTCCATTGCGGCAAACCGGTCGCCTGTCTTCGTCACATGCCACCCCATGCACTGCGCGTTCCAGTGTTCCACCGCCGTAAAGATCCAGACATACCCCTCCTCTACAGTGAAGACCCTCGTGCCATCCACGCCCCACATGACATTGGGCGCCTGCGTCGTAATCGTACCCTTGTGCTCGACGGGAGGCCCTTGGGGCCGCCGGTGCGGCGACAGCAGGTGGTGTTCGCGCATGATCCGAAGTACCCGTTTGCGCGAAACAGCCACACCATGCCCGAATTTCAACCGCCGCCACACTTTGCGATGACCTTCGCCAGAAAACGGCGACTCCCGTAAGTCCTGGCGTATAAGCTCAAGCAGCGCCTCGTCCGTAAAGGCAGACTTCGGGCCGCGCTTCCCGGGCGGCTGCTCCGCCGACACGGCTCGTTGTTGCTGGGCATACAGCGTGGAGCGCGGATATTGGCAGGTCTTGCAGACCCGCTTGACCCCGTAGGGTTTCCCGGTCGTGGGTGATGCTTCCCGGCTCACTTCCACGACCTCTTGCCGGATAAAGGGCGGCGCAGGTCCCTTTCCCGCCGAAGCAATTCATTCTCCATCGACAACTCGCCGATGTGACGTTTTGCCGCATCCAGTTCCGTATGGAGCGGATCGCCCGTCCGGTCCCGCAGTGCCTCCTCAATGCCCAGCAAAGCCTTCTCCCGCCATTGCTCCAGACGGTAGATCTCCACGCCAAGCTCCCGGCTCACCGCATCCAAAGGTTCACCCCGCAACAAGCGCAACGTCACCTCGCGCTTGCGCCGGACACTCCAACGCTCCTTCGGACCCAAAGGCCCCGGTTTCGCAACATCTTCTGTCTTGGTTTCTTTGCTCATCACCGATCTCCTTGGTTGCAGAGATTATCGCAAATCT
>CAIUWO010000012.1 GCA_903902895.1 Candidatus Hydrogenedentota bacterium | reverse complement strand
AGCGCGGGGCCGAGCCGCCGCTGGGTCCACAGGCGGCAGCCCGGCAGGATGCGGAATTCCACCTGTTCCCCGGCCACGGGGAAGCCGGCGCGCGGCGGCGCGTCGAGATACACCCGCACGCGCCAGCCCGCCCCGGCGGCGGCGCGGGGAAGTTCGCGCAGCAGTTCGGCGCAGAAGTTGCCGATGCCGGCGCGCTGCTCCTCATTGGCGGGCCGTCCGTCGATGGCGAGAACGCGTTCCATGGCCTACTTGATCACCCGCAGTTCAAACTGCAGAAAATGAACGATGTCGCACAGTTTTGTCGCGGCATGGAGGATGCGTTTGGGCCGGTTCTCCGGCACGCGCCATTTCCAGGACCGTCCCAGGAAGAACCAGCACCCCTCAAAGGTCACCGCCTCCACCGTGAACCGGGCATGGGAATAGTAGGGGCGCTGCCGGCAATACTTCTTGGACGGGTCAAAGAAGTCGAAACTGCACTCATGAAAGGCGCGCTTGTGCTGCGGGTCCATCCATGCCCAGCGGCTGTTCCAGTAGGGAACCCGTATCCGCACCCCCGCGCCGTCGCGGCTTATGCGCCACACTTCCCCCATCGTGGCGACCATGTCGGAGAGATGCTCCAGCACGTCGATCAGCAGCACCTCCTCGAAATGGCCGTCCGGCAGCGGCCACGGGCGCGTTTCGAGGTCGAAGACCCGGTCCACGCCGGGACGCTCCGCAATGTCAACGTTGCAGTATCCGCTGATCGGCGTGTCGCCGCAGCCGAGGTTCAGCCGGGTTGATGGTGGTGTGGTGTCCATGCGGTCAGGATTCCATGGCCTTGCCGTTGCCTGGGCGCAGTGCGCCGGCGGCATGCCCTATCTCGCCGGGTGTGACAACGCCCAGCGCAAAACTAAGTGTAACAAAGAGGGCCATGCCCGACAATCTGAGCGCAAGGCCGTCGGCGAAAAGCGCGGGCAGGCAGGCCAGGGCGAAGACCGCGTGGGGGAGGAGCACGGCGCGCCAGCGCACGGGGACGCCGTGGCGGCGCACCCAGCAGGCCTGCAGCACGCCGCTGAACGCGACCGCCGAGACGGAGGCCCAGCCCGCGCCCGCCATGCCGAGCATGGGAATCAGGGCGGCGTTCATGGCCAAGCCCACCGCCACCAGCCCGGTGTTGATCAGGGTGACGGCCATGGTGCGGCCCAGGGCGATCAGGGTCTGCCCCATGACGCCCGTTTGCAGGGTGATCACGGCGGCGGCGAGCAGCAGGGCCAGCGTGCCCGTGCCGGAAAGATATTCATCGGAAAAGAGCAGGCGCACGACCGGTTCCCGGAACACAATCACCGTCAGCGCCGCGCCGTATCCCATGCAGGCGGTGATGCGGGCGCTGCGCTCCGCAAGCCGGGCCGCGCCGACGGAGTCGTCCGCGGCGATCAGCCGCGTCAGGTGCGGCAGGTAGGGGGTGAGCCCGGCGCCAAGGACGCGGGTCATGACCATGGGCAGGCGTTTCACCATCTCAAACACCGCCGCGGGCGCGAGACCCAGCAGCGCGCCGACCAGCACGGTGTCGAAGCGCTGGTAGAAGAACGTCAGCAACTGGTTGGCATACAGCGGTCCGCTGAAGCGCAGCAGGTCGCGCATGCCGTCCAAAGTGGACCGGGTGGGGCGCAAATGGCCGCAGACCCGCCAACTGCCCCGGAGTTTGCCGCCCATCCAGACCACCGCGATGCCGTAGGACAGGACCATGGCCAGCACCAGCCAGGTGATGGTTTCGCGGTCGAGCCAGACGGCCCCGGCCACCAGCCCCACCTGCAGCAGCGAGGTCATGGCCACGGCGGTGGCCCGCGCGGAATACAGGTCCATGCCGGCCAGGATGGACATGAGCAGGTCGCGCGCGGTGCCGGAAACGGCCAGCAGCCACAGCAGGATAATATAGTGCGGTTCGGCGACCAGGGCGGTGATGGCCCCCGCGGATACTTCAGGCAAGAACCCAACGGCCGCCATCAGCAGCAGGGCCGACAGACCGGACAGGACCGTCGTCCACCCCAGCAGTTCCACCGCATTGCGGGTGACCACGGGCCGCTCCGCCACTGCCGCCGCCGCCACAAGCCGGGGCATGGACACCGGCAGCCCAAAGCTGAAAAGCACATTCAGGAAATCGGCCGACACCAGCATCAGCGCCAGCATGCCCACCAATTCCCGGGAAAAAGACACGGCCACCAGTTTGCCCGTGACGAGCAGCGCCGCCATGGACACCAAAACGGCCAGCATCGACGATGCGGACCCGCGCACGAAGCGGTGTGTCAACGGCTTTCCTGTCATGGGCCGAGTATAGCAGACCATTAGGCGAATCAGGATGCGCTTCCGGCGGCTGTGCCCGTGCCTGCCAAAAAAAGTAGAAGAGGCTTCCAGCCTCTTTCTTCCAAAGTCCCGCCCACGCAGCAGACGAGTGAGGACTGGGGCAAGGACGCTGGGCCGGTATTGCTTGCCGTCCCTTGCGCGCGCCGTGGGTTGACGAAGAACGCGGCAGGATGCCGCGTCTACAGTAGAAGAGGCTTCCAGCCTCTTTCCTCCAGAGTCCCGCCCATGCGGCAGACGAGCCAGGACCGGGGCAAGGACGCTGGGCCGGTATTGCTTGCCGTCCCTTGCGCGCGCCATGGGTTGACGAAGAACGCGGCAGGATGCCGCGTCTACAGTAGGGCAAGAAAAGGGACAGACTCGAATGGCACTAACTTAAGGCGCGGGTTCGATGGTTTCGCACTTTCAGTGCTTGTCTTTAGCTGTGGTCCGTTTACCCGGGGCGATGCCCCGGGCTGACACTTTGCGCGCCTTCAGCGCTCAAAACGTTACGGCAAAATCACGTCCAAAGCGGGTGCCTTCCACGCGCCGAAGGCGCATAAGGACAAAGCCTGGGGCAACGCCCCAGGAAGAAGAACA
Source organism: Candidatus Hydrogenedentota bacterium (assembly GCA_903902895.1). GTDB lineage: Bacteria > Hydrogenedentota > Hydrogenedentia > Hydrogenedentales > CAITNO01 > CAITNO01. The sequence goes on along the minus strand of CAIUWO010000012.1, from coordinate 6,560 downwards.
TCCCACGATTGTCCAGCCCTGAAAGGGCGAAATAACCACTCCCAAGCCTTAATCTAGCGCCATTCGGACCAGACTCGAATCAAGCTAACGCTTTGTTCCATTTCTGTTGAACCCGTGTCACGATTCGGTCAGGGGGGCGTTGTCATGCGGGAATTTCCCATAATGTGGTTCGTTGGCAGGGGAGTCGTCGTCGTTGGTGTTTGCAGCGGAGCAGAACAGATTTCGCAAGAGTATGGTGCCCCCTGCTGTTCATCGTTTGCATTTGTGGAGCAGTTGGAGTAGCTTGTTTGCAGTGGTGTGGCCGACAAGGAGTGGCCGCCACCTGGGAGCCGCCGGACGGCAGGGAGAGAGAAGGCGTAATTCGCAGTCTGTCCCTTTTTTTGTACCGACTTTCGCCAACGCCTTCAGGTAATACGAGTGGGTTCCTGAGGAGGCACTTTGAATACCCAATTGCTGAAAGGTGTCGCGACAAAACAGATAGATGCCATACTATTAGCCATACGCCCATCGCTTTGTTTTCTTGTTTCCCAGTGGTGGCTCTATGCGTTCACTGTGTATTATGTGTATATATATGGATCGCAGTACTACGCGTTTACTCATTCGTTTGATGCCTTGGCGGCAGCGTACATCTCACTGCTCATACACGTAGTGCTAATGATATATTTTGAATATTGTTACAAAGGGTGGCAAACGCATGGCGCTGCGGCGAGAATCGTATATATCGTAGTTGCTTATGATCTTCATGCGTGCTTTACTTTTCCCGTAATCTGGTTCTTACTTGAATCAAGGTGGGGCCGTTTCGGCTACTTTGGCGGGTTCTCTTCAGATGGTTCGTGGGCCATGTTATTTATGCTATTCATGGTCGTCTACACGCCGGTTGGACTGATTGCGGGTGCGGTGGCCGCCGCGAGACTAATCCACATGGGGAAATCAGGAAGAGGTGGACTAAATGGGGACTAAATGGGGAGGAAACCTGGGGTTAAACATGGACAGGCACCTTCTATATAACGTGGTCACACTGGACGCGGAGGGGGCTGAGGAAATCAGGGGGCTAGGGACGCTTCCCTATTAAGTAATAATAATGCGAAAAGAACGACTACGCAATAACCGACTCTTCAATGCAATCTTGTCTACAAGATAGGGGGGGTGAAGATAGGTAGGGGGCGTTTTCCCGAGCGCAACGGAGGGGATAGCGTGCGCAGCGCGACTGACTTAATTAAGGTGTTCGCACGGAAGCCTTGGGGGAGCGAAACCTGGCTGCCGCTTTGTGCGGGCAGTGCCCCGCGCCAAGACCACAGGACTTGACAGGGGGCTTTGGGTATGCTACTCTACCTGTTAGCACTCGCCCATAATGAGTGCTAACACCTCAAACAACCATGGTTACGGACACGTTTCCGCAACGTACAAGCAAGGAGATTTAGAACGATGGCGAAGCAGTTGGTATTCGGTCAAGAAGCCCGTGTGGCGCTGTTGCAGGGCGTGGATGCGCTGGCCAATGCAGTCAAAGCGACGCTGGGTCCGCGCGGCCGCAATGTCCTGATGGCGAAGTCCTATGGCGCGCCCAAGGTCACCAAGGACGGCGTGACGGTTGCCAAGGAAGTCGAACTGGCGGAGCCGCTGGCCAACATGGGCGCGCGCATGGTGCGCCAGGCCGCGAGCAAGACCGGCGATGTGGCGGGCGACGGCACAACGACGGCGACGGTGCTGGCCCAGGCGATTGTGCACGAGGGCATGAAGCACGTGACGGCGGGCGCGAACCCGATGCACCTCAAGCGCGGCATGGACAAGGCGCTGGTGGTCGCGCTGGACGCGATTGCGCACGCCGCCAAGAAGATCAAGAACAAAGACGAGATCAAGCAGGTGGCGACGGTGTCGGCAAACGGCGACGCGGCCATTGGCGACATCATCGCCGACGCGATCGACAAGGTCGGCCAGGACGGCGTGATCACGATCGAAGAGGGCAAGAGCCTTCAGACCGAGGTCGAGATCGTCGACGGCATGCAGTTTGACCGCGGCTACATCTCCCCGCACTTCGTGAACCAGCCCGAGACGATGAAGGTCGTGCTTGAGGACGTGGCCATCCTGATCTGCGAGAAGAAGATCAGCAACATCCGCGAGATGCTTCCGCTGCTGCAGAAGATTGCCCAGAGCGGCAAGCCGCTGCTCATCCTCTCCGAGGACATCGAGGGCGAGGCGCTGGCCACGCTGGTCGTCAACCGCCTGCGCGGCATCCTGAACGTTGCCGCCGTGAAGGCGCCCGCCTTCGGCGACCGCCGCAAGGACATCATGCGCGACATCGCCATCGTCACCGGCGCCACCTACGTGAGCGAGGACCTTGGCATGACGCTCGAAAAGGTCGAACTGGACCAGCTCGGCTCCGCCAAGCGCATTGAGATCACCAAGGACAACACGACCATCATCAAGGGCGGCGGCGACAAGAAGGAAATCCAGGGCCGCTGCGACCAGATGCGCCGCCAGATCGAGGACACGACCTCGGACTACGACCGCGAGAAGCTGCAGGAACGCCTCGCCAAGCTGGCCGGCGGCGTTGCGGTCATCAAGATCGGCGCGGCCAGCGAGGTCGAGCTGAAGGAGAAGAAGGACCGCGCGGACGACGCGCTCAACGCGACCCGCGCCGCCATTGAAGAGGGCGTTGTGGCCGGCGGCGGCGTGGCGCTGCTGCGCGCCCGCGACAAGGTTGCGGCGCTTGCGCTGGAAGGCGACGAGAAGGTCGGCGCCCAGATCGTCATCAGGGCCATGTCCGAGCCCCTCGCCCAAATCGCCGAGAACGCCGGCATGGAGGGCGGTGTGGTCGTCAACAATGTCAGCGCCACCAAGGGCAACATGGGCCTCAACGCCGCCACCGGCGAGATTGAGGACCTAGTGAAGGCCGGCATCATCGACCCGGCCAAGGTCATCCGCTGCGCCCTGCAGAACGCGGTCAGCGCCGCCGGCATGATCATCACCACCGAGTGCCTTGTCACCGACGCCCCCGAAAAGGGCAAAGACGACTGCAAGTGCGGCCACAGCCACTGACGCACGGTTAGCACCAGCCTGAACACATTGCGCCGGCCGGTTCCGCGAGGGACCGGCCGGCGTTGCTGTTGGGGCCAGTCTCCTTTCCGCCATCCCCATCCATCATGGGGGCCATATTCCGAATCATCCCCCAAGAGGGAAAAGATGGACGGAAGGAAAGAAGAATCCGCCCGGACCATTTCCTTTGCTTCCGGGCGGACAATATTCGCTACTTCTTCAAGGGTCGCTGTCAGTGCTGGAACTGTGCCTCCTCGGTGGAACCGGAGAGGGCCGACAGCGCGGAGGTGCCCTGCGAGGTTACGTTGTTGACCTCGTCGAAGAAACCTGTTCCCACAAAGCGCTGGTGCTTCACCGCCATGTAACCCAGCTTCTCCTCGGCGAACTCGTCGTCCTGCAGTTCGCTGTAGGCCGCCATCTGCCGGTCCTTGTAGCCCCGCGCGAGTTTCCACATGGAGAGGTTCAGCGCGTGGAATCCCGCCAGCGTGACGAACTGGAATTTGTAGCCCATGGCCCCCAGCTCGTTCTGGAACTTGGCGATGGTGGCGTCATCCAGTTTGGCGCGCCAGTTGAAGGAGGGGGAGCAGTTGTAGGCGAGCAGCGCGTCGGGATGCTCCGACAGCACGCCCTCGGCGAACTGGCGGGCCTGCTTCAGGTCGGGGGTGCTGGTCTCGCACCACACCAGGTCGGCATGGGGCGCGTAGGCGCGGCCCCGCGCGATGGCGGTCTCGATGCCGGGACGCATGCCGAAAAAGCCCTCTTCGGTGCGCTCGCCGGTGCAGAAGGGCTTGTCCCGGTCGTCAATGTCGCTGGTGAGCAGCCCGGCGGCGTCCGCGTCGGTGCGCGCCACCAGCACGGTGGGCACGCCGGCCACGTCTGCGGCGAGCCGCGCGGCGATGAGTTTCTGCACAAATTCCCTGGTGGGCACCAGCACCTTGCCGCCGAGATGGCCGCACTTCTTCGCCGAGGCGAGCTGGTCCTCAAAATGCACGCCCGCGGCGCCCGCCTCGATCATGGCAAGCATAAGCTCGTAGGCGTTGAGCGCGCCGCCGAACCCCGCCTCGGCGTCGGCCACAATGGGTGTCCAGGGGTCAAAGTCCTTCTTTCCGCTCAGCATCTGCACCTGGTCGGCGCGAAGGAGGGCGCGGTTGATGCGGCGCACCACGGAGGGCACACTATTGGAGGGGTACAGGCTCTGGTCGGGGTACATGGACTCCCCGAGGTTCGCGTCGGCGGCCACCTGCCAGCCGCTCAGGTAGATGGCCTTGAGTCCGGCCATGGCCATCTGCACGGCCTGGTTGCCCGTAAGCGCGCCCAGCGCGTTCACATAGGGCTCGGTGTGCAGCAGGCCCCACAGCTTCTTCGCCATTTCGGTGGCGATGGTGTGCTCCACGCGCATGGAGCCGCGCAGGGTGATCACCTTCTCCGCGGAATAGGTCCGGGTAAGGCGCGCCCAGCGCGGGTCGTTCTTCCAGTAACTCTCCAGGGCGGCCACCTCGTTGGGGCAGACCAGGACGTGCGGGTCGCACTGGTCCTCCCAGCCGCAAAGGCCGCAGTGTCTTCCCTTTGTTTGTGCCGTTCTTCCGGGTTCTTTTCCGTTGTTGCCCATGTGGCGATCCTTCTCCTGTGTTTCTAGTCCAGCAGTGCGTAGGCTTCCAAAGTAAGGAATTCGGCCGGTTTCTCCGCCGCAACCAGCCGGTCAAAGAGGACGCGCGCCTCGGAAAGGCGCCCGTCCGCAAAACGCTCCGGGCCCAGGTCCCGGGCCAGTTTGTCCATCTCCTCGCCGGTCACCGCGCGCACCAGTTCCAGCGTGACCTTGCGCCCGTCCGCCAGACGGGCTTCCGGGTGGTGCGCCCACTGCCACACCTGTGTCCGGGAGATTTCCGCGGTAGCCGCATCTTCCATCAGGTTGTACAGCGGCACGCATCCGTTTCCGCAAAGCCACGAGGCGATGTACTGGATGCCCACGCTGATGTTCTGGCGCAATCCCGCCTCGGTGATGGCGCCCTGCGGCGGCTCGATGAAGTCCGCGGCGACAAAGGGCGCATCGGGCATTTTGTCAAGCTGGTTGGGACGGTCTCCCAAAACCTTGTCAAACTCGGCCATGGCGATGGGAACCAGTCCGGGATGGGCCACCCAGGTGCCGTCGTGCCCGTCGCGGGCCTCGCGCTCCTTGTCGCACCGCACCTTTTCCAGCGCGGCCGCATTGGCCTTCTCGTCGTTCTTGATGGGTATCTGCGCGGCCATGCCGCCCATGGCGTGCGCCCCGCGCTTGTGGCAGGCCCGGATGCAGGAGAGCGTGTAGGCGCGCATGAACGGCACCGTCATGGTGACCAGGCCCCGGTCCGGCAGCAGGTACCGCGGGTTCCCGCCCAGTTTCTTGATGTAGCTGAACATGTAGTCCCAGCGGCCGCAGTTCAGCCCGGCGCTGTGGCGGCGCAGTTCAAAGAGGATCTCCTCCATTTGGAAAGAGGCCAGGATTGTTTCGATGAGAACAGTCGCCTTGACGGTGCCTTCCGGAACGCCCATCAGCCCCTCCGCCCGCGTGAACACATCGTTCCAAAGGCGGGCCTCAAGATGGTGCTCCAGCTTGGGCAGATAAAGGTAGGTGCCCGAGCCTTTTTCCAGACGCAGCCGTGCGTTGTGGAAGAAATAGAGCGCAAAGTCGAAGAGGGAACCCGAAACCGGCTCACCGTCCACGGTGACATGGCGCTCGTTCAAATGCCATCCGCGCGGGCGCACGATGAGGGTGGCCGTCTTTTCCTTCAGGGCATAGCGCTTCCCGCCGGGGGCGGTGAAATCAATCTGCCCGCGCTCCGCGTCAAAGAGGTTTGCCTGGCCGTCAAGGGTTCCGTGCCAGGTGGGTGAATGGGAGTCCTCAAAATCGGCCATGAAAGTGCGTGCGCCGGAATTGAGCGCGTTTACTATCATCTTCCGGTCCACCGGTCCGGTTATCTCCACACGCCGGTCCTGCATGTCTTCCGGAACCGGGTCAACCCGCCATTCACCTTCACGGACGGCTTTGGTTTCCGGCAGGAAATCCGGGAGCGTTCCCGCGTCAAGCGCCTTCTGGCGCTCTGTTCGCGCCTTCAGCAGTTCCAGACGCCGCGGATTGAACTCCCTGTGTAGCAACTTCAGGAACTCAAGCGCCTCGGGAGTCAGAATATGCTCGTGACCGCTTGCAATGGGTGACAGAACCTCAACTTCCTTCCGGGCTTGCTGGCTGGTAGACATTGATTGGTTCCTTATGCAGTTTCCTGCCCCTGACCCGTTGATTTCTGGAGCAGAGGGGGGGTGTTTTTCACTATCCGCAGTATATGTCGAGTGGGAAACATTGACCCAAGCACCCCTATTCCCTCTCATGGTTTTGTGCGGTGGAGCCGCTTATTCTAATAAGCGTTCAAGTTGAGACTAACAATCCAAGGCCAGGCGGTTAGGCTGCGTACGCCGGCCCTGTCCGAGCTCATCCGCGGCAGACCCTGTTGGAGTTGGCGCACCACGGCGGCAAGCTCGTTGAACACCCGATT
>CAIUWO010000011.1 GCA_903902895.1 Candidatus Hydrogenedentota bacterium | reverse complement strand
TTCTGTATGATCCGCAGTCTATATAGTATCACACGAAGTGAGCCAACCGATGCGGACCGCAATGAGCAAAGACGCCCACAGCACGAAGCTCCCCGACGACCTTGCGCAGTGCCGCGCGCTCATTTGTGAGCTTCTTGCGGTCAAGGATGAACTGGCCGCCAGCATGCGCCAGCAGGAACTGGAGAAGGCGCGGCTGCTTGCGCGGGTGGAGCATCTGCTGCGTCAGATGTACGGCCGCAGCGCGGATCCTGGGGGCCTTCAAGCGGTTCTCCGGAGTTACCCCGGGAGAGTCCCGCAAACGGCGGTAGACTGCGCCGGCGCCACTCACGTCCGGACGCGCCCGGTCACGATTGCAGGGCCTTCCCTTTGGTTTCTGGGGCCAGCCAAATGACCACCACGCCCAGCGCGTACACAAGGCCCGTGATGCTGCCCACCTTCGCGTAGTCACCGTGGAACATCTGGATCAGCAATCCCGCGGCCATGACTCCGGCAGCGGTGAGGAAACGCCCTGAATTATAGGAAATACCGGTTCCCGTGGCACGAACCCGCGTTGGGAATATCTCGGGCAGGTAGAGGGGCAGCCAGCCGAAGAACATGGTGCTGACGGCCCCCTGAATGAATACGGCCGGAAGAAAGGCCGCGTCCAAGGGTTTTAGCCATCCGTAGATAAAGAGGTTCATGCCGCAGGCGCCCGCGCTTATGGCGATGTATGACAGGCGCCGACCCAGCAATTGCCCCACATAGCCTCCGACCAGCCCGCCAACCGTGGCCCCGACCGACCAATAGGCCAATGTTGTGGCCTTGTATCCGGGGTTGGCCGCTCCGGCAACATGCTCCGCCCAGGGAAGCATCCACTTGCTCGAGGCCCACGCCCCAAGCAGCGGAATCCCCCCCAGGCAGATCCCGAGAAAAGTCACCCTGAGAAGCGGGGGCCGGAACAGTTCCGCAAGGGAAGAGGACGCGATGGCGGCATTTCCAGCAACGCGGCTCTCCAACCACTTTGGGGACTCCGGAAGAAAGACGAGTACGGCCAGAGCGAAAAAAATCGGGCTCCCCGTGATTAGCATCACCCCCCGCCAAGTCTCCGGGGTCACCACATACCACTTGCCCAGCAGCGACAGCAGGAAGATGCCCACATTCACCGCCGCGCCCATGAGGCCGGCCAGCACGGGCCGGGACGCATCGGACCAGAACTCGGAGAGAAGCGAGACGCCGTTGGGCCAGGTGCCGCCCACCCCCAGCCCCACCAGAAAGCGCAACAGGAGCAATTGCTCCTGCGTCTTCACAAAGTACCCCGCGAGGCCGAAGACGGTATAACAAAGCATGCTCCATGAGAGCCCCTTTGCGCGGCCGTAACGGTCCCCAAGGCTGCCGAAAACGATGCCCCCAATGGCGGCGCCGAGCATGGTCACGGCGGAGTACCCCGCAAACCAAGTTCCCGCGCCCGCCGACGTGAAAGAAGCCCCCATCAGGTCTTTGCTGATGGTCAGGGCCGCAAAAGGCATCAGGCCCAGTTGCGCTCCCGCAAACAACCATCCCGAGACGCCGGCAACGAGCACCAACCATTTGCCCGGGTTTTGTGCTGTTTCACCTTTGTGTTTCCGCTCCATAGCGAACTCCCTGTCCAAGAACTGCTGGAAACGCCATTTACTGACGGACGAAGTATATATTATTATCAGTGAAGTTGCCGACTGCTTCTTGATGTTTGTTGATATCACCAGCAAGGAGACCGAATTTATGCGCACTTCAAGTCGTCGTGCATTTCTCGCCACCGCAGGCCGGGGCGTGGTCGCGGGGCTCACCCTCCCCGCGCTTTCCGTAGCTGCGCAGAGTTCTGCAACCGAGCGGGTCCGTCATGCCATTATTGGTGCCGGAAACCAGGGGAAACGCCACGCTCAAGCTTTCTCAACTTTCCCGGATTGCGAGATCGTCGCGCTCTGCGACGTTGATCCCGAGCGGAGGAAATTGGTCGCCGGGAAACTGCCCAACCCTGACCGAATCGCCCTGGTCGAGGACTTTCGGCGCGTGCTCGACGACAAGAGCATCGAGAGCGTCAGCATCGCCACGCCGGACCACTGGCACACCCCCGTCGCCCTCGCGGCCATCCAGGCGGGCAAGCATGTCTATGTGGAAAAACCCTGCGCGCACAACATCAACGAGGCGCGGCTTCTCGCAAAGGCGGCCGCGGCCTCAGGGAGGTGCGTGCAGCAAGGCACCCAGGGACGCAGCAGCGAATCGATAAAACAGGCCGTAGCCCTGCTGCGCGAGGGCGTGATTGGCAGGGTTCGCCTGGCGAAGGCGATCAACCACCAGTTTCGCGAACCCATCGGCCGCGAGCCGGAAACCAGTCCTCCCGAGGGGGTCAACTACGATCTCTGGCTCGGCCCCGCCCCCCTGCATCCCTTCACCAAGAACCGCTGGCACTACAACTGGCACTGGTTCTGGGACTACGGCTGCGGCGACATCGCGAATGACGGTATTCACCAGGTTGACCAGGCACGGTGGGGGCTCGGCGTCGGTCTGCCCAACGCGGTCAGCGCTTCGGGCGGCCAACTCTTCTACGACGACGACCATCAGACCCCTGACACGCAGGTGATCACCTTTGAGTATGACCACTGTTACCTGATGTATGAAATGCGCCTGTGGACGGACTACCCCATGGAGGGTCACGACAACGGCGTCGTGTTCTACGGGGACAAGGGAAAACTGGAAATTGGCCGGGGGGGCTGTGACGTTTTTCTAAAAGGCGAGGAAAAGAGGCATATCGGCCCTTACGCCAGCATCGAGGACCATTTCCGCAATTTCCTGGACTGCGTGAAGGCCGGCAACCCCGCCGGACTCAACGGCGGTATCGCCGAAGGCGCGGTGTCCACCACGCTCTGCCACCTGGGCAATATCGCCACGCGCGTCGGCCGCAAACTCACAATCGATCCCGAAAAGGGGGAATGCATGGACGATGGAGAAGCGAACCGGCTGTTCACCCGCGAATACCGCCAAGGCTACGAACTTCCCAAAATAGGATAGACGCTGCCGTCAGGAAACGGCGTCCGTCTGGCCTGCGCAAGTCCGCCCGGAGCGCCCTGCCAGTTCGGCGGCGAAAGCCTTCATCCACGCGGAGCATTCCCTTTTGAAGCGGCAGCAGAACAAGTTCCCGGAAACCACCAGCGGCTCTTCCAGGTAAATCGCGCCTGCCACTTCAACGTCAAACCGGCAACGCGGGATCGTGGTGACTTCGACGCCCCGAATCACATCGGCCACAGCGAGGATCTCGACTCCGTGGCAGATGGAGGCCACCGGCTTGCTCTTGGCGAAGAAGTCTTTCACGATACGGATCAGTTCCTTGTCGTAACGGAGAAACTCCGGCGCGCGGCCGCCCGGCAGCACCAGTCCGATGTACTCATCCGGGTTCACGTCGCGGAATGCGATCTCTGACTTCAGCGTGTAGCCGGGCGATTCCACCGTTATGTCCCAGTTCGGGTCATGCTCGTGTTGTACCATGTGATAGACACGCTTCTCCGGCGCGGCCACCACCACCTGGTGATCCTCGCCAAGCCGGTAGTACGGAACCATCGTGTCAATGACTTCCGCGCCGTCCCCGATAACCAGCAAAACCTTTTCCATGACTGTGCCTCCAACAGACTTTTACGAATGGTATGCCTTGAAAATGGCGGCATTGTCCAAATCGCCCAATCCTTCACGCACGAGCGCGTCGATAATCTGCGCGTGCGTCTCGGTCACGGGAACACTGGCGCCCAGTTGCCGCGCATATTCCATGATAAGGTGCACATCCTTGGCATGCTGCCCAAGGCGGGCCACGGCCGGCTCATACACGCGGGCGATCATTTTCGGACCCTTCGTATCCATCGCAACACTGTAGGTTTCCCCCGATTTCAAAATCTCCAGAATGGTGGTCAGGTTGAATCCCGCCCGTTCAGCCAAGCCCAACGCTTCCGCCAGCACCAGGCGGTTGAGCCCGAAGACCAGGTTTACAATCAGTTTCACGCGGTTGCCTTCACCTGGCTTCTGGAAATAGTAACGGGCCTTGGACAACCCCTCGATCACCTCGTTGTAGTCGGCGTCTTTCTCGTTGTCGCCGATGAGTGCAATCGCGCGGCCTTCCTGCATCACCTGGCTTGAACCCGAGAGGCATACATCTGTCAGCTTGATACCCGCAGTGGCAAGGCGCCGGCTGTCCTCTTCAATGTCTTCTGGTTTTCCGGTTGTGGTGTCAAGAATGACCGTCCCGGGCTGGAGCGCATCCGCCAGAGCTTGAGCGCCCCACAGCAGTTCGCGGCGGTTATCGGATGTGAGCAGGCTCAGCAGAATCAGGCGCGTCCCGCGCGCAACATCCGCGGCGGTTTCCTGAACGTCGACGCCGATTCCCGCAGCCTGCATGCGGGCATCCTCGTTGATGTCATAACCGGCCACGCCGTGGCCGGCCGCCACGAGGCGCAAGGCCATCGCGCGTCCCATCAAACCAAGGCCAATCAGTCCGATATCCATCAGTCTTGGCCCAAGAGAGTCAGACACTTCTCATAAGCGGCCTGTGCTTCGGGAACCGCGCCCGGCTTGGTGTCGGAAACCCACACCCCAAAACCCAGCTTGAATACCTCGCCTTTCCTGACAAGGTTCGCATCGGGCGCCATGGCCGCGTCTTCGGGGCCGGTCATGGACTTCTTGCCAAACGGGTTGGCCACCATGAGACCGTAGTCCCGCGTGTGAAACCATGACGGTCGGAAATTGCCCGGCCCGGGAATGAGGGCGACGCTCACAGTCTTCCCCTCAACCGTTCCTGTGGCCGCGCACCACTTTGCCTGTTTGCCCCAGGTGCCTTTTTCGTTTTCCCCGCCTTCGCTGTTGAGGATTTTGCCCGACCCGAATTTGACCGTGAGCGGTGTGTTGAGACGGACACCAAACCCCATCTCCTCCTGATCGCCAAAGGCAAAATCGGCCTTGTCCAAGCGGAATTCACTTTTGGCTATCAGGAAATATCCGGAAGGAACGGCGTGGATGGAATAGGTGCAGGTTTCCTCGCAGACAGGGAGGGCCTGGCCGTCAGCCGCTTCATAACTGTTTAGCACAACAAACCTGCCGCCATCACTCCCTTCGACAAACGGCTCGATGAATTTCACGTGGTGAACGCGAGCCTTGTTGCGCCAGAAATCCTTGCCGCCAAGGTCGCCAAAGGCCAACCAAAGGCCGGGATGCAACTTCTCGTGATCATCATTGTCCTTGTTGATAATGGGATCTGGTGGATTAGGCCTGGTAATCTGCACACCCTCCAACGTCTTGATCTGACAGAAGTATGGACGCGGGATGGCCGAATCCTCAAAGACATAGGTCGCAATGGGTTGGCCGCCTATCAGGATTTCCATGCGTCCGGCGTCTTTCTTAAAGGATACCCTGCTGGAATTACTTTCCGCACGGACTGACGGGGGTGGCATTAGTACAATGATGGTCGCGGCTGTGGCGGCAATTATCCTGAAGTTTCTGAGCATATTCATTTCACCAATTCTTGAGCAGTTGTGTTACACGGGGCGCTTCCACTTCACATTCTATGTCTGCGGTGGTCGAGAACTAGGCGGCGCCCAAACTTGAAGCCCATGTGGATTTATTATGTAGGTGCCGGTGTGTGTTTTCAAGGGCCTTATGGGATCCCTTTCTGGATTGACAGAAGGGAATTCATCCACAAACACTCTACAGCTTCTTCAAGCCGCACTTTCACGCAGTGGTTGTTGACCTGGCAAAGGCCCCATCAAGGTGGATTTAAGAGAGCGTGAGGCGAAATCCATAGGCGTGCCTAGGCTCGGTGCTCGCGATTGTCCACGCGGACGGCATGAAGTACCAGATTGCCGTCCTGCGTCCGGCGCAGGGAATACGGCTCGATAATCCGCTGCGTGCCGTGATATCCCAGTTTCACGCACAGATGGTTCGATGCGGCGAAACGAATCGTCTCCAACGGCATTTTCTCGTCCCGGCGCATCGAGCGGGCCACGTACCGGGACATTGCGGTCCGCTACCTGACGGGGGACACTCACCCGGACCACGACACCATAGCGGCGTTTCGCCGGGAGAACTTCGGGGCGGTTACTGCGT
>CAIUWO010000010.1 GCA_903902895.1 Candidatus Hydrogenedentota bacterium | reverse complement strand
CGGGCGTCTCGCCCCGGCACGCCCGCCACAAGGGCGGGCGCTACAATGCCGACAGAACGCGGTGCATGCTTACGGGGCGGAGGTGACCTCGATGGGGTTGGCGATAATCCAGGAATCCCACATGGGCATGGGGACCACGGGCTTGAGCGCCGCCTCGACACGGTATTTGCCGGGCTCCTTCACCTCGTACTCGAAGTTCTTGCCCTCCTGCGTCGTGACCGTTTCGCCGTTGCGCACCAGTGTGAACCGGCAGTACAGCGGCGCCTCGGCGCGCAACTTCAGGCCGGGCGTCAGCGCGATGCTCTCGCCCATGGTCACCTGTTTGCCGCCGCCCTCGGCCACGCAGGCAAAGCCGGAAGCGTCGCCAATCATGTTAAACGCCACAAACGCGCGACCCTGGCGGATGGCGTCGATAATCGCGGGCTCGGTCAGTTCCTTGGCGAGCAGGTGCGTGTTGACGAAGCGCGACGAGCGTTGATAGGGGTCGGCGTCGATGCGGAAGAGCTGCCTGCCCGGTTCCAGCGGGCCGAAGCACATCTTCAGCAGCGCGCGCGTGGCGAAATTGAGCTTGAATTCGGCCACTTTCTTCTTGTCCAGGTCTTTCTTCGGGTTGGTGTGGCCCGTGTCGAGCAGGAGCAGCGTGTCCTTTTCCGTGTAGCGCCCGACCAGGCCGACGTTCTGGTGGATGTCGTTGGCCGCAATGGCGGTGATCTTGCGGTGCAGGCTCTGCTGGTCCCACTTCTGTTTGAGCATCATGAGCACCCACTCGTCGAACATGGACCGCAGCGTCTGGTCTCCGTAGGCGTACATGTTCATGAGCATCTCTTTGACGACCTCGTCGCGCGAATGCTTCTCGAAGACCTCGTCCAGCATGTCCGTGTGGATGTTGTAGATTTCCATCGCGTCCAGTTCGGGAATGTCCCAGGGGCGCCACGCCTCCGCGTGGGACACGCTGGTGACGCCGCCCAGTTCACGAACCTTCCTCGCCACCTCGGCGGAGGACATCTCCTTCGTCAAAACGGTGTCATCCGGCAGGCCCCAGGGCATGAGCCCGTCGTTCATCTCATAGCCGCGAACGAACAGGATGCCGTCCTCCACGCCCTTCTTGCCCAGAGAGTAGTCAGCCTTGCCGTCGACGTAGTGGTCGCTCATGCAGATGAACTGGCACTTGGCGGTCTTGAGCGCCGCCGTGATCTCGGGGATGCTCACCTCCGAGTCGTGGGACAACTCGGAATGGCTGTGCATGACGCCCCGGTACTCGTTCCAGCCGGTCTTCAGTGACACGGGGGTCCGCTCGGCCTCCCGCTGCGTCCACAGGGCCGCCTCCTGCGGGAACATCCAGAAGTGATGGTATATCTGGATGGCGAAGAAGCCGCAGAACACACCGAAGCCCAGCAGGAAAGAGGCGAGCGTCAGCCGGAAGCTCCAGCGGAAAAAGAAGCGAATCGGGCGAAAGCGGCGTTTGGGGGTGTCCATGGCTGTGTGTCCCTGCGGTGGTACTCTTGAAACCCGGACATATTGTTGCGCTGGGCGGAGAAAAATGCAAGGAAGGCGTTGCGGTTAACAGGGATGAAGGGGATAAAGGGGATGGGCGAAGGAGAGGCAGAGAGGCAAGCACGCGCCCGGCGCCAACCTGTCCTCGTTTTCCTCGTTCCCAAGTTGCACTTGGGAACGTCCCCTGTCTTCGAAGCCGCGCTTCGTTCTTGCCGGATATGTCTGCGAAGTGAAACTTCGCAGACAAGTGCGTTCCCAAGTGCAACTTGGGAACGAGATAGAATTGGCCCGGGAGACCTAAGGAGACCCGGGGAAGCCCGCCCCCGTGACTCCGCCCTGAGAGTGCCGCACAAACACCAGCCCCGACCTGTCGCCGTTCCCGGCCCCGGAAGGGCCACACAACAATAGCCCCGGGTGACCGCAGGGAACCCGGGGATTCCCGCCCCCGCAGTCCCGCCCCTGAAGGGGGCGTACAGACCGCCGCCGCGCAACTATGACCAATGCCGTAAGGCACGGCCTCGCGGGCAAAAGAGGACGCAACCAGATGAACATCTGTACAATTGATTTGCCAAAGCGTCTTTTGCTCTGCCGTACTGCACGGTGTCATGCCCAGAACAGGAGAACACGCACGTGATGAGGGAAATGGTCCTGCACTTAACAGTTTGTCGGACTTTGCCCGACATACTTCTCTTCCGTGGGTCTGTCGGGCCGTTTTTTTGCCCGACCGCCGCAGTGGGACCGCAAAACGGCCCGTAAACGGGTTCCGGCCGGTCGCAGGGCCGTGCCCGCAGGTCTTTTCTTGTCCTACGTGGGGCTTGTCTGGAGCATTTGGGCGGTTTTCATGCGCCACAGCCGCTTTACGTTGTAGGCCAGGGTCACCAGCTTCCATTCACCGCTCGCTTTTGTGAGCCCGCGCAACTGGAACTGGGTGAAGCCCATCCATTTCTTTATCGTTCCAAACACGGGCTCGACGGTCTGTTTGCGCAGACGGTACGCCGCGCGGTTTTCCTCGCGCCCCATCTTTTCTTTCATCTCGAGCACAAATTCGGAGCGTATCGCACGCGGCTCTTTCTCTTCGGTGGGCTGCGGGCGGAAGTCATGCTTGCGGCGCAGCTGTTTGGCTTCGGCATGCACGGAGACGAGCACGTTCATCTTGGGCTCCTCCCCGTCGCCCTCCAGCGCGCGGGCCTCCTTTTCGTTCAGGTACCCGTTGTCGGCCAGGGCGGTGTGGGGCCGGCCAAGCGACGGGGGGATGCCCCGGACTCCCCTGGCAAGTTCGTTGCGATCAGAGCCGGACTGGCTCAGGTGTGTGCTGAGCACAAGCTGGCTTCCGTCTGCGTCCACGGTGGCCTGGGCGTTGAAGGCCTGTTCGTAGGCGCTTTTCTTGTTGTGCCGCATGAGCCTGCTGTCGGGATCGGTCAGGTTCTCCAACTCCTCGGGCCGGGGCGTCGGGTCGGGGGGGCGGAAGTGCGGGCCCTTGGCGGAACCATCGCGGTCCTCTCTTTCGCGCACCTTGCGCTCGTATTCGGCCTGTTCGACCTGCGCCTTCTTCTTGGCCCGTTCCTCGATGTGGCGACGGGCGGCCTCCAGCTTCTCCTTGAGCGCCTTGTGGCGGGACAGCTCCCTGGGGAGCTTCTGGCCGTCGTCGCCCCCGCCACGGTCCGCCCGCTCGGCCTGCTCCATCAGGTCGCACACCTCCATCTCCAACTGCTCGACCAATTCCCCCGCCCGGTCGTAGCGCACATTGCGGTTCTTGTTCGCACTGGCCTTGAGCGTCGTCCCGTCCACACTGACCCGGCCCACCCGGAGCAGCTTGAGTTCCCGCGCCATCTCCAACACGCGCACGAAACACGCAGTAACCGCCCCGAAGTTCTCCCGGCGAAACGCCGCTATGGTGTCGTGGTCCGGGTGAGTGTCCCCCGTCAGGTAGCGGACCGCAATGTCCCGGTACGTGGCCCGCTCGATGCGCCGGGACGAGAAAATGCCGTTGG
>CAIUWO010000009.1 GCA_903902895.1 Candidatus Hydrogenedentota bacterium | reverse complement strand
ACCAGACGATGATATGGGGCCTCCACCACTACCATAATCGTGGACGCCACGCAGAGCAGCATCACTGTGGCATGGCCCCATCGCCGGTGCCCCGAAAACAGCGCTGTGAAAACCAGAAGGAAAGTCCACCCGGCGTACACCCACAGGGGAATGGGCGTGGCCGAGGCCAGCACCATAATCGCTCCCGTCACCATGGCAATATGGGATGCAAACCGGGACCAACGGCGCTGGGCACCCTTGCCCAGAACCACCGCGAGGCAGGCGAGTACGAGCCCGACAAAGTAGACCGTACCGTCGAGGAATTGTACCGCGATAAAGTTGGTGACGTATATCATGCCGGGTCCCCGTTGCCGTTGCGCTGATTATGGAGTGAGAAACCCCGGAACGTCAACCGACTTCATGTGCGGAGCGGCAAACCTATGCTTCACCCGGTCTCCTCGCGAAAGTAGCGCCTCTGAAAACACAGGGCAACGTTCACGAGACCAATCAGCACGGGAACCTCGACCAGCGGCCCAATCACAGCGGCAAAGGCGACGCCGGAATTGATGCCAAAGACGGCGACGGCGACGGCAATGGACAGTTCAAAGTTGTTGCTTGACGCTGTAAAGGAGAGTGTCGCGCTCTGCGCATAGGTGGCGCCGACCTTCTTGCTCATGTAAAAGCTGACGAGGAACATCACGATAAAGTAGATGAGCAGGGGAACGGCGATGCGGACGACGTCCATGGGAATCTGGACGATGAGGTTGCCCTTGAGGCTGAACATGACGAAGATGGTAAAGAGCAGGGCCACGAGGGTGATGGGGCTGATCTTGGGGATGAACTTGTTGTGGTACCAGTCTTTGCCGCGGGCCTTCACGAGGACGAGGCGGGTCAGCATGCCCGCGATGAAGGGAATGCCCAGGTAGATGAACACGCTCTTGGCGATCTGGCTGATGGTGACGCTGACCACACTGCCCTGAAGCCCGAAGAGGGGCGGCAGGACGGTGACGAACACCCAGGCGTAGACGCTGTAGAACAGGACCTGGAAAATGCTGTTGAAGGCGACCAGCCCGGCACAGTATTCGGTGTCACCCTTGGCGAGTTCGTTCCACACGATGACCATGGCGATGCAGCGGGCCAGACCGATCATGATGAGGCCGACCATGTATTCCGGTTTGTCGTGAAGAAACACGATGGCCAGGCCGAACATGAGGATGGGTCCGATGACCCAGTTCTGGACCAGCGACAGGCCGAGCACCTTGGTGTTGCGGAACACGTCGCCCAGTTCCTCATACTTCACCTTTGCAAGAGGCGGGTACATCATGAGGATCAGTCCAATGGCGATGGGGATGTTGGTCGTTCCCACCTGAAACCGGTTGATGAACGCCTCGACGCCGGGAATCAGATACCCCGCGCCAACGCCAATCCCCATGCCGAGAAAAATCCAGAGGGTCAGGTATCGGTCCAGAAATGAGAGTTTCTTAATCACGCCGGTTTCCATTGCTGAATGGTCCCTCCCTATGCGACGGTTTTCTTGGCGGCCACGTACAGACTGGTGATGAAATCGCTTGGTTTTGCGTCGGCGGGCAGGTATTCCAGAATTTTCCGGTAAAGCGGGTCCTGCCACTCGGTCAGGCTGTCGACGTATTCGGTTTTCCGGGCGAGGACGATGTCCGTGAATCCGGCTTCGCGCGCCATGCGTTCGGTCTCTTCCACAAGCACGGCGCCGGCCACACAGCCGATAAGCGCCTCGACCATGGTCAGGACCTCTTTGGGCAGCGGGCGCACCAGGGCCAGGTCCGATATGGCCACGCGTCCGCCGGGCTTCAATACCCGCGCCATCTCCCGCCACACCTGGTCCTTTTCGGGGGACAGGTTAATGACACAGTTCGAAATGATGACGTTGACACTGCTGTCGGCCAAGGGCAGGTGCTCGATTTCACCGAGCCGGAACTCCACGTTGTCCAGGCCGGTTGTCTCCCGAAAGGACGCGGCATTCCTGCGCGCCTTGGCAATCATGTCGGCCGTCATGTCCACGCCGATGGACTTCCCGGTGGGGCCGACCTTTCGCGCGGCGATAAACACGTCAAACCCTCCCCCACTGCCCAAGTCGACCACGACCTCGCCCGGTTTAAGCTCGGCTATTGCGGTGGGATTACCACAGGACAGGCCCATGTTTGCGCCGTCCGGCAGCGCGGCAAGCTCGGCGGCGTCGTACCCCGCCACGGTCGCGATAGCCTCCGCGTTGCCGCCGCCGCAACAGGACTTGACGGGACCGCAGCAGGACTCGCCCTGCCGCGCAATCGCACCGTAGCCTTCGCGGACCTTTTCCCGTACTGCTTCCGAATCCTGTGTGTCCGGTGTCATCGTGTGTCTCCTATTAAGGCTTTGGTCGCTTCCGAAACACCATTGCCGCCATCAACTATCGCGCCATCGACAAGCCGCAGCGTTCTGTTTGCCGTCGCTGCCGCGCGCATATCATGGGTCACCATCACTATCGTACGCCCCTCGCCGTTCACCTCTTTCAAAAAGCCCAACACCGCATCGGAAGTCTCGGGGTCCAGATTGCCCGTGGGCTCGTCGGCGAGAATGATGGGCGGGTCGTTTGCCAGCATGCGGGCCAGCGCCACGCGCTGCTGTTGACCCACGCTGAGTTCAGCGGGCTTGTGGTCCAACCGGTCGCCCAGCCCTATCCGCTCGAGCAGGGCAGTGGCGCGCTGTTTTTGTTCCGCATCGTCCAGACGGGCGAGGAAAAGGGGGATCTGGACGTTCTCAAGGGCGGTCAGGTAGGGGACCAGGTTAAATGTCTGGAAGACAAAGCCTATCTTCTCCCTGCGCACAGCGGCCCGTCGCTCGGGTGACAGGTCGTAGAGTGATTGTCCGTCTATGAGGACCGTTCCGGACGCGGGCGAAAGCATGCCGCCGAACATGAGCAGAAAGGTGCTTTTCCCGCTGCCGCTGGGGCCAACAACGGAGACAAATTCCCCCAGCCCGATCTCCAAACTCACGTTGTCGAGGGCAGTGACGATCTTGCCACGGTGGGCATAGGTCTTGGACACGGAGTTCATGGTGAGCATGGGTCACAGTTCCTGAAGGGCGGTCGCGGGATCGAGGCGGGCCGCCTGGCGCGCGGGGAAATAGCTGGACACGAGCGCTATGGCGACAGCCACGCCGACGGCCCAGAGCGCCAGGATGGGCATGGGCAGGACGAGTACGCCGGCAATGCGGGGACCGAACACCACGGCAATGGCCGTGCCCAGAACATAGCCGCCCGCGCCGCCCGCAAGCCCGAGCAGCAACGCCTTGAGCAGAAACATCCTGAGCACAACGCCGGAACCGGCGCCGAGCGCCATGAGCGTGCCGATTTCCCTGCGCCGCTCGAAGACGTTTGAATACATGTAATTGGCGATGCTCGCCCCGCCGACCAGCACGATAATTGCCAAAAATAGCAGGGACAACCGGGCCATCATCTGGTTGGTCTTGACCTGGGTCTCCACGATCTGGGTGATGGTAACGACCTTGGCATCGGGCAGAAGTGCGTTGATCTTCTGCACCAGCCCATTGGATATCTCGCTGCAGCATCCCAGGATTTCAATGGCGTTGAGCACGGCACCCTTTCCCGCAAGCTTTTGGACGGTGTGCAGGTGGGCAAAGATGCGGGAGTCGTCGACGGTGCCTGTCGCGGGCAAGACGGCCGTAACCGTAAATGCCGTGCCCAGCAGCGTCAGCGGGTCGCCCTCCTTGATTGCCATGGCCTCGGCGACGTCCGCACCCACAAGGACTTGATCCTTTTCGAGCGTGCTGATAACCCGCTTGCGGACAAGCGTCTCCTTTGGCGGTTCCGCGATGCCGCCGGGCACGGTCACTGTCGCGCAGTTTTGCGGACGGGAAAAGATGCCGGCAGTCTGCCATGCGGCCTTGGCCTGAAACTCATTCGTCGGCAAAATTCCGGTGAGGGTGAAGCGGCTGCCGTTTACTTCCACGGGCGTGGACAGTTTCGGTGACAGGTTGTCCAATCCCTGCAGGTCCGACCCGGCAAGACGGGTCACGTACTCCTCGGGAAACTCCGCGTCCTGCATGTCCGCGCCATAGTAGTCCTGCAGCGACGCGGATTTCGGCAGAATCAGGATGTTGGCGCCCAGTGCGTCCAGTTCGCCTGCAACCGCCTTTTCCGAGTAGAAGGTGATGTTCTTGATGGCCACGATGACACTGATTCCGAGAAGGATGGCGACGAAGCTTGTCGCCAACTGGCTTTTCCGCTCGAATATCTCGCGCCAAACAAAGGTGCGGAGTTTCATGAGGCCGCTATTTCTTCACCGGTCCGCAGCCCTTCGGACCGCACGCACCGGGGCCGCAGCCGCCCGAGGTCGCGGCTGTCAGGGCCGCGACAAGCGCATCCTTGCTGGTCGCACCGGATACTTTTGAAACCAGCGCACCGGGCGGCGCGAGAAAGGCCGTAATGGCCTCGGTTACCGTGGGATCAATCTGGAGTTTGGCGAGGAAAGCTTTGTCCGCCTCGGCGGACGGGTCAATCTTAACGATGTCTGTAAACTCGGCAAAGCGCGCGTCTGCCTTGAAGTCATTCACCCCCTGCATGGCGGCGTCGTTGTTCTTTGTGGCCCCGTTCTGCGCGCAGAGGAACACGAGCCGGCCACTCTGCAGCGACTTCATGCACTGCTGCTCACCAACACTTGCAAGGGCGTCCTCCAACTGCGGGTCCTTGAGTTTCTCCGCGAAATAGGCGCCGGTAATGGCGCCATTGGGCGCGATGGCCAGGACGATGGGCAGGGGGGCCCGGTTAAGTCCGAATTTTTCGACAACATCCTTCTCCGCCGCGCTGTCCCGTTTTATAAAGGCCAGTTGCGCCCTGTCGCCGAGCTTTGCAGCGGCGGCTTCCACCGCGAGCCTGGCCGTCGCGGTTTCCTCGCTGTCCTTTTCAGAAACGAACAGGTAGAGATACTTCTGGGCATCGGCCGCATTCTTCATGGCGGCCTGTGCGAGGCTTTCGCCCGCGGCCGCACCCGGGTCCGCGGGAACCGCAGGCGGCGCTGCGGTTGCCAGTTCAGCGGAGGGGGCCTGCGCACTTGCCGTCCCTGCCGTGAGCGGGGCAATGCACCCGAGCACCGCCACCACAAGTGCCGCCAGCGTGGTCTTCTTCATTACAGATAATCTCCTGTTAATTTGTCAAAAGAGTTTCAGCGCCAGCCCGTGGGGCCACCGATCCCCCGAGATGGTCAAAGTTACTTGTACCGCGCACACAGCGTCTTTGCTTCCCGTTTCAGCACCGCCTTCAACCGTTTAGCGTCCGCGGAGACTATAGGCGACTTGCGCAGGGCCGATTGCAGCCAATTCAGCGCGTCCTGAACCGCTGCGGACGCCTCTTCGCCCGGAAGCCTGTAGTAGTGCCATTTCCCGCATTTCCTGCATTCAACTAGCCGTGCCTGAACGAGAACCGCCATGTGCTTGGACACGGTGGATGGGGCCAGTTCCAGCATCTCGATAATCTGGCATCCACAGAGTTCGCCACCGCGCAGGAACATGAGAATGCGCGCCCTGGATTCATCGGATATCGCCTTGGTTATGTTAAGCACGTCGCGCATGGTCAGTTTCTCATTTCGCCATGTATCGAATTGTACACCCAGCCGCGAAGCTTGTCAAGAACAATAGCCCGCGTCTTGCCAGCCGGTCACTGTGGCCGAAAAGACTCCGGGAGACTCTCGACGTACTGTCTGACATCGTCCCGGACACGGCGGTAGATGTTCAGCACTTCCCGCTCATCCACCACCCCTTTGGCCAGCGCCGGGGGGTCGTCAAAGCCAACATGAATCACTCTCGTCTTCCCCGGGAACATGGGACAATGCTCATTGGCATGGCCGCACACGGTGACCACATAATCAAAAGCAATGTCCTTGACTTCGTCAACGTGCTTGGAGCGCTGGAACGAGATGTCCACGCCCGCCTCAGCCATGACCTGTACCGCCAAGGGATTCAGTCCGTGCGTCTCGATGCCGGCCGAGTATGGCTCTATCACATCCGACTTGAGATGCCTTGCCCAGCCTTCGGCCATCTGACTGCGGCAGGAATTACCGGTGCAGAGAAAGAGAATTCGTATTGCCCGTCTAAAACGCAGTCCGTAGTGCCACGGCGGCAGGTCAATGACTGTGTCTTCAGGCACGAGCAGGCCGGTCTTCCGACCCCAATCCACGATCATCTCAGGTCTTGGGCGAATGTCCAGGTTCGGGCCCCGCGGGGTTTGCGGGTCATGGCGCCAGTGAATCACGAGAACATGACCGCCGGACCGAAGCACCCGCGCCGCCTCTGTCAGAAGCCCGACGGGCTCTTCGCAATGCAGGATGTTGAAGAGAAGGCATGCGTCTTGAGAACCTATGGCAACGTCGAATCCGTCAGCGAACACGTCCCGTCTGAAGCAGGCAATGTTCTCAATTGCGGCCTCTTTGGTCCGGTTCCGCGTTCGCGCCACCATGTCCGAGTCTATGTCATACGCGCGCAACAGTCCGGAAATGCGCTGCGCTGCGGGAATCGTAAAAGTCCCGTAACCACAGCCGAGTTCGACGACATCTCCGAGTTCGCCGTCGACCCCCATACGACTGAGAATCAGCCCCACATCAAACAGGGATTCCCAATAGGCCTCTTCCGGCATCCCGCTTTCACGCAGCTTCACAATTCGGGACTCCCTGCCTCGTAATATTTTGCCGAAATGCTATATTTACGTACTTTGGGATCACGGAAAACCCTTTCGATTCCCGATGCAGTCATCGCATTGCTCCATGTTGCTCCGGATTATCGGCGGCGCGCAGCACGCCGTCTTCCATTTCAAGCGTCCGGTCAAACACATCCAGCGCCCGCTGGTCATGGGTAACGACAATAACCCCGGCGTTCTGCTCATGCGCAACCTGCCGGAAGAGTTCCATTACCTGGCGGCCGCGCACGCTGTCGAGGGCGGCGGTAGGCTCGTCGGCGAGAATCAGGTTGGGCCGGTTGGCCAGTGCCCGGGCCACCGCGACGCGCTGCTGTTCACCACCGGAAAGTTTTGAGGGCAGGTTGTCGGCCCGCGCGCCCACGCCCAGATATTCCAATAGTTCCATTGCGCGCAGTTTGGCATCTCGGGATGGATAGTCATTTACCTCCATCGCCAACCGGACGTTTTCCGCCGCGGTCAGAAAAGGGATGAGATGGGCCTTCTGGAAGACGAAGCCCAGGTGCTGGCGGCGAAAACGGCGAACGTTGACGAGAAGCCGGTGGTTGTCGAACACGGTTGTTCCACCGATGATGATGCGGCCGTCATTGGGCGTCAGGATCAAACCCACAATGGTCAGGAGGGTTGATTTTCCCGCGCCGCTTGGGCCGAGCAGCGCGACGATTTCGCCGCGCGCCACGGTGAGCGCGGCATCACGCAGCGCGACGACTTCGGTGTGGCCCTCGCCGTATGTCTTCGTCAGGTGTTCGGCCTCCAAGGCTGCCGCGCTGCTGCCGGGTGCTGTGTTCACGACAGCACCTCATTGGGTTCGACGCTCAGGGCCTTGGCAATGCCGAGCATGCTCGCCAAGACAGAGATGCCCAGGACGGCCGCAAACAGCATCCACAAGTCTTCGGGGGTGATGACAACCCGCCGCGGAAAGAACGGAAAAAGCCACTGGCCTATGCCGTAGGCAACCACATAGGCCAACGCGCCCAAAAGAACCGCCTGCTGCATGATGAGCGCGAGTATGACGCTGTTTCTGGCCCCCATCAGTTTCAGCATGGCAATGTCGTGAAGTTTATCCAGGGTCAGCGTATAGAGAATTAGGGCCATAATGATGCCCGATACAATAATGAGCAGAACGCGAAAGAGCCCGAGCTGCCTTCTCGCTTTGTCCACTGGTCCGCTCAGCAGCAGTTCACGCTGGTCATTCGAGGAATACACCGACACATCGGGCCACTTGGAAATAACGGACTGCACCTCTTTCGGGTCGGCACCGGCTTGCACCTTGACCAGAACCGCACTGATAACCGGCGGGCCAATGGCGGGGATGCCGGAGGAAGGACCCCGACTGCGCTCTATCACCTGCGGCTGACTGCGCCCTAGGTCGATTTCTGCCGCCCGGTCATACCGGGCCGCGCGTTCCAGGCGTATCGCCTCGCCGGGCAGGTCGTTCTGGATGGATTGAGCGTCCTGAAGGGTGAAGAAGGCCATGGAATCACCGGACGATGACGTCATGTCCCGTGTCTGCCCAACCACCGTATAGGTGTTTTTTCCAAGTTTCACCCTGGCGCCGACAGGGAGTTTGAGCGACTCGTCGGCGATCATTTCGTAATGAACCTGACCCAGGGGCCGTCCAGCAACCATCGGCAGCCGTTGCCCCCGGTCCTCCGGCCAGGACAGGCCCTGAACCGTGATCCGCAGCGGCTGCCCCTTCAGTTCCCGTTGGATAATCGTTGAAATAAAACCGCCGCTGCTGCGCACCCCTGGCACTGCGCGGACGCGGTCCTCAAGGTCGGCGGGGACTCGGGAGAGTTCTGCGAAGGGTCCGCGCGTGTCTCTTTGAACGACCCACAGGTCCACGTCAATTCGGTCCACCAGCAATATGGCATCCTGCACCAGTCCACGGTAGATGCCGCCCATGCCCATGACCAGCATGAGCAGCAACCCCAAGCCGATGGTCGTCAACACGAACCGCCCAAAGTTGTGGCGAATGTCCCGCGCGGCGAGATTCACGGGGTATCCAGCGTGCCTGACACCGCCAATGCCACGGCACGGCCCTCGGTCAATGGCTTTTGTTTGGGGTCATGCACCCAGATGACGGTTTCCCCGGCGCTCACACCTTCCACAATCTCAATGTCTTCCGCCCCCCGCAGTCCCGGCGTGACATTGCGCCACTGCGCATGATTGGCGATGCTTACAAAAAGCCCCGAACGTCCGTCCTGCCAGACGATGGCCCGCTGCGGAACAACAAGCACCTGCTCTTTTTCCGCCGTCTGGATATAGACTTCCGCTCGCTGGCCCACGGCCCACTTCTTGGGCAATTCTTTCACCGTCACATCAACCAAGAATTCGCGTGTCTCGCGATCTGTCAACGGGGACATGCGAGCGACCGTGCCGCTATAGGGTTTCTCCGGGAAGGAACGAAACACAAGGCGCACGGGTTGGTCAACCGCGACAGCAGCCATGGCCGTTTCATCCACCCACGCAGACACCCACATTTCGTCAGTCGAGATAACTTGAAGAATCTCACTGCCGGGAACGGCAATGTCGCCGGGTTCGCGACTGCGGCGGACCACGAGTCCATCGAATGGGCTGAGGATTTTGGTGTCCGCCAAACGCTCCCCGTAGTAGCGCAGGCTTTCCTCGCCCTTAATCACCTGTCGGTCGATTTCAACCTTGGCGGCCCGCGCCCGTTTTAGTAATGCTTCTGCGACATCCTTCTGTTGTGTTGCCTTTTCCAGTTCTTCCGGGCTGACGAACTTTTTGGCCTCAAGTTGCGCATCGCGGCCATGAGAGGCTCGGGTCAGAACCGCTGTGGCTTCCGCGCTCGTGATATCCGCCGCGGCACGGTCCACGCCCGCCTTGGTCGCCGCCAAATCCGCGTTGGCTATCTCAACCTGTGCGCGCAAATCACCGTCGTACAGTGTGGCCAGGAGTTGGCCCTTGACTATGCGCTCGCCCTGATCGACCAGAACTTCCGTAACGAGCCCGGGAATCTTTGGGCTGATTATGGCCGACACCCGTGCCTCAAGCGTGCCGGTCCCGGTCACTTCCTCCGTGATCGGGGCCAATGCGACCACATGCGCATCGACAGGAACGGGAGCATATTGAAGCCGATAGACAACAAACGCCGCGACTGCCGCGACAATCGCCAGTTTCCACCCCAGCGAGAATGCACGTCTTCCCAGTCTCCAAACTGCGCCCGGATGTTTTATCTCTGTGGCCATGACACCTCTATTCGTTATGGGGCTGTGTAAATCATATACACGCCGCCCATCAGCACCATCACGCCGCATACCCTCTTGACGACAACCGTCCCGCGTGAGTTTTCATTCCAGTTGAGAAAGCGCTGCACCAGTTCCGTCGAGGTGCCCGCGGCGACAATTACGGAACAATGCCCCACGCCGTAGGCCAGAAGCAACAATGCGCCGTACAGCGGGCTGGTGGCCGCCAGCTTAAAGGTCACGCCGAGCATTGGCGCCATGTACGCGAAAGTGCAGGGCCCCAGCGCGACGCCAAAGACCAATCCCAGGATAAGCGCCGCCAGCAGGCCCTTGCGCTTCATGCCCACCTGGCCGGGTCCGGACCAGGGCATGGGAATCACATCGAGCAGATGCAGCCCAACGAGGAAAAAGATGACGGCCACGAAGTAGTTGCCGTAACGTCCAACATCGCCCAGCATGCGGCCGGCCACCGCCGTGACCACGCCGATGAGCGCGATGGTCACCAGGATGCCGGAGGCAAAGAGAAATGAAATCAGGAAGGCGCGCTTGGTGGAAATGCGCCCCTGATTGTCAACAAACCCAACAATCAGGGGAATGCTGGCCAGGTGGCAGGGGCTCAGGACAATGCTCAGAATGCCCCACACAACGGCGGAGGCCACCGCCATGGTGGGCGAACCTTCCACCGCATGCGTCAGGGTTTCAAACAGTTGGCCCATGACTTAGGGCGCCCCCTCTGCATTGGCCACAGTCAGGTCCACGCCCAGTTCCTTCCACTTCGCCAGAATGTCCTCCTTGGAAAAGAAGCCCTCGTGCCGGAACAGTTCTTTGCCGTCGGCTGCGAAAAACACCTGGGTGGGAATCAGGTTGATGTTGTAGGGACTCGCCGCGTCCGGATTCTTCCAGACATCGATAAAGAGCACTTCAAGTTTTCCCGCCTTCTCCTTCTTCAGCTCCTCAAGGATCGGAGCCATGGCCTTGCACGGAATGCATTTGTCGGCGCCAAGGTCCACAAGTTTCGGGAGTGCCATGGCATTCCGGGCCGCCCCTGCCACCGCTGCCAATTCCGGATTGGATGGGGTCTTTTCCGGCACACCTCCCGAAGGCCTGAAATGTATCACCGCCGCAATCGCAATGGCCAGAGACACGATGACGGCACCCCGGTACACCCTCCTCATGCTTTTGGCCCCGTCACAGCATCCAACGCTGCCCTGCCCGCCTCCACCGCCCGGGCTATATTCTCCTCGTTTGCCGGGGACTTGCCCTTTTCAAGGCCCATGTCCGTCAGCCGCAGGTGCGTCGAGGCTGTGAAGCCGGCCTGCTCCAGCGTGTTCCTGGCGCAGTCCAGCGCGCACCCGTCTATGGCCAGGATCTTGCCCGCCGCAGCGGTCGTGGTCAGGATGCCCGGCACCCGCCCACCGATGCCCGCGAGACAGTACATTTTTCCCGCGCCGTCGCGGGTCAGCCCGCGCGCGGCCTGGTCGGCCACCGCGCCGACATCGGCGGCGCCGGAGCAGGCAAAAATGAGTGTGGGTGCGCCACCGCACGCGCAACTGTTTCCCTGAGTCTCAACCATGGTGAAATCTCCTGTGCGCTACCCAATGAGGGTCTTGAGTTCGGACACTTCGGGGACGCGGCCGGCCACTTTGACCTTGCCGTCCACAACGAGCGCGGGGGTGGTCATTACGCCGAAGCCCATGATCTCGCGCAGTTCGGTGACTTTGACGAGTTCATAGTCCACGCCGGCTTCCTTTGCCGCCGCCTCGGTGTTTTCGGCAAGTTTCTTGCACTTTGCACAACCGGTTCCAAGTATCTGAAGTTTCTTCATTGCGCGGTTCCTTTGCTGTTCACGTCAGAACACCATGTTGAAAAGATAGCCGACTACAAGAATGCCGCATCCCACCACCGACACGAATACCGCTATGAGCGTGGGCTTGAGCACCTTTCGCAGTATAATAATCTCCGGAAGCGACAGGGCAATGACGGCCATCATGAAGGCCAGCACTGTCCCCAAGGCGGCACCCTTGCCCAGCAGGGCTTGGACGATGGGAATGATGCCGGCCGCGTTGGAGTACATGGGAATGCCGATCAGCACGGCCAGCGGCACGGACCACCAGGCATCCCGGCCCATGATGGAGGCCATGAAGTCCTGGGGCACATAGCCGTGTATGCCCGCACCAACGGCAATGCCCAAAACCACATAGGGCCACACCTTGCCCACAATTTCCCGGACCGCCGTAAGGCCCTGGCCAATCCGGTCAGCCCCGGTCATGGTTTCGTCCGCCGCAGTGTCGTCCCCCACCGGCACGGCATAAACCCAGTCTTCGACATGGCGTTCCAGGCGCAGGCGGCCAATAACCCACCCGGCAACAATGGCGATGGCCAGACCAGTGCCCATGTACAGCGCGGCCACCTTCCAGCCGAACAGGCCGTAGAGCAGGACAAGCGCGATCTCATTGACCATCGGCGCGGAGATGAGAAAAGAGAAGGTGACGCCCAGCGGGACACCGGCGGTGACGAATCCGATGAAAAGGGGCACCGCGGAACAGGAGCAAAAGGGTGTGACCACACCCAGCGCGGCGGCCAGAACGTTGCCAAGTGATTCGCGCCTGCCGGCCAGCATCTTTCGGGTGCGCTCGGGGGTGAAAAAAGTGCGGACTACGCCCACCGCGAACACGATGAGTGCAAGCAACATGAGCACCTTGGGAACTTCAAACAGAAAGAATTCCACCGCGGCGCTCAGCGGCGCGTCCTTGGGCAGACCTGAAACACATTCGCATATCCACGGTTGTCCATCGGCAGCGGATAGAACGGTGCCGCGCGGCAGACCCAGCAGCGAATAGGTCAGCCATTTGGAGACAGGGGCAAGACGAGCATAGACCACCCACCATGCGGCCAGGGCAAACGCCATCCACCCGAGATGGCGAAGGAGACGGTGGTCGCCCGAGGCAAGTCCCAACACCTTGTTCTTTGCACCAGCGGTCATGGCGATGTTGCACTTTCCTCAACCGATTTAACGCCCATGCCGTCCTCACCCATCAATGCGATTTGCTTGTTGGCGTTTTCCCGAAGCACGCCCTCAATGCAACCAAAAAGACTTAGCACGCAGGTGCAGCGAAGGCGGTAGTAGACTTGGAGTCCGCGCTTGTCGTCCTCCAAAATTCCCGCCTTCTTGAGCACCGACAGGTGCTTGGAAACGGTGGAAATGTCAGCGCCAACGGCGTCGCGCAATTCGCGCACGCACCGCTCCCCTTTGGACAACATGTCCACGATAAAGAGACGCGTGGGATGGGCGAGCGCCTTGGCAATCTCGGCCCGCGCCTCGAAAAGTGCTTGTTGCTTGGGGGTCATGCAGTCCTCCTTATTATTCTATTTGGCAGTATAGCCAAATACTCGACGATTGTCAAGAGCCCCCCCCCCGCAATCGGTCGGACCCGCACAATGATTGACGGTGCGATGCGCCGTTTTCCGCGGGAATCCCTCACAGGCACTATGCGTTAAAAAGAATGTGTACTTTAAAATGAATTTTCTGAAATAACTGGGTTTTCTTGCCTCCTGATTATGGTGGACTTTTAACGATTTATCTCAGTAAACGGTGCGTTGCCGGGGTGCGGGCAACCGAAGAGTTTGGCTCAACTGGCTTGAAGCTGGTTCTTCCGCAGAAGTTGTGGCGAGACGTGCCCCTCACAGTGGTTTTCTGTTCAGAAGCGCATACCGCACCACGACAGTCCCGAAGGGCGTAGCCCAACAATCAGGAGGCGACAAGATGAAATTCACCAGACGGATTAGCCCGATGGTGCTGGCGGTATTCCTTTCGCTGCCAATGGCCACCCGCGCTGCCACGACACCGTCCATGATCAAGGACATATGCGTAGGCGCTGAAGGGTCGACGCCCTCCTACCTGACGGCAGTGGGTACAACACTATTCTTTCAGGCCGCCGACGCGGCCAATGGCGGCGAGTTGTGGAAAAGCGATGGTACGCCGTCTGGAACGGCCCTCGTCAGGGACATTCATCCCGGCGTTGAATTCAGCAGCCCCGCCTTTTTGACGGCCGTTGGCAAGATGCTGTACTTCGCCGCTGATGACGGGTGAACGGCATCGAATTGTGGAAGAGCGACGGCACCGAGGGCGGAACCGTCATGGTAAGGAACATCAATTCGGCCCTGGCCGCCAGTTCGGCGCCCGAAAACCTTACCGCATCGGGGAACATTCTGTACTTCGCCGCAGATGATGGCGTGAACGGCAGGGAGCTGTGGAAGAGTGACGGAACGGAAGACGGAACCGTCATGGTCAAGAATATCCACGCCGGTGCAAACAGCAGCAGCCCGGCCCATTTGGCGGTGATGTCCACAATACTGTATTTCCAGGCCACGGACCAGTTGAATAATCATGAACTCTGGAAAAGCGACGGCACCGAAGAAGGAACGGTGCAGGTCAAGGACATCAATCCCGGAACGGGTCTCAGTTCTTCGCCGGACAACCTTACGGTGATGGGGGGGGCCCTCTATTTCTCGGCCGATGACGGGGTGCACGGCGGGGAATTGTGGAAAAGCAACGGCACAGAGACCGGTACGGTGATGGTCAAAGACATTGATGATCAGCCCTCACTCAGTTCCGATCCCTATGAGCTTCGCGTGGTCGGCCAGACACTGTACTTCTTCGCGTTCGACGACATGGTCAGTTACGCCCTTTGGAGGAGCGACGGCACCGAAGGCGGGACGGTAATGGTCAAGGATATTGAGGGCACAGACTATGCCGACTCGCTGACCGTGACGGGCTCCATGCTCTTCTTCCGGGCAAGCGACGGCATACACGGCTACGAGTTGTGGAAAAGCGACGGTTCCGCATCAGGCACTTTCATGGTCAAAGACATCAACCCGGCCCCGGACGGTGACAATGGGTCCTACCCCTCGTTCTTGACGACACTGGGCATCACACTCTACTTCAGCGCCTATGAGCCAACAAACGGCATGGAGTTGTGGAAGAGCAACGGCACGGCCTCGGGCACGGTTCTGGTCAAAGACATCAACGCCGGCGCGGAAGACTCCAATCCAGAGTCCCTGTTTGCCATGGGGCCGGCACTGTACTTCAACGCAACGGACGGTCTGAACGGCGTGGAGTTGTGGGGGGTTAGCCCGGACGACACCCCGCCCTCGGGAACGATTGTCATCAATGGAGACCGGTCGGCCACACTCAGCGCGCAGGTGACGCTGGCCCTGACCTGGTCGGACGGCACCGGTTCCGGGGTCACCCGGATGCGCTTCAGCGACAACGGGGCGACATGGTCCGCCTGGGAGGCGCTGGCTGCGACCCGGACCTACACGCTGCCGGCGGGAGATGGGTACAAGACCGTCCGGGTGCAGTACCGTGACAAGGCGGGCAACAACTCCGCCACATTCAGCGACTATATCCGCCTGGACACCAACCCGCCCACGGGGACCATCGTGATCAATGGCGGCGCGGCGAGCACCACCAACCCGGTGGTCAACCTGTCTCTAACCTGGTCGGACGGAACAGGCGCAGGCGTAACCCGCATGCGGTTCAGCGACAATGGCTCCACTTGGACCGCCTGGGAGCCGCAGAAGGCAGGCAAGAAACACACGCTGCCGCTGCCGCCGGGCGGCAATCAGACGGTCCGGGTGCAGTATCTTGACGGCGCTGGCAATGTCTCCATACGCTACAGCGACTACATCCGCCTCAACGCCGTGTAGGACCACGCAAACCGACACAGCACGCCGCTACCCCCCCCCCGCTTTCCACACAACAGGAAAGCGGGGTTTTGCATGATACCCATCTATGGTGAATTGAGCTTTCCTGTTTCACTGGGAGGGCAATAACGGGTATTCTTTCCCCATCACCCGCCACGTTTACATGGCGGGAAAGGTTTGCGAAAGGAATCCTCTGGATGACTAAAGAATGGCTGTTTGAACTGCCCGACATGCTGAGCCGGGATTTTTCGGCGCACAACGCCGAATGCACCGCGTTGTGGGCGGCATTTCAGGAGAACACGCATGCCCGTGTCCCCATACGGCTCAATACCAACCCGCGCATGCTCATGCTGGACCCCGCCCATAACAAACGGGGATTGCAGTACCGGGACTACATGCTTGACCCCGATATCATGGCCCAGGGGGTTCTGGAATGGTCCTACTGGATGCGGTTCATGCTACCCGGTGACCATGAGAAAGGGCTGCCGGACGAGTGGACCGTGCATGTCGATTTTGAAAACATCTACGACGCGGCATGGTTCGGCGCGCCGGTGGAGTATCACCAGGACCAGGTTCCCTACGCCGCGCCCCTGCTGAACGATGACAACAAGCGGATGCTCTTCGACCAGGGCATGCCAGACCCCTTCGCGCGGGAGTGGGTGGAACGTGCGCTAAGGCACATCGATCACTGGATGAAGAAGAGCGCGGCCGGATGGACCTTTCTGGGACGGCCGGTGACCTTCAAGAACAGCGTGCCCTTTCTATACGCCGACGGTGCGTTCACCTGCGCGGCCAGCCTGCGCGGACCGGCGGGCATCTGCGCGGACCTTCTGGAAGACCCCGACTACGCGCATGAACTTTTGAAGTTCATCAACGATGCCTTCATAGCGCGAATTGGGGCGTGGCGGAGGTATTTCGGGCAGCCGGAAAAGATCGACAACCAGGGCATGGCCGATGACTCGGTGGAGATGCTGTCGGTGCAGCAGTACCGCGAATTCGTGTTGCCCCGGCACCGGGACTATCTGGACGCGCTCGGCACGGACAAGGGTCGCAGCATCCACCTCTGCGGCAACGCGCAGCGCCTCTTCCCCACGCTCCATCAGGAACTGTGTATCATGTCCTTCGACACAGGGTTCCCGGTGGACTTTGGGCGGTTCAGGCAGGAGATGGGACCGGAAGTGCTGATCAGCGGCGGGCCACGTGCGCCGCTGTTTGT
>CAIUWO010000008.1 GCA_903902895.1 Candidatus Hydrogenedentota bacterium | reverse complement strand
GAGCGGCCGTTGATGTGGCTGACCGCCAGTTTGGCCATCTGCTTCGTGTCTTCCATGCTGTACGTGTACATGAGTCCCATGCCCGAGCGGACAAAGAAGCAGCGGATCGCGTCCGACTGGAGCAGGAAATCCAGGAAAGTGCGCTGGCCCTCCTCGTCGATGCCGCCGTCCTGCTGGAACACGGTAAACGTGGGGGCTATGGAACCGCTGACATACTTCGGAACGTTCATGTGTTGCTTCCTTTGGGGGTTGGTCCGGCCGGCCGCAGGACCGGCGCAGACCGCATTATATTGCCACAAAGGCCTTGGCGAGGTACAGCCACAGCCGCCGCAAGTCTTGGTTTCCGCGCAAACCCAAGTCTCACATCTCATTGGTCTCAAAGTCCCCATTCTTCCCAGTCTTCCCATTTTCTCCCCTTGACACCGGACTGTGCATATGGTATATACACACTATATGCTATCCCCCGAACCACAAAAGCTGACCTTGCCGCCGATCTCCGGCGCGGCCCCCGGGCCGCTCTACCAGCAGATCATCGACGGCATCAAGCGCGAAATCGGCGAGGACCGGCTCCGGCCCGGCACGGCCCTGCCGTCCTTCCGCGCGCTGGCCGAGGAACTGCTGGTCAGCCTGATCACGGTCAAGCGCGCCTACGAGGAACTGGAGCGCGAGGGGATCATCTACTGCAAGCAGGGGTTGGGCACCTTCGTCTCCGACAAGGGCGCCGAGCGCAGCCGCGAGGCAAAACGCGAACAGGCCCGTCTCTTGCTCCGCCAGGCCCTGCGCGAAAGCGCCGAGGCCGGTGCCACGCAGGGTGAAATCATGAAAATGGTCCGGGAAATACTGCAACAAAACCAGGAGGACGACTAACCATGCCCGACACCACGCTCAAAATACGCGGACTGAAAAAGCACTTTGCCCAGTTCGACCTGGGCCCGGTCGACATGAACGTGCCCACCGGGGCCATCTACGGCCTCATCGGCGCCAACGGCGCGGGCAAGACCACCACCATTGACCTAATCATGGGCATGGGCAACCATGACGCTGGGACCATCGAGGTGTTCGGCCTCGACAACCGCAAGGAGGAGGTGTCGATCAAGAAGCGGGTGGGCTATGTCAGTCCCGACCTCGACTTCAAGGCGTGGAAGACCGTGGGCAACCTGCTCAACTTCGTCCGCGGCTTCTACGAGGACTGGGACGACGCCTACTGCGTGAGCCTGCTGGGCCGGCTGCACCTGGGCTGGGGCGAGAAGATTGCAACGCTGTCCTTCGGCGCGCGCACCAAGTTGAGCCTCGTCGCCGCGCTCTCGCACCGCCCCGCGCTGCTCCTGCTCGACGAGCCGCTCACGGGCCTCGACGCGGTGTCCAAGAGCGAGGTCTTCGCCGAACTGCTCGACGCAGTGCAGGACGAGCAGCGCACCGTGCTCATCTCCTCCCACAACCTGGACGACATCGAACGCTTTACGGACCACCTGGGCATCATCGACAAGGGCATAATGCTGCTCGAAGGCCCGACGGCCACGCTCATCGAACGCTTCCGCATGGTCCACTGCAACGGCCCCATGGGCGTCACCCCGCGCAAGACCGACGGCCTCTACCCGCAGCGCGCCGACGGCAACCGCTGGCGCGTGCTCGTCGACCAGACCCGGAACGGCATGGACAAACTGAAGGACGGCGGGTTCACGGAACTCTCGGACGCGCCTGTGACGCTGGAGGAGTTGTTTGTTGGGCTGGTGAAGGAGACGAAGGTGTGAAGAGGGTGGTGCTACAGAAAGCATTTCTTTCGGTAGAGTTCGTGCCTTTCTGCATCTTGGCATGTTGGTTGACTGCCATGCTTCCCCATTTCGCAACGTCTGCAATGGTCATGGCGATGGTACTGACCTTGGTGTGGTCTATAATCCAGTCTTCTGATGAAGACGACCCTGTGAACAACGCCCGTGTGGCCCTGATGCTGCCCGTGACGCAGGAGGCGAGGGCACGCAAACGATGGAGGATGCGTGTCGGAACACCCGTTGCACTAACTGTTCTCGTTGCCATCTTGTATCACGTGGGGCCTGCCCTGTATGGAAGCACACAGGCTACGCTGCCGCGCACGGCGTTGCTGGTCCTCTGGATGGGCACTTTGGCAGGCTTCATAAGTGTGACAGATTCGCTGGGAGCCGAGTGGCTTCTCCGGTCTCTATCCAGGTTCTCGGGTCTGCTGGCATTGTCTATCGTTTTTATTTCGCATCCCCTTGCGATCGAGTTCATTGCCCACAGATATCCCAAGTGGGCCGAGTCAGTTCACCTCCGAATCTGGGAACTGGCGCTGATGATCTGTACTTGCGTCCTGCTGTTGTGCCTCTCCTTTTTGATCCGCCTGCGCTACAGGCCGCAAGTCCTTTCCGAATACATGGTCTTCGCACCAGACAAGCCACAGAAGCCACTGTTCCTGCGCAAACGGCGCGGCCTTAAGTGGTGGAGTACCATGCCGCTGATGTTCAGCGCAATCCAGCCATTTGTTGCGGCGGCGGTCTTCGCTTTACTGCCCCTTATTGGGCCCGACGCCAAAGCGGACAACGGCCCATTCATCTTCGCGATTCTATTCATCACCCAAAGCGTCAACTCGGACTGGCGTCAAGATTGGCCGTCTTTCGCCAAGACCCTGGTTCTGCTTCATGTCGGCAAGCGGCGTATCCTCTTAAGTTCCCTGCTGTCTACCGGAGTCTCGGCG
Source organism: Candidatus Hydrogenedentota bacterium (assembly GCA_903902895.1). Classification (GTDB taxonomy): domain Bacteria; phylum Hydrogenedentota; class Hydrogenedentia; order Hydrogenedentales; family CAITNO01; genus CAITNO01. The sequence continues at coordinate 2,691 of CAIUWO010000008.1, read as the reverse complement.
TGCCTTCCGCTCCTGTTGGTGCTGGGCGGTTGGTGGATCGAGCACCTGTACCTGGGGCTCTTCTCCTCAAGCGTGCTGATTGCTTTCAGCGCGTGCACACCGTTCCTGACCGGCTTTGTATTTCTTGCGAAGGCCTATGTGGTGTGCGGCGGTGAGACCTACGAGACGCGCCGGCTATATCTCGTGGAGTTTGGGGGGCTTCTGGTTTTGACCGCCGTAGTCTTGGGCTTTCTGGTGCAAACCGACATGATGTACTTGTCCGTTGCGCAGATATTTCTCGCATTTGGCCTCGTCACGCTCCCCTTTGGCGTATGGGTGCAATATGACGTCGTGCGCCGGGTTTTGAATGACAATTCTTACTACCACGGGAATCTCATTTCATGAACGCCCTCACCGGTAACCCCGTGAAAAACCTTGCCCAAAAAATGTGGGGCAGGCATTCCTGCCTGCCCTCCCGTGCACTTTCTCCAGTGCTGACAGCCGGGGTCGGCTCTCCCACATCGGCGAACGCAGCAGACGCAAAGGGCCAATCGGGAGATTGGCGTGCCCAGGAATACCCGCCTGCGCGCCCCAACGTAGACGCGGCATCCTGCCGCGTTCTTTGTTCAACCATGGTGCGCGCCAGGGCTGTAAGCAAAGCACACACGCCGTCTTCGCCTTGTCCCTTGGTTCTTTGGCTGCGTGGGCAGGACACTGGAAGAAAGAGGCTGGAAGCCTCTTCTACGTTGGGCATGCCGCATGCCCTTGCCCAGGAAAGCCCGCCTGCGCGCCCCAACGTAGACGCGGCATCCTGCCGCGTTCTTTGTTCAACCATGGTGCGCGCCAGGGCTGTCAGAAAAGCAAACACGCCGTCTTCACCGTGTCCCTTGGTTCTTTGGCTGCGCGTGCGAGACACTGGAAGAAAGAGGCTGGAAGCCTCTTCTACGTTGGGCATGCCGCATGTCCTAGCGCGGGAAAGGTCGTGCGCATGAACGGAGCTTCGGTCCACATGTCCGCATCAGACGATAGTCGGGCGATTCGCCTTATCAGGCGTCGTTTCTGGTGGTATCTTGCGCTTTTTGCACCCACTGCGCTCTTGGGGTTGTCCGCTAATATCAGCGATAGCCGGTTCTATACCCTCCTCTTCGTCGTTATGGCCATTGGCATGCTTCGCCCCAGCTTTTCAGACCGCGCGCTTCGCATGCTGCCTGTTTCCAAAGACGGTTTTGCGACCACCCTTTGGCAGTTTACCGTGGGCTATCCCGTGGCGGTCATCGCTGAAGTGAGTGTCCTGCATGCCCTGTATTGGATCTATTCCGGTGATGCCTGGAGTGGTGCGTGGGGCCGTGCGGCCTATTCGTTTTCGTGGTTTCTGCTCGTTGACGCGGTGTCTGTGGCCGGAGCGGTGCTGGGTTTCGCATGGACCAGGGTGACCGCTGAGCACGATACGGATGTACGCAGTAACTGGTCCACGCAAGTGGACTGGCGTAATGTCTTTAAACTCTCTCTCGTCATGCTTTTCATACTCTATGTCCTTGCCTATCCCGAGTTCTATGGCGGACCCCATACGAAGCTATTGGTGGTCAATCTGATTGTCGGCGGCGCCGCCTTTGTTGCGTCCTATCTGTTCCGGGAGAAACTTATTGCCGAGCACCCGCGTTCGGCAACGGAGGAGGCGCGGCGCGTTGAGTCTGGCCTGGTGTGGGCCACGCCGGGTCGGGACCCGTGGATCGTGGCGCTACTGAAGCACATGAGTGGAACGACCGTGTGGTCCATGTACGTTTCGGGCCTGACGCTGGTGGTATGCATGATCATGCTATGTTGGCCCGACTATAGGTCAGAACCCGATTCTCTCGTCGGGATCATCAATGGCGCGGCCATTGTCAACATCAGTTTCGTCTGGTTTCCATGGAACGCGGAACTGCGTGCATGGCGGATGCTGCCGTTGAGCCGCGCCCAGCTTGGCGCGGCCGTTGTCGGATTCGTGGCCGTGTCGTGCCTGGCGCCCTGGGTGCTGGTGTTCCTCGTTTTGGGTTCGTTGCTGGCGGGTATGAAATTCCTCACGTTCAATATCCTGTTTTCACTGCTTGGTCTCTCCATCGTGGTGCAGGGCGCGGCGCTTGTTGTCCTTCCCGCCACCCTCAGAGGCCCCCGAAAGGGGATATTGCTGCTCGCTGTTCTGGTGGTGGCGTGGATATTTTCTTTCTTCTTCTTTGGCTTTCTCCTGTTCGCCTACAGAGAGATTTCCCAGACGAACCTGACGAGCCATGGATGGCTGTGGATGACTATGGGAATCATCGTCCTGTGCGCGGGAATACCCATTGCCGGCCGGCGCGCCGGCCGCGTGCTACGGCGCGACGACTGTTATCAGAAGGCCACGGAATGGAGCGCACTGACACATGAAGAACCGTACATTCATAACCACAGAGGACACCGAGGTGCACGGATGCGAATTTGCGCGCCCCGCACGTTTTTCTTTGTGTTCTTTGCGCTCTTTATGGTTGGAACAGTTCCCCTCGTTCTCACGTCGTAGACCCATGGAATGGCCGCAAGTGCGGCGTACAGTAGACGCGGCATCCTGCCGCGTTCTTCTAACGCCTTGGCGGGGGCCAAAGACAAAGGAGGCTGGAAGCCTCCTCTACGTTGTGCAAGGCTGCGTTCCTTTCCCGGTTTCAAGTTCCTCTTGGGAACGCCCTTGTCCCCGAAGCTGGG
>CAIUWO010000007.1 GCA_903902895.1 Candidatus Hydrogenedentota bacterium | reverse complement strand
TGGCCGCCCGCATCTATCTGGACAACGCCGCGACCACGCCGCTTGACCCCCGCGTGGCCGGGGCGATGGAGCCTTACGCGCAGGACCGTTTTGGCAACCCCTCCAGCCTGCATCAAACCGGCCGCGAGGCACGGCTTGCCGTTGATCATGCCCGGCAGCAGGTGGCGGACCTGATCCATGCAGAAGCCGGGGAGATTGTATTCACCGCAAGCGGCACCGAATCGGACAACACGGCGCTGAAGGGGGTGGTGGACGCGCTCGGCACGCACAACTGCCACGTTGTCACCAGTGCCATTGAGCATCCGGCAGTCCTGGAAAGCTGCCGATGGCTGGAACAGCGCGGCGTGAAAGTGTCCCGCCTGCCCGTGGACGGGGAGGGGATCGTCGATCCCGATGTGCTGTCGAGGCTGTTTCAGCCCACCACCTGCCTGGTCTCGGTCATGGCCGCAAACAACGTTGTCGGCACCCTGCAACCCATCGGCGAACTGGCGCGCATTGCCCATGAGCACGGGGCGCTTTTCCACACCGACGCCGTTCAGGCGGCGGGCAGGGTGCCCATTGACGTTTCCAGGGAGGCGTTCGACCTCGTTTCCCTGTCGGCCCACAAGATGCACGGTCCCAAGGGCGTGGGTGCGCTCTGGATGCGCAAGGGCACGCCGTTTGAGCCGTTGATTCACGGCGGCGGCCAGGAACGCGGAATGCGCTCGGCCACGGAAAACGTGGCCGGTATCGTCGGTTTTGGGCGGGCGGCCGCACTGGCGCGAGAGATGATGTCCGCCGAGGCGGCCCGGCTCGTCCGGCTTCGTGACCGGCTGATCGACGGAATCACCGATTTCTTCCCCCAAGCGTATCTCATAGGACACCGTTTTCGCAGGCTTCCCGGGCATGTCTGCATTGGCTTTGATGGCCAGGAAGGCGAGGCGATCAAGATGCTGCTTGCGCTCGACGAAGCCGGCATCGCGGTGTCCTCCGGCAGCGCATGCGGCGCGCACCACGCAGGGGAGCCCTCCTCCGTGCTGTTGGCCATGGGCCTCGACCCCGTCCGTGCCCGCGGCTCGCTGCGCCTCACCCTAGGCAGGTTCAACATGGAATCCGACATTGACCAGACCCTCCAGGTTCTGTCGGAGATTGTGCCTTCCCTTCGGCGCACCGCCGTGTGACGCAAGGGTGGGGAATGTTGTGTTTGGCGGGAGGTTGTTATAGGCTTTCTCCGGCGATTTTGGAATCATTAAGGAACCCAGATATCAGACAGGAGGAAGCACATGGTTTTCAGATTCGGAACTTGGCTGGCAATCGCACTGGCGCTGTGTGGCGCCGCCCCGGCCGTGGAGAAACTGAGCGACCATGAAGTCGTGCTGGATACCCAGGGCAGGCTTCAGCCCTGGACCTCCTATGACCGCATCATCCGGGGCAGTGTGGAATACATCAAGAACTGCCCCACGGAAAAGACCGTTCACGGAGACGATCCGTGGTACCTGATTACCTCGAAACTCGAGCCGGACGGCACCTTCGGCGAAAATCAGAACAACCAGGCGGGCAACGTCTACTACGCCGTTGACATGCTGGCGCGCTATTACGCCTACACGGGCGACCGCGAGGCGGTCAGGAGCATTCGGCTGCTGGTGGACCGCGTGCTGCTGTACCACACCCCGGCGGACTGGGCGTGGGCCGGCGTGCCGCGCACGCAGGACGATGAACCGGACGGCGTGTACGACGACAAGACCTCCGAACCGGACAAGATTGCCATGGCGGGCGACGGCTATGTGCGGTTCTACAAGCTCACGGGCGAGCAGAAGTATCTCCATGCGGCGCTGGGCATCGCCAAGGCCCTCGCCGCCAAAGTCGAGCCTGGTGATGCGGACCACTCTCCGCTGCCGTTCCGCGTCAATCTCAAGACCGGCAAGGCGCTCGATGTCTACTCGGCCAACATGATCCCCCATGTCATGTTCTTCGACACGCTGCTCACGCTCGGCGTGGGAGACAAAGATGACCTGACCGCCAAGCGCGACCTGATCTGGAAATGGATTCTTGAGTATCCGGTGAAGAACCACCGCTGGTCGGGCTACTTCGAGGATGTCGGATTTCACCACGACAACCTGAACCAGCAGAGTCCCATGGAAACAGCCCGGTACATGCTTCGGCACCCTGACCGCGTTCCCGATCTGAAGGAGCGTGTTCCCGAATTAATCGAATGGGTGCGCAACCGTTTCGGTCTGACCAGGCGATTCGGCGCGACCAGCATCTGCGAGCAGGACAACTGCTTCAAGGAAATGAGCAGCCACACAGCGCGCTATGCGTCCATCGTGGCGCTCTGGTACGGCGTTTGCGGCGACCCCAGGGTGCGCGAAGAAGCGCGGGCCGCTTTTGCCCTGTCCACCTATTCCGCCTTCTGCCGCCACTCCAAGGGTGACCGCGCGCTGAACTTCGTGGGACTGGGCTATATCGACCCGTGGTTCTCCGATTCCTATTTCGACTACCTGCCCCACTTCTTCGACGGCATGACCGCGATGCCCGACATGGCTCCGGCCGACCAGAACCACCTGCTGGGAAGCACGGGAACGGTCACGCAAATTGAATACGCCGCGAAGCGAATCACCTATGAGTCCTTCGAGTCCTCGGGGGATGAAATTCTTCGCATCACCTTCACACCCCGCGTGCTGGCCGATGGCAAGCCCCTGGACCCCGCCGCGTGGCAGTTCGGCGAGGTCAGCGGTGTGCCTGGCGTGCTGCGCATCCACCGCGATGGTGCAAGACAAATAGCCGTAGAGTCCGCAACCTAGGCCAAGAACGCTTCTGCGTGAGGATGTGCCCCATGCGCCCACTTGCCTGTGCATGCCTCTTCCTGCTCAGTGCGGCGGCGACAGCCGCCGAGAATATCTATCCCGTCTCCGCCGCGCTGCCGCCCGGCCCCGTGCCTGTCGCGCGCGATGTGCCCGTGCTGGGCGCCGACGGTGCTCATGGTGCGCTTGACGGCGCGGCCTTCGTCGCCCAGCCCCGTCCCTGCGTCCAGGTGAGCGGTCCGCAGGCGCGCATCAGGCTGCGGGACGACGCACCGGTCTTCCTCACTCCGGCCACAACGCTTTCCTGGTGGTGGAAGAAGGAAGAGGGCACGGTCTGCATTGTGCAACTGGCGCTGCGCAACGCGGATACGGGTCAGACGCGCTACTTCGGCTACGCCGCCGGCGCATGGAGCGAACCCGCGTCCGCCGATCCCACGGTGGAGTTGTTTGTCAGTCCCACCCTGCCGAAGGACTGGACCGAGGTCCACTGCGCCCTTCCCAAAGACATCGCCACCATGCTCGGGTGGAGTCACG
>CAIUWO010000006.1 GCA_903902895.1 Candidatus Hydrogenedentota bacterium | reverse complement strand
GATTGCCGCGCCGGGCTGCGCCATCCTCACAAGAACGGAGGGTGGCATCATTGCGAGCGTAGCGAAGCAATCTCTTGCCCGCCAAAGCCGCACGGTCAATGCGTGGTTTCAAGAGATTGCTTCGTCGGCCTTTGGCCTCCTCGCAATGACGGTATGGAATGTTTGTGTCAGAGGTCATGGCCGCAATAGGACAGGTTGAAACTCTTGTTGCACAGCGGGAAATCGGAAATCTGCTGGTCGCGCAGCGCCATGGCCAGGCCCATCCAGTTGTGGAAGGAGGGGTCGACAATCTTGTACGCCGCGATGCGCCCCCCGCCGTCGGTGAGCACTGTGTGGCATATCTCGCCGCGCCAGCCCTCGACCAGCGACACCGTGACGGCGTTCGGCGCAAGCGGGCCAACCGGCCGCAATACCTCTCCGGCGGAGAGGTTGGACAGCCGCTCGCGTATGAATGTGACGGAATGGTTTATTTCCTCCCAGCGCACATAGGCCCGGGCGAACACATCGCCCGTGTGCCAGGTGGCCACCGGCATGTTAAAGAACCGGAAAATGCCGGAGGGGTATTCAAAGCGGACGTCCCGCTTTATCCCGCAGGCGCGCGCGGGCGGCCCCACCAGGCCAAGGCGCTCGCAAAGGGCCGGCGTCAGCGCGCCGGTCTCCTCCAGGCGGGCCATGACGGACGGCGTGTCCCAAAGCAGTTCCACCGCGCCTTTCACGTCACGGAAAGTCCCGTCCAGCCGCTCCAGCAGTTCGTCGCAGCCCGCATGGTCCAGATCGAAGCCCAGCCCGCCGGGCCGGACCCAGCCGCGGCCGAAGCGGCTGCCGCAGGCGAGCGCGGTCATGTTCAGCCAGTCGCCGCGCAGCCGTCCGCAGAAGGACGCCGTCGGCAGATAGCCCACGTCGCCCGCCAGCGCGCCCAGGTCGCCCGTGTGGTTGGCCAGCCGTTCCAGTTCAAGGGCCACGCCGCGGAGCTCCTCGGCGCGCACCGAGACGGCGCCGCCCGCAAGGGACTCCAGCGCCTGGCAATAGGCAAGGGCGTGGCCGATGGTCGTGTCCCCGGCAAGCGTTTCCATATGGTGCACGGTCCGCGGCGTCGGGCCGCCGGACAGCGCGCGCTCGATGCCGCGGTGCTGGTAGCCGAGCGCGACCTCCAGATGCATCACGTTTTCGCCGTGGCACTGGAAGCGGAAATGGCCGGGCTCGATGATCCCGGCGTGCACCGGCCCCACGGCCACCTCATGCACCTCCTCCCCCCGCACTTCAAAGAAATCGGTCCCGCCCGGCTGCTTGGGTTCGGCGGGGCCGCGGCCCCAGGCGTCCGCGCCGGGACGATGGGAGCGGTGGCAGCGAACCGGCTTGAGCCACGGGTGCCCCTCGGGCACCACACCCCACTGCTCCGCGATTTCACGTTCAAACAGGTGCGCCTGCGCGCACTCGGGCGTAAGCGCGGGATACCGGTCCCCCACGTCCGTGGCGACCAGTGAATAGCCGCCCGAATCGGCGGCGCCCAGCACCGCATGGAGCCGCACCGTTTGCGCGCCCTCCACGGGACAGCCAAAAAGGCTGAGCAGACGGTCGCCGCCCTCGGTCGTCATCAGCACGGCCTCGCGGAAGTCGTCCATGCCCACCACGGGAATCCTGTCCCGCCGCGCCGTTTCACCGTTAAACAAAAGCATGTCTGTGTCCGGGCTCACGGCGTGCCCTCCACGATCTTTGACGCCTGACCCAGCATCCCCGCCAGCGCATCCGGAAACCACAGGCCCAAAACCAGCAGCGCGCCCAGCACGGCAACGATCATTACCCGGTCGGACGGGCTGGCCTGTTCCTGTTTCGGCACGGCGACGGGTTCGCCCCAGGCCATGTTGATGGCCTGCCGCAGCACGCCGATGAACACGACCCCCACGCCAATCAGAAAGATGCCGAGCGTCCACCATGCACCGCTGCGCGCCGCGGCGCGCAGGACCATGAACTCGCTCATGAACACCGCGAAGGGCGCGACGCCGATGACCGCGAGCAGACTGCCGAAGAGGGCGCGGCCCCACACGGGGGCGGCGCGCATGCAGCCCGAAAGCCGGGCCGTGTCATGGGTCCCGTACATCTGGCCGAGCCGGCCCGCCGCGAAGAAGGCCAGCGGCTTGCACAGCGAATGGTTCAAGGTGTGGAACAGGGCCGCCAGTATGCCCGGACCGCCCAGGCCGAGCCCGACGGCAATGATGCCCATGTGCTCCACGCTGCTGTAGGCGAGCAGCCGTTTTAGGTCGGTCTGAAAAAGGATGAAGACGGCCGCGACAACAATGGAAACCAGGCCGAGCAACAGGACCAGGCGCGGGCCCCAGCCCGTGCCGCCCGTGGCCGCCTCAACCAGCGGCAGGTAGCGCATGATGCAGTACAGCGACGCGTTGAGCATGAATCCCGAGAACAGCGCCGACACCGGCCCCGGCGCCTGGCTGTGCGCGTCGGGCAGCCAACTGTGCATGGGCGCCAGACCCGCCTTGGTGCCGTAGCCCACCAGCAGAAACAGGAACGCGACCTTCATCAGTGCGGGGTCCAGCCGCGAGGCGTTTTCCCGGAGATGGCTCCACAGCAGCATCTGCGCCCCCTCCAGGCGCAGGTGCTCCGCGGCCGCGCCGGCCAGCAGGGTCCCCATGAAGGCAAAGGCAACGCCGACCGAGCAGATAATCAGGTATTTCCACATGGCCTCCAGCGAGGCCGGCGTGCGGTGGATGCAGATCAGGAACGCGGTCACCAGTGTGGTCGCCTCGATGCCCACCCACATGATGCCTATGTTGTTCGACAGCAGCACCAGCCCCATGGCGGCCAGCGCGCCGAACCACAACGCGCCGAAGCGCCGCGCGTTGGGCCCCGTGAAATGGCCGGATTGGGCCTCCGCGCCGAAATACCCCGGCAGATAGAGCGATGAAAGCGTGAACACCAGCATCATCACCGCAAGGTGATACGCCGACAGCGCGTCCAGGCGCAGCCAGGACCATGCCGTTTCCACCACCAGCCCGTCGTGCACCGCCCAAACGCACCCAAGGGCCGCAACCGCCGTCAGCACCACCCCCGCGCGCACCGCCCACAGGACGGCCCGCACGGACGGGCAGAGCAGGCAGACCGCCGCACCCGCCGCGGGCAGCAGCAGCACGCTCAATAGCAGTATGGGAACAAGGGTCACGACTCAGCCTTTCAGCATGTCCAGCTGGTCCACTTCCAGATGGTCAAACTCGCTGTTAATGTGGTACACCGCCACGCCCATCACAAACACCGCGGCGAAAGCGTCCAGCAGCACGCCCATCTCCACCAGCAGCGGCAGCTCGTGCAGCAGCACCACGCCGAAGACGTAGATGCCGTTCTCCAGCACGAGATAGCCGACGATCTGGTTCACCGCGTGGTTGCGGCTCACGATGATGAACAGGCCCACGAATATCATGAAAAAGGACACCGGCGCGGCCAGCGTGGACGGCGATCCGACAAAGGCCGGCAGCCGCGCGGACAGCCATGCCGCGCCCGCCAACGCAATGAATCCCACCACCATCGACATGGTGTATCCCACGTGGGGACGTTTTTCACGGCGCACATCGGCGTCGCGCAGCGCCCCCAGCATGAGCTTCGGGAAAACCACGCCCTTCAGCCCGATGGTCACCAGCACAACCAGAATGGTCCAGGCGGTCGGCCCGCTTTGGCGGGCCAGCAGGGGCAGCAGGCCCAGGGCAAAGCCCTGCACCGCCGCGGCGTGCACGCACGAACGCAACTGGCTGAGCCCCAGCAGCAGCAGGTTGGTCACCACCAGAACAAGCATCACGCTGTCAATGGGCAGGTTCATTCGTTCACCTCAGCAGCAGCACAAAGGCCAGACCGGACAGCAGCACCGCGCCCACAAGCAGGCGCGGCACGCGCAGCAGGCGCAGCCGGGCCATGGTGGACTCCACCACGCCGACAGCCACCGCTATCACCAGCATGGCAAACCATGCGATCACCGTGTCGAGCGCGCCGACCCCCGTGCGGACCGGGAGCAGGATGCCCGCGAGAAACGCGCCAAGCACCCACAGTTTGAGGGACGCGCCGTACAGGATGAAGGCCAGGTCCGGCCCGCCGTGGTCGAGCACCATGACCTCGTGGATCATGGTCAGTTCGAGATGGGTGTTCGGGTCGTCCACGGGAATGCGCGCGTTCTCGGCCAGAAACACGACAAAAAGGGCCGCGGCCACGAGCAGCAGCGCCGGGCCAGTCAGCGCCCAGTCCGCGCCATCCAGCGCGGGGAACATCTCAGTGTGGGTAATGGAGACCG
>CAIUWO010000005.1 GCA_903902895.1 Candidatus Hydrogenedentota bacterium | reverse complement strand
TTCCGATACGCGCTGGTACTGCCGCCCTCTGGCCATGGGCGGAAACGGGAGCCAGTCCCCTGGTGGCCTTTCTGCCGCGAATCGCCGCCGCAGGCGGTCTGAGGCTCGCAATGACAATACGTTCTCTACCGCGATGGCATGACTTGCGGCGACTAAATTGTCGCGTGACCGGTCAACAAAGGTTTGGGCACATGCTTCAAATCGCGGGCAAGGTCGCGCTGATGCAGGCGCGGATGCGGGCGGCGGCGGCGTGCATGTTTTCGAGCACATGCGTGTGGGAGAGGGGTTCGGACCCGCCGCACTGGTTGGCCACACAGCAGACGACGGCGGAGCGCAGGCCGAGTTCGCGGCAGCGGGCGAGTTCGGCCACCAGGCTCATGCCCACAACGGCCGCGCCGGATCGGCGCAGCAGGCCGACTTCGGCGCGGGTTTCGTAGCAGGGGCCGTGCATCCACACGCAGGCGCCCGTGTGGTCGCAGCCGGGCAGGACCAGGTCGGGACGCTGCACGGGCGGAAAGGCGTGCCTTAAAAAGGGCCATGCCCACACCTCGTCGCAGGCAACCAAATCACCCGGCTTCAGGTGCGGCTGAAGGCCGCCCACGGCATTGAGAAATATGACGGTCCCTGCGCCCCAACCCGCCATCACGTCGACGCCGCGCGCGACCTCGGCGGGGCTGTACCCCTCGTAGAGGTGGATGCGGCCGCATTGGAGAAACAGGGGCCGCCCGCCGTGGGTTCCGCGCAGGAAGGTGCCGCCGTGCCCCGCCACATGGGTCGTGGGCATGCCCGGAACTTGGCCGAAGGGGAGTTCCGCCTCGACCGTGTCCAGCAACCGTTCCAGCGCCATGCCGGAACCGCTCACCACGCCAATGGGCGCCGCGCTCATCCGCGCCAAGGCCTGGGCAGCACCAGTTCCTTGTAGAGCTGCATGGCGTACTCGTCGGTCATGCCCGCCACGAAATCGGCCGTGCGCCGCCGTAGAGAGTCTTCGGGGTCGCCGTCCAGAATTTCATCGGTCGGGTGCTCCAGCAGGTGCTGGTAAAGTTCCCGCAGCAGCCGCTCGGCCTTGCGGATTTCGGAGTCGATGAGTCCGCAGGGGTAAACGCTTGCGTACATGTAGTTGCGCAGTTCCACCATCGCCGCGGCCACATCGGGCACCACGCCGACCTCGCCGTCCTGGCTGCCCTCAATCACGCCGACCACCATGCGGTCAATCCGCTCGGACACGGTGTCGCCAAGCGTCCTTATGGCGGCCTGGGGCAGGTCTGCGGTGGTCAGCACACCGGCGCGGAGGGCGTCGTCGATGTCATGGTTGAGGTAGCCGATCATGTCGGCGACGCTGATGACCAAACCCTCGCGGGTGGCCGGACCGTCTTCTGGTTTCTTCCCGTAAACGAAAGACTTGCCCGCCGAGTGGCGCAGGATGCCGTCGCGCACCTCCCAGGTAAGGTTCAGTCCCGGCCCCCCGCCACGGCTCTCCAGTTTGTCCACGACGCGCAGGCTCTGCTCGTAATGGCGGAAGCCCTCCGGAAGCTCGCCGGCGATGACGCGCTCCCCGGCGTGGCCGAAGGGGGTGTGGCCCAAGTCGTGGCCCAGCGCGATGGCTTCGGTCAGATCTTCGTTGAGGCGGAGCGCCCGCGCGATGGTCCGCGCTATCTGCGCCACCTCCAGCGTGTGGGTGAGCCGGGTGCGGTAATGGTCGCCCTCGGGCGCGAGGAAGACCTGGGTCTTGCGCTTGAGCCTGCGGAACGCCTTGGTGTGCAGAATCCGGTCGCGGTCGCGCTGGAACGCCGTCCGGTACGGATCCTCGGCCTCGGGCACGGCACGGCCCCGGCTTTTCCGCGCCAGACAGGCGCCGGGCGCCAGCATCTGAACCTCGCGTTCCTCCAACATTTCACGAACAGACTGGGACATGGTATAACACCTTTGTTGGACAATGGGGCCATTTTAACAGAAACGCCCCGTGCGGCCAGACTTGAACGCGGGCCTGCCGGACGCCATCGCAGGTCCAAGGAAAGGGTTCCGCCATGAACAACCATGACAACTTCGATTCACTGACGCGGGACATTCACGACATGCCCGTGTTTTCCGACCACGAACACCACCTTCCCGACGAGAGTTTCCGCCAACCCGTCACGCTAAGCGCGCTGCTGGACCAGTCCTATGTGGGTTGGCTGGGTTACTCGCCAGGCGACACGCCCGAAAGCCGGGCGGAGTATCTGGACCATGTCCGGCATAACACCTACTACGTCTGGTTTGAGCGGGGACTGCTGGCCGCGCACGGGCTGAACACCCCCGTAACGGCGGACAATTGGGACACGGTCTCGGACACCATCGCCGCGGCGCACGCGGAGGACCCCGACCTGCACCTTAATATTCTGCGGCAGGCAGGGTATGAGCGGCTCATTTTGGACACCTACTGGAATCCCGGGGATGATGATGGACACCCCGACCTGTTTGCGCCCACTTTCCGCATTGACAAGTTCATGTACGGACACCATTCCGAAGCCAAGGACCGGGACGGGTTTAACCCCTGGGAGAATTACGGTTTCTCCGGAAACACCCTCGACGAATATGTGGAGTTTATGCGCGCATACATTAAGGAACGCCATGACGCGGGGAAGGTGGTCGCCTTCAAGAATGCCGAGGCCTATCGACGCCCGATCACCTACGCCGAGGACAACCGGGAAGCCGCGCTGGAGGCCTTTGGCAAGCACCGCGAGGCGCTGAACGAAGGCCAGTGGATTCTCTTTGGCAACTACATCTTTCATCGCTGCTGTGAACTCGCGGCCGAGTTGGACGTGCCGTTTCAACTCCACTCCGGACTCGCGCAGATCAGCGGGTCAGACCCTTCGCACCTTGTTCCCATCCTTGAAAAGTATCCCCAGACGCGCTTCGTGCTTTTTCACGCCGGCTACCCGTGGATTCACACCATCGCGGGGCTAGCGCACAACTATCGGAACGCCTGCCCCAGCATGACCTGGATGCCCACCATTTCCAGCACGGCGGCCGTGCGCGCGCTCAACGAGTTCCTCGACGTGGCGCAAAGCGCCCGCACCATCACCTGGGGCAGCGACTGCTGGGTGTCCGAGGAGAGCGTCGGCGCCGTCATGGCATGGCGCTGGGTGGTGGCGCGCACACTGGCGGACCGGGTCGACATGGGCCTGCTGCGCCTGCGGGACGCGGGACGTTTGGCGGAGGGGCTCATGTATGACAACAACCGCCATGTCTATCCGAAGGCTGTGGCCGTTTCATAGCCCGCACGTCTCACCACGTCATTGCGAGGAGGGCGAAGCCCGACGCGGCAATCTCTTGCTCGCCCGCCGCCTGTGCGCCAAGAGATTGCCTCGCTTCGCTCGCAATGACGCTTAACTCGGCTGCATTGTCCCTACCCCTTCAACCCGGTCATGGTGATGCCCTCCACGAAGAAACGCTGGCACAGCGCGAAGAGCAGCAGCACCGGTATGGTCATCATGGTGGCCGCGGCGAACATCAGCGGCCATTCCGCGCCGTGGTTGAGCATGAAGGCCTGCAAGCCCAGGGCCAGCGGCATCTTGTCCATGGAGTGGATGTAGATCAGGGGGGCCATGAAGTCGTTCCACACATACACCACCTGGAACAGAATGACGGCCACAACGGCGGGCCGTATCTGCGGCAGCAGCACCTTGCGGAAGGTGGTGAAGGATGACGCACCGTCGATCATGGCGGCCTCGTCCAGTTCCTTCGGCACGTTGCGGAAGAACTGGCGCAGCAGGAAGATGTAGAAGGGCGCGCCGAACCATGCGGGCACCCACAGCGGCTTGAAGGTGTTGACCCAGCCCAGCGTCGCGAAGATCAGGTACACCGGCGCCATGGTCACCTGCGGCGGCAGCATCATGGTGGACAGCAGCACGAAGAACACCACCTCGCGGCCCGGCCAGTCGAAGCGCGAAAACCCGTAGGCGACCAGCGGACACACCACCGCCACGCCCGCCACGTTCAGCAATACCAGCCAGAGTGAATTGAAGAAGTACAGGTAGAAGGCGGAGCGCTGGAACACCTTGGCGAAGTTGTCCAGCATCACCGGGTCGGGCACCAGCAGCCGCGTCATGGACGACACATCCTGCACCTGCGCCTCCGACTTGAGCGCCGTGACGACCATGCCGTAGAGCGGCATGGCAAACACGAAGACCAGCGCGAGCATGGTGGCGTGCGTAAGGAACGATTTGAGCCGAAGGCGGGTACTATTCGTTCTCATAGTGCACCCACTTGCGCGACAGGCGCAGTTGCAGCAGGCACACGGCGACGGTGATCACGAAGAGCACCCATGCCATGGCCGAGGCGTAGCCCATCTCGAAATAGCGGAAGGCGCGCTGGAACAGGTAGAGCGCGTAGAACAACAACGAGTCGCCGGGCCCTGCCGTCGGGTTGCCGATGAGGTAGGCCTGGGTGAATATTTGCAGGGCGCCGATGGTGCCCATGATCCAGAGGAAGAGGGCGTAGGGCGTGAGCAGGGGGACGGTAATATGTCTGAAGCGCTGCCAGGGTCCGGCCCCGTCGATGATGGCCGCCTCGTAGACCTGCCTCGGCAGCGACTGCAGACCGGCCAGCCAGATGATGGCCGTGCCGCCGCAACCCCAGACCAACAGCAGGATCAGCCCCGGTTTGCACCATTCGGGGGTGCCGAACCAGTTGGGCGCGCGCAGGCCGATTGGACGCAGCAGCGCATTAAGCGCGTAGTTGAAGAAGCCTGTTTCGGGATTCATCATCCACATCCAGATGAGCGCGGCCACGACGGCGGGGACCATGACGGGCACATAGAAGAGGACTCGGTAGGCGCGTATGCCGCGTGCGTTGGTGTTCAGCAGCATGGCTATGCCAAGACTGGCAATCAGGGTCATGGGCACACCGACGACCACCAGATAGAAGGTATTCCACAGGCCGCGCCAGAAAAGCGGGTCGTTTGCGCGCATGCCCTCGTCGGTGCCGTGAAAGCCGAACATGCGCGTCCAGTTTTCCATGCCGGTGAATTCGGGGGCGTGGATGACGTCATAGCGGCTGAAGGCGACAATAGCGGAGAAGATCATAGGACCCAGCACCAGAATGAAGAAGCCCAGCGCCCACGGGGTAACGTAGGCGATGCCCTCCACGGCGCGACGCCGCGCGAGGCCGCGCATGCGGCGCAGGCCGCGGCCGATAAAGGCCAGCGCGGCGGCCAGCACGGCGGCATTCAGAGCAATGACGACCCATGCAAGCGTGCGCGCGGGAACGACCGTTCCCGAGGGGGGCACGTAGTAGCGGTCGAGCGCGGCCTGCACGCGGCGCTGCTGCAAGTCGAGCGCGTCCTTGGGCGAGCGCATGTGGAAGATGGCGTCGAACATGCCCGCGACCTGCGCGTCCCACAACTCGGTGCAGGCGACGGACACGGGCGGGTGCTTGCAGTGCGGCAGGACATCCAGGCAGACCTGGTTGCCCCGGATGAAGTTATCGGGCAGGGTCTTGTTCACGTCGGCCGTGACCGCCTCGTTCACCAGCCGGTTGGTGCTGAACATGGGGATGCAGAAGGCGCCCTTGCCGCGCTCGCTCTCGGCATAGCGGCGCTGTCCGTCGGCGACAATCTTCCATGCGTCAAGGCTGTTCATGAATTTGGCGAAGGTCCATGCCTCCTCCGGGTGGCGCGAGTCCGTCGGAATGACCCAGGCGAAACCGCCGGACCACGACACGGGCTCCATGCCCTCGCGCGGCATGGGCGGCATGGCGACCTGGAAATCGAGATCGGGCCTGTTGCGGGCGATAATGTCCAGATAGAAGTTGCCGTTGATCTGCATGGCGATGCGCCCGGACAGGAACGGGTCGCCGATGCCCTCAATCTGCGCGGAAGCCTGAAACGACTGCACCCTTTCAGCGCCTCCCACGGCATCGTAGGTCTTGACCATCCAGCCGAGCGCCTCGACCACGGGCTGCGAATTGACCTGGGCAGTCCTGCCGTCCGGGCTGAACCAGTCGGCCCCGTTCTGCCACGCGTAGCTGTAGAGCCACGCGTTGCCGTAGTTGGGCGCGAAGCCCAACCGCTCGTAGCGGCCGTGGACATCGTCGTACCTGGTCATCGCGGCCGCCATCTTCTGCAGTTCGTCCCAGGTGCGCGGCGGCCGGTCGTAACCGGCGGCCCGCAGCATTTCCATGTTGCAGAAGAGCACGCGGCCGTCGATGTTCCACGCGAAGGCGTAGGTCTTGCCCTCAAACATGCAGGCCTCGCGGATTCCCGGATAGTACTCGTCGAGGTTGATGTTGTCCCGCGCGATGAGGTCGTCGATGGGGCGGAACGCGCCGCGCGTGGCCCACATGCCCAGCGCGTGCCGGCTGAACCAGAGCAGGTCCGGCGGGGTGCCGGCCACGACCGCCGTGAGCAGTTTCTGCGGGTCCAGGTCACCCTGCCCGCCGGGTGTGCCCACGCGCACGCGGATCTTCGGATAGCGCCGCTCGAATTCGCGGATGGCCTCAAAGGCGCCGAAGTACACGCGTGACTCGACCAGACCCCACAGTTCGATGGTGACCGGTTCGGCGGACATTTCCTGCGGGGCGGCCATTGCCGCCATGCACGCAAGCAACGCGCAACTCCCAATGGTCATGAGGCGCGTCATGCTATTTCCCCGGCGCCAAAGTCATGGGCGACAGCGCGAAACGAATGGCCCGCAGTTTTTCGAAGGCCCCGCGCGCCGCTTCGGGCGCGGAAAGGTCGGCGGTGCCCATCTCCTCCTCAAAGTTGCGCAGTCGGTCTTTGGCGTAGTCTGGCAGAGCGGGCTGCTGGCGGGAAAGTTCACGCGCCAGCGCGGCCAGGGTCTCTTTCGGCTTCACGCGCAGCCGCAGGCGCCAAGCGATCTCCTCGGGCGTGACCACGCGCACCTGCGGCGCAAGCCGCTCCACACACCACTGCACGGGTTCCAGACCGCGCCGCGCGGCGGGGTCGCTGGCAGCCTTGTCCTGATCAATCTCTTCGGCCAATATATCCTTCGACGTGTCAGCCTTCTTGAAGAATGACCAGGCATGGGCGCTCACCCAGTCCAGGGAGCCCTCAGGATCGGCTTCGGCGTCATGGGGGGCATTGTTGAGAAGGTCGGCCACCAGCGCGGGCGGGCCGTTCTTCTCCACCTTCGACAGATGATTCCACAGGGCATAGCGCGCCGAGATGACCGGTATGGGCGCGCCGTCGGCGTTGTTCACCCAGAGAACCCGGCCCAGGCCGCCGTTGTAGGGGTAATACTGCAGCGCGAAAATGCCGACCAGGCCGGGAATGCGCGCGGCATACAGTTCGTAGGCGCGGCGCGCCTCGTCGCCGTCCCAGTCCATGGCCAGAACGCACAGCACGTGCACGTTCAGCGCGGCCATGCGACCGGCGTATTGGTCAATATGCCCCAGCAAAACCGCTTCGCGGTCCGTGCAGTCGCGGCC
>CAIUWO010000004.1 GCA_903902895.1 Candidatus Hydrogenedentota bacterium | reverse complement strand
CGGCGGCGATGAACTCGCAGTCGGTGCGCAACAGCGGCACGGCGCGTCGCATGGACTCCAGGTCGTCGCGCCGTCCGCCGGACGCGCAGGAGTCGATGAGCATGCCCGGATGGCGCGCGCGCAGCGCGTCCCAGTAGGCCAGATAGCCCTCGATATGGCGCATCTCGGTGATGCCCTGCCGGTCTTCGGCGTCGTTGGCGCGCCAGAAGGGCAGCGGGTCGATGTTGAAGTCCTGCCGGTACAGGTCGAGACCCTGCTCGGTGATGAGTTTGTCCACGTGGTCCGTGAGCCAGGCGCGGGCGTCGGCGTTGCCTAGGTTGAGCAGTTTCTGGCCGTTGCCGGCACCGAGAAGCCATTCGGGATGGTTCTGGTACAGCCATGAACCCGGTGTCACCCGTTCCGGCTCGAACCAGAGCAGGGTGTTGACCCCCTTGGCGTGGGCGTGGTCGGAAACGGCGCGAATACCGTCCGGATAGCGCTCCTTGTCGACCTCCCAGGTGCCCACGTTGGGCCAGCCGTCGCCGCAGGGATACCAGCCCGCGTCCATCCACCAGTAGTCGAGTTTAACCCCCTCCTCCAGGTAGCGGTCGATGAAGGAGATTTCGCCCTGCTGGTTGCACTTGAGCCCGGGGAACTGCCAGCCGCTGCACGCCGCCATGACGGGGCCCAGCGCGCCCTCTTTGGGCTTGGGGAAGTTGCACGCGAACATCCAGCGCCGCCACACATTCTGCGCGCGCATGGGGTCGCCCCGGTAGAACTGGAGCACGCTCAGGGGGGAGCGGGCCTCCTCGCCCGGATGCAGCACAAAATGGGTGAGCTCCTGGCCGCCGCACACGCGCAGGCCGTTGCCGCCGTCGCGCAGGAAGGCGGACGACCACTGGCCCGGCCAGCCGATGACGGCGATGACGCCCCCGCCGGGCCAGTCGATGCGGTAGTAGGGCCATGCGCCGTTGGTGGGGCGGCCGGCCACGGAGGCGAATTTCTGTTCCGAGCCGGGGGTGAGTTTCGTTTCCATCGGCTCAAAGCTGTTGGGCGCGCAAACGTCGCCGCGATGGTGGCGCAGCACGAACTCGCCGTCGGCATCGCGCTCGAAACGGGTGTCGAGCGAAAGAATCTCGGACAGCACGGGCGTGTCCGCCGTGCCGGTGTTCTTGAAATGCAGCGTCCACTCGACCGTGGGGAAGTCCCGGTAGGTCACCGCCACGCAGCGCACTTCCAGAGCCGAATCGGGATCGGCGTAGCGCAGCGTGTGCTCGGTGCGCTGCTCATCGACGGCGCGCGTTTCGCGGGTGCATTTCCAGCCGGGCAGCAGCTCGCGGGAGGACTTTCCGCCGTAGTTGAACGAGAAGGGCGGGTCCATGCTGTGGGGTCCGCGCTGCACACCCTCGACGGGCAGGTCGCCCAGCCATATTTCGGAACCGTCCGCCAGCGTCACTTTCGCCTCGGCCCAGTCAGCCTGGTCGCAGCTGATGCCGTCGCCCCCGTCCTGAATATCGAGCGAGAACTCGCGCGCGCCGCTCAGCTCCGCCGTCACGGCCGCGCCGGCCATGCCCTCGCGCATCAGGCCAGAGCGCCAAAGGTCCTTCCCTTCCATCCGCACACGAAACACCACACT
>CAIUWO010000003.1 GCA_903902895.1 Candidatus Hydrogenedentota bacterium | reverse complement strand
GTCGTCATTGGCATCATCGGCGTGCTGGCCGCCATCCTGCTGCCCGCCCTCGCCCGCGCCCGCGAGGCCGCGCGTCGCGCCTCCTGCCAGAACAACCTCAAGCAGATGGGGCTGTCCTTCAAAATGTACGCCAACGAGGGCAAAGGGCTGTTTCCCCCGATTCGCGGCAGAAACTGCGACGGCTCCCACCCGGACGCGTTTGCCGCCGGGCCCGACATGACGGCCCTGTATCCCGAATACGTGAACGATTTTGCCGTGCTCATCTGCCCCAGTTCGCCCTATGCGGCCACGCCGCTGGAAATGTGGGACCAGGGCAAAAACCCCTCCACCGCATGGGAATACGCCAAGAAGGAGGGGAAGATGATCTTCGCCGGCAACGGCAAGGTGGAACCCTGCGAGGTCTACGACCATCCCTACCTGTATTTCGGCTGGGCGCTCAGTTCCCCGCTCATCAACGATGCCGAGACGATCAACAATCTCGAATTCGACCTGCTCGACCCGGCGGACAGCCTGTTCCAGCAGATAGCCGCCGATTATAAGAAGGTCGACCAAGACTGGAAACTGACCCGGCCGCTCTCGGCCAAACTGCCGGGCGGCACGGTCTACCGCACCCGCGAGGGTATCGAGCGCTTCTTCGTGACCGACATCAACAACCCCGCCGCCGGGGCGCAGGCCCAGACCGACATACCCGTCATGTGGGACGCCCTATCGGGCGAGGACCCCAGCCACTACAACCACATTCCCGGCGGCAGCAACGTGCTGTTCATGGACGGCCATGTGGAGTTCTTGAAGTGGGTGGGCGGCACGGGCACCCCCAACACGGGCAACCGGTTCCCCGCCAACGGCGGCGGGCTCATGATCCACCGGTCCACCCACACCGGCCACCACACGCAAGGGTGAGCGAAGAGGCGGGCACAGATTTTGGCCGGAGAACGGTCGTCAGGCGGAGATGGCGGCGGGCTTGGGGGGGGTGAATTCGCAGATGAGCGGCATGTGGTCGGACAGGCGCACGGGGGGCACCCTGAAATCGGTGACGCGGATTTCGGGGCTGTGCAGGATGAAGTCGAGCTGCCGCCTGGGCGCATGGCTGGGGAAGGTGGCCAGCCCTTTGCCGTTGGCGTTTACCAGCCCGGTGGCCCCCATGAACAGGTCCAGTTCGCGGTCGCCCCAGAAGGCGTTGAAATCGCCGGCCACAATCATCGGTTTGGTGGCGTTCTTGAACAGGCTGTAGAGGTCGCCAAGCTGGTACTGGCGGTGCCGGTACTTGAGCGAAAGATGCACCAGAAAGATGCTGAACGCGTCAAATTCCATTTCGATGACCAGCCGCTTGACGCCGTGCCGGAAGAAATGAAACTGGCTGGCCGTAACCGACTGGTTGGTGATGAAGGCGTTGCCCTGGCGCCTTAGGACCGGCAACTGCCGCACCAGCGAGGTCTCGCCGTATTTCGACTCGTAGACATGGGTGTATCCCATTCTGCGGGCGATATACTCGGCCTGGTTCAGGTCTTTGGAGCGGTACGAGCCCTCGTCCACCTCGACCAGGCCGATGATGTCCGGGTCCTCCCGCCGCAGGAATTCGGCAATGCGCTCCAGGTTCTTCTTGCTGGGCCGAAAATAGCCGGAAAAGGGCAGGGGGAAATGATAACCGAGACCGGTCCCGGTGGCGTAGCGTATGTTGTAGAGGGCAAATTTCATCGTTTGCAGCTTTTTTATGGCTTATTGAACGGAATACGACCTATTCTACTCCTCAGGGGGGCGTATATCGCAAGGCTGGGGACAAGCCGGGTTGGATTTCACACACTATAACTGTAACATGAACGCTCCCAGGATGACAGCGCAGTATGGAACCAGAACGACTTTCCAAGATTATGGCCCGGCGGGGACTCTGTTCCCGCCGCGAGGCCGATGTGTTTATCGCCCGGGGGTGGGTGTCTGTGGACGGCCGGAAGGTGGACCAGCTGGGCGCCAAAATACTGCCGGACCAGCAAATCACCCTGGACCCAGCCGCGCACGCCGCGAGCGGCGAACTGGTCACCATCCTGCTGCACAAGCCGGTGGGCTATGTGTCCGGCCAGCCCGAAAAGGGGTATGAACCGGCCGTGGTATTGGTTCGTCCCGAAAACCGCTGGGCAAAGGACCGTTCGCCGCGGGTGTTCCGGCCGGACCATCTGCGCGGCCTGGCCCCGGCCGGCCGGCTGGACATCGACTCCCACGGACTGCTGGTGCTCACGCAGGACGGCCGCGTGGCCCGGCAGATTATCGGGCAGGATTCGGGGGTGGACAAGGAATACGTTGTCCGCGTCACCGGGGAAATTGATGAGGCCAAGCTGGTTCGGCTAAGACACGGTCTGTGGCTGGACGACCGGCCCCTCCTGCCCGCGGGAATCGAGCAGACTGGAACGGGGGAATTGAAGTTTGTGCTGAGAGAAGGCCGGAAACGACAGATACGCCGCATGTGCGACCTTGTCGGACTCAAGGTCACCGGGCTGCGCCGCATCCGCATCGGCCGCATTGCCCTGGGAAACCTGCCCTCGGGACAGTGGCGCTACCTCGCCGCAGATGAGGGGTTCTAACCCGCTCATCTCACCACGTCATTGCGAGGAGGGCTTCAGCCCGACGCGGCAATCTCTTGAAGCGATAGCCCTAACCGCACGGCATATGGCGAGCAAGAGATTGCTTCGCTTTGCTCGCAATGACGGTCAAGAAGCGCCGCATCCCCCCACAATTGTTATTGAGGAGTAGAACCCGCTTTTTGTTATATAGTTATAGTATATGGGTCCCATATCGCGGGCAAAAACAACCAGGGTAATATTGCCCAGTTTGAGGGCGACCGCATCCTCGACATCGCCAAAGGGGCATGCGCCAACGTTGCTCACAAAATCAGAGAGCCGGCCCTTAACAGGTGTCACGGTCAAGGTGCTGTTGTTGTAGTTGGTGGTGAAAGACTCGCCGGGTGTGACCGTCTGGGGGGCGATCTTCTGCGCCTTGGGGGCTATTCCCGGAAGCAGGAAAAGGTCGTCAAGGGACTCATAGCCGTACATCCAGCCGTTCGCGCTGGCGAAATAGGAATAGGTGGTCTTGTCGTTCGCGGCGTGGTCGACGGACATCACTTTCCAGCACTGACTCCCGTTGATGGTGAATGTCTCCGTAATCTCGGCGCTGATTCCGTTGTTTCCGTTGGTTCCCGCCGTGACCCACTTGTTGCCGACCGCCAGAGGGTAGTAGTCACAGAGGGTGAGGTGTCTTGTCGCGAGCGCCAGATTCACCGGAGTGCCCGGCGGCAGCAGCGTTCCCGCCGCGGGGTCTTGGCCGACAACGCTGCCTTCGGGAACCGTGTCGCTGTATTGTTCCGTCGCCGTGCCCACGGTCAGGCTTGCGCCCGCGATGGCCGCCTGCGCTTCCGCCTGGGTTTTGCCTGCCACATCGGGCACGGCCACGGGTTGCGGTCCCTTGGAGACAACGAAATCAACGGCCGTGCCGGGAATCATAACCATGCCGGCGTTGGGGTTCTGGCTGACCACGCTGCCTGCGGGCACGACCGCGCTCCACGCCTCGGTCACCGCGCCCACTAGGAAACCCGTGCCCGTGACTGCCGCCAGCGCGTCTGACTGGGTCCTGCCCACGATATCGGGGACGGCCACCGGCTCCGGCCCCTGGGAAACGACCAAGTCAACCGCCATGCCCGGGATGACCATCACATCGGCGGCCGGGTTCTGACTCATCACGATGCCCACAGGCACCGTTGGACTGGATCCCTGCGCCACAGTGCCCATGGAAAGACCGGCGGCGACAATTGCGGCCTGCGCCTCCGCCTGTGTCTTGCCCAGCACATTGGGCACGGCCACCGGTTGGGGCCCCTGGGATATGACCAGGCTCACCGCCATGCCGGACAACGCGAGCGTCCCCGCCGTCGGGTCTTGACTGATTACGCTGCCCGCCGGGACGGTCAGGCTGTAAGACTGCGTTATTGCTCCCACGGTGAGGCCCGCGCCTGTGATGGCCGTTTGCGCCTCCGTTTGCGTCTTTCCCGCCACATCGGGTACGGCCACCGGTTGCGGCCCCAGGGAAGCCAAGAGGTCCACCACGGCCTCGGCGGACGCTTTTGTCCCCGCCGCGGGGTCCTGCCCAAACACGTATCCCGAGGGAACCGTCTCGCTGTATGCCCACCGGACATTTCCCAGTTTCAGCCCCTGCACGAGCAGCATGCCCTGCGCCTCGATAAGCGTGACGTTCGTGAGGTCAGGAACGACCATGGAACCGGGCCCGGCGCATCCCCCAACGGTGGAGGTGGCAAGCGTGTTCAGCAGGGTCAAGGCCCGCATCACCGGATTCTGGCTGGCCACGCCACCCGCGGAATTTGCCGCGGTTTGCCCCGGAACGGTTATGGGATTCAAGCCGCCCACCGGCAGGGTTCCCTGTCCCTGTGACGGTGTTGCGCCCACGGGTTCGGGAAGGTTAATGGAAAACGACTCGGAGCATCCGGCAACCAGGACGGACGCAAACAGGCCCGCCAGCAACGAACCCAATAACCGCATTTGAAATCGAGCGCGCATGCAATTCTCCTTACGGCGTTCATACCAGTGTTGGCGTAAGTCTAATAGTCCAGCCACATTGTAACAGTAGCATTGTAACGCAAAGCACCGGCAAAGCAGACGTAAAGTTTCCGTAAAGAAGGGCGCTGCCCACCAGACGGCGCCGGTGCGGATTCCTTGGAATCCCGCCCCTTGTTTGGTTTATTGGGCCTTTTTCGCCTTGCCGGAGACGAAGCTGTGGCGCCACTTGCCGATTTAATTGTAAAGCGGCGCATTCCAGAATTCCACAACAATACTCAAGAAGCTTTAAGGGGTGACGTCGCTGCCGCGCGTTGTCCAAGCCCCGCCGAATTCCATGCTGGTCTGAAAAATCAGGCCCGCTTCCTCTCTATACCAGCAAAACAGGAATATGTTCCATTCTCCGGAAAGATTTCTGGTCATGTTTTCGCCGGTTGGGTGTATAATGTGAATATGAGAACGTGGAGAGCTGTGTCCCGGTAGGCAAAAATTGGATGAAGTAGGGAAACTGCGGAGGTCGTTGCCATGCGACGCATTGCACTGTTGTCATTATTGTCTTTGTTGCTGCTGGCACTTCCCGGCTGTCCAAAGCCGGTCGTTCCCAACCCCCTTCCTCCCGGGACATCAATTGAACCGGTGGGTCCGGGCGAGAAGCCGGTGTTTTACAGCGCCAGCACGGGTTCATACCGAAACGCACTGGACGGGATGGCGCCGACTGCGGGGGCGGTGGACACGTCGGAGGGGAGCGGCGCGAACCGCGAGGTGGTGGAACCGGATGTGATCCGGCGCGACGGCAAATTCCTCTATGTGCTCAACCAGTACCGCGGCCTGACGGTGGTGGACCTGGACCAGCAGGCGGTGGTGGGCCGCGTGGCCACGGTGGGTTATCCCCGCGACCTGTATCTTAAGAACGGCCGCGCCTATGTGCTGGTTGGCTATGCCGCCGACATCGTTCAGGATGCGGGACTGCTCCGCTACAAGGTGGGCGCGCGCATCTATGTGGTTGATGTGAACCAGCCCGCCGTTCCTGCGCTGCAGGGCTCCATCGATTTGCCCGGCGATTTTGTCGACAGCCGGCTCGTGGGTGACGCGCTGTACGCGGTATGCGCGAACTTCAACTACTCCTGGGTCGACGGCGGCGGCGGGACCGTAAGTTCGGGCAGTGCCGGCGGCAAGGCCGTGGCGCTCAAGGAGCAGACCTCCTCGTCGTGGGTCACCAGCATCAACCTGGCCGACCCGACCAATCTCAAGCCGGTGGACAAGGTGGAGTTTGCCGGTTACGGCAGCATCATTCAGGCCAGCAGCTCCGCGCTGTTTGTGGCCGCGCCGGACTGGAACACCAGCACCACCGCCATTACCTATATCGACATCAGCGACCCGGCGGGCGAGATTTCCGTGCGCGGCGCGGTCACCGTGCCGGGCATGGTTGCCGACCGGTTCAAGATGGACGCATGGAACGGGGTGCTGCGCGTGGTCTCCAACATGGGGTGGCCGTCGCGTGAAACGCACATCACCACGGTAAGTCTTGCCAATCCGGACGCGCTGGCCGTGCTGGGCCAGGTCAAGCTTGAGAACGCCTCGGGCGACTCCCTGTTTGCCACGCGCTTCGACGGGCCGCGCGCCTATATTGTCACCTATTTCACGGTTGACCCGCTGTTTGTGGTTGATCTGTCCGACCCGGCCGCGCCCAAGGTGACCGGAGAGCTCAAGGTGCCCGGCTGGTCCACGCACATCGAGCCGATGGGTGACCGCCTTGTCGCCCTCGGGGTCGACGACACCAACGGCCGCCGCGTGTCGGTCAGCCTCTTCGACGTGGCGGACCCGGCCAATCCGGGCCTCATCAAGCGCGTCTCCTTCGG
>CAIUWO010000002.1 GCA_903902895.1 Candidatus Hydrogenedentota bacterium | reverse complement strand
CGTCGCCATGGTCTTTGTAGCGCTTCAGTCCCATCAGCGTGACCCGGAACAGGCGCAGCAGGCTCGGGCCGTTGACCTCGAAATCGCGCTGGAACGCGCGCAGCAGGAGCGCCGTTTCGTCGCCCGCGGGAATGTGCGCGTGACGGTGTTTGAAACGGTACTGGCCGTGGGTGTCGGCGGGCGCCAGTTCCTGGTCGGACACGAGCGTGCCCTCCTCCTTGTGCTGCTTGTAGAGCGGTGTTCCGGGGATGGGCGTGTAAAGCATGAACTGGTGGAACACGGTGTCATGGCTGGCCGCCCAGTTGATCACTTCTTCCATGTCCTCCGGGCGGTGTTCCTCCAGCCCGATGATGGTGGAGCCGAGGACGCGCATGCCGTGCGCCTCCAGTGACCGGACCAAGTCGTGCGTGTCCACGCCGGACAGCTTGCCGTATTTGCTCCCGCGGCCTTCAAGCCCCATCCAAACCCAGGAAATGCCGAGTCCGACAAGCTGGTCCATGGTGTAGGATTTGAGCACGCGCGCCGAGCTGAACACGCTCAGCGCCCAGCTTTTGCCGCGTTCGCGCATCAACTCCAGCAGGCGCAGCGCCCGCTCCCGGTGGAACAGGAAGTTCTCGTCCATGACAAAGAAGGACTGCGTCTGGAGCTCCCTTTCCAGCCGCTCCATCACCTCGAACAGCGCGTCGCCGGTTTCGTAGAAATTGACGCAGTGGCCCTTGCCGCCGAACATGGCGGAGGTGGAGCAGAAATTGCACCCCATGGGACAACCGACCGAGGGAATGAGAATGGCGGCGGTGTCGCCCGTTTTTTCAGGGGAGGTGATGCCAAAACTTCGGGCACCGAAGGCTGACAGGACGGCCGGATGCCGGACGGGGAGCTGGGTGTCCTGACCGAGGAATTCCCGGAACCAGCGGATACCGTCCCCCTTGACGACATGGTCGGCGGCAAGACGGCTCTCGATGTCCTCCACGTTGGCGACATGGCCGCCCACCACGATGGTGGCGTTGGGCTGATACTGGCGCGCCAGTTCGCACATGCGCTCCACCTTGCCGATGTTGGGCATGATGCCGGTGATGCCAATGATGTCGTAGGTCTTTTCACGCAGTTCCTCAATGAAACGGTCCTGCGTGGGGAAGTCCAGGACGGTGCAGGGGCATTCGAGATTGGCCTGGATCATGAGCAGTCCAAAAGAGCGGTGAAACATGCGCAGCGAAAAGGGGCCCTGAACCCGTGTCACCTGGTTGTGGTACAGCTCCATCGGGTTTATGGCACGGCTGCCGAATTCATCATCCTGGGCGTAGGGGCCAAAAACGCTGGACAGCAGGACGCGGGCTTTCACGCCAAGGGGATGTGTGGGGTGGGAAGATTTCATGGAGTTACAGGCGCCTTCCACTGCCGCAGCAGGTATGGTGATTGCGTCCTGCGCAGCATGCGCGGGCATTCACCGGAACTTGTGTGCAAGTTTGCATTTAGTCGAGAGCACTCCGGCAGAGTACGACAGGCGTTTCGGACGCTCAACGTGTCGCTCTGTCCTCTGCCGATGGTCCTTGGGACCGGTTGTAAATAATAGACTGACCAGTCAGTCACTTAAATTGTACCGCAGGACGGGGTATAATGCAAACTGGACGGAGGGCTATTCTGAAGAAAAGGTGCCGATGACAGTCTTTCGTTTGACACTGCGTGGGTGGTTGCCTTATTGAATGAGTAAAGGCTTGCAGTATTAAGTGTTATGCGTAGAATGGAGAGCGCGCACGATGACAAACAGAGGACAAACCCGCAACTTAAGTGACATGCCAAAGCAATGGAAACACGACACTTGGAAAGCTTTTCAGGTTTGCCCGAGGCACACCAAGTTCGCGGCCTTTAATGCACTGGCGGGGAAAAGCAGGCTCATCATCGGGCAAGGCGACGAATCGGCACCTGACTGACGAGTCGGAACCCGATGCTGCTATGGGCGTAATCCAAGGTGTTACTGCTGCGGGTTGCCGAGCGCGCGGCGGCGCCCTGGATGACCCAACTGCCGCCCCGGGCCACCCGATTCGGCCCCCTGGGCTCGTCCACCCAGGCATAGCCGTAGGCTGGGGCGCCCGTGTAGTTGCCGTGCCAGTCGTCCTCGCACAGTTCCCACACATTGCCCGCCATATCATACAGTCCCCATGCGTTGGGTTCCTTGAGGCCCACCACGTGCGCGTACTGCTGTCCCGCAGAATTTGCGTTTCCATCCCACCATGCGTGGTTTCCGAGGTAGGCATAGGACGGGTCGTCCCCGTAGTAGAACCGGGCTGTTTCGCCCGCACGGCACGCATACTCCCACTCCGCCTCTGCTGGAAGCCGGAAGTTTTTGTCTGTCAAGACGTTGATTGCGCCGACAAAATCCTGAGCATCATTCCACGACACGTAGACCGCAGGGCTTTCCGGGTAGACCTGTATGAAAGGTTGTCCCGCCCAGGGCAATGTTCCCATCACCGCCAGCCATTGCCGTTTGGTCAGTTCGTACTTTGCCATCCAGAACCCGGACACGAAGGTCACGTCGTGCCGGGGGCCCTCGTTTGCACTGCGGTCCTGCTCGTAGTCCGGGCTGCCCATCGCAAATGCTCCCGCCGGAATCCACAGCATCTCCAGGGGAACATCACCGGGAAGCATGACGGTCTCGACCGTGCCCGCATCGGGGGGCGTCACGGTGATGAAGTTCAGCTTTAACTCTGTGTGGTTCCCTGCGGCAGTGGTTATCTCCAGCGACACGTTGAACGTGTCATCCCAGGTGTACACATGGGATGGGTTCTGCACGGTGCTTTCCTCACCGTCACCGAAAATCCAGTGCCACCCTGTGATCGGCGAGGCTCCCGGGGTGGATAGGTCGGTGAACTGCACCGTGAGCGGCATTCTTCCCGAGGTCACATCGGCGCTGAAATCCGCTGTGGGTTCGTTTTTGCACCCGGTGATAGTCAGACATGCGAACAGCATTCCAACAGCCAGAAACCACGGCTTTCTGTTCATCGCACACGCTCCTCCATTGTGCCGCTCCGCGGGACATCCACGGCACAGGTGCCGCCGCCCCCACCCGCGCGACCAAGGACAGGCCCGAACACGGGTGCTTTCCAGTTTAGGCCGAAAGAGAGCGGGTGTCAACAGGCGATTTATCTCTAGCGTTTTGGTTGTTGGAGTGCTATATTAAGGGTGTGCGGCGGGCGCGCGGAGGAATGCCCGGCATTCTGGTCGCAGTCGCTTTGGGAACAACGGGAGCCGGGAGTATGATGCGCAAGAGCAAGGGGTTTACGCTGATAGAGCTTTTGGTCGTCATCGCGATTATTGCCATTTTGGCGGCGATCCTGCTGCCAGCCCTCGCGCGGGCGCGGGAGGCGGCCCGGAGCAAGTCATGCGCGAACAATCTAAAGCAGATGGGTCTTGTCTTTCGTATGTACTCCGGGGAGAACCGGGGTGACCTGCCGCTCCGATTCGTGCCGTATCAGCGCCCCTACACACCGGGCCGGACCTGCTGGTCCTCGTTCGACTCGCCGCTCATTTACCCGGAATACCTGTCGGACCATCATGTATTGCTTTGCCCTTCGGACACGAACAACAAGGAGTGGTGGGAGAAGGAGTCGCTGAAGACGCCGGTGGATCCGAGCTGGAACGATGACCCGCTGCCCAATCTCGTCAAGGGCAAAACGTTCTACTACCTGACCTCCGACTTCTGCTATGTCTATTGGGGGTATGTTGTGGAACCGCGCTGTGTGACCACGCCGGAGGACATGATGGCGTTCGCGCGCCTGCTGGACAACTTTGATTCCTCGGTGTGCATCAACTACACCTCGCGCAACGCGGACGCGTCGGTGCAGGTGCCCAGCACGGGCGAGACGGTCACGGTCTACCGTTTTCGCGACGGCGTGGAACGGTTCCTGATCACCGACATCAACAACGCGGCCGCCAACACCCAGTCCACCTCCTCCATACCGGTCATGTGGGACACGGTCCGCACGGACAACGGCAAACCGGAACCGGAAGAGGTGAACCACCTGCCACTGGCGGCCAACGTGCTGTTCATGGACGGGCACGTGGAGTACGCCCGGTACCCGCAGTCGGCGGACTCGCCCTTCTGGATGCTCACCAAGGCCGCGCAGACCGACGGCGAGCCGAATTTCCCGTGAGCAACCGCGTTAATCGCACGGTGCGCTCCGCTTCGCTGCGGGCACCCTACAAATCGGTCATTGCCGTGGGACGAAAAAGGTGCTGGCCGCGCCGGCGGGCAGGCGGTAGCGTTTCAGGCCCAGGGGATGGTCCGGGGTGAGGGCTTGGAGTTCCACTTTGGCTATTGCGGGCAGGAGCAGTTCGCCTTCGCATCCCCCGGGCAGGGTCACGGTCACGCGGTGGCCGCCGCTTTCGGGCACGGCCAGAAACGGTATGGGCCCGCGCGGGGTGTTTACGGTGACTTCGAGCCTTCCCAGGCCAGCCAACTGGGGGCGCACGGTGCAGCGGGTGAAGCCGGGCGCCGCGGAGCGGATGCCGGCGATGTCCATGAGCAGGACGTAGACGGGCGACAGCGGGCAGTGACTCCACTCCTGGGCGCTGTCCGGGGCTGCCTGCCAGTCTTCCTGCAGCGTGTTGTTCAGGAGGACTGAGCCCATGGTGGCCCAGCGCTCGCGCCAGTCCTTGATGATCACATCGGTACGGCCCCCCTTGGCCAAGGCCCAATAGCGCCAATGGGCGTTGGCCGGATAGGACAGGCCCATGTCGGCGGGCACTTCGGCAAGAGTTTTCAACGCCGCCGCCGTGTTGCTTTCCGGGCACTGGTCGAAAAGAATCGAGGTCGCCAGGGTGCGGTCACTCGTGCGCGCTTGCTTCTCCTCGGCCTGCCAGGGGAGATTGTCTTCGAAACGGCCACTGTCGGCATTCCAGAAACGCTGCACCGCGGCCTGCAGCAGTGCGTCGCTGAATTCCTCAAAATGCGCGGCCTTTTCCGCATCGTTCATGGCGCGGCACAGCGGTGCCAGGGCGTTCTTGAACATGGCCGCCGTGTAGAGGTTGAAGGCGCACTGCTTGTGTCGGGGTTGCTTGAAGGCGATATGGTCCATCCATACGGTGGGGATGCCGAGGTTCTCCACGGGCAGCAACCCGTCCGCACCGCGAATTGATTCCAGATAGGAAGCAAAACGCAGCAGCCGCGGGTAGGGTTCCCTGATGCCGTCGAGGTCGCCGGTGTCGAGGTAATGCCACCAGCAGTCAAAATTGAAGCCGACACCGTGGTCGAGCAGCGGCCCCCAGAACGCGCCGTCGATCTGCTTTTGCATCACCCGCGCCAGGCGGTCGAACGCGGGCCAGCAGTCCATGAAGTAGCCCTCGCGCGTCTGGCCCTCGCTGAAGGTGCGCAGAAATCGCCGCGACAGGAGCGTGTCGCCCATGGCCTGGCGCGCCACAAAGATTTGCGGACTGCCGTCGCCGCTGTACTGCTGCCGTTCGCGGCCCATGCCGTCCGCGAAGGTTTCGATGGCGCTGTTGTTCAGCGTGTTGACGGTGGCGTCGAAGAGCCGCTG
>CAIUWO010000001.1 GCA_903902895.1 Candidatus Hydrogenedentota bacterium | reverse complement strand
GAGATAGAAATAGGACTCGTCGTCTATTGCCGCGTCCCGTTTGGCGCGCCACTGCTCCGAGTCAGGCAATGACGGGCAAATCAGGATGTTCGGGTCCGTCAGATATTCGGGATAGATTTCACTCTTGGCGCTCATCAACTGCCCCGGCGTGCTGGACAGATAGGGGTATGCCTGGTCCTTGCTCTCGTTGGCGAACATCTTGTAGACCAACCCCATCTGCTTGAGGTTGTTCTGGCAGGAGGAGCGACGGGCCGCCTCGCGGGCGCGCGCCAGCGCGGGCAGCATAATGGCGGGCATGACCAGCACGAAGAGCAGCATGATCACGATGTTGATGTACCCGATCACCAGCCCGGCCATGGCCAGACCGCGCGCATCGGGGGACATGCGGCCGTTTCTTATTTTGGACAGGGCGGTGTGCCCGATAATCACGGCGGGGATGGAACCCAGCGGACCGAGACAGACAAACGACAGCAGGGCGAAGACGAGACTCAGCACCGCCTGAGACTTGGAACCTTCCGGAATCGGGGGCGGCGGCGCATACGCCTGCGCCGGCACAACGGGAATGGCCGGCGGGCCGCTCTCCAGGGGGCACTGTATCGTGTTGCCGCAGCCGCCGCATTTTATCGGCTGGCCCGCATACTGGTCGGGAACTTCCAGTTGCGCCCCGCAATTCGGGCAGGTGTGCTGGATCATGGTACTCCCTCCTTTTGGTGTCGCGGCTCCGGGCCCTTGCTACAAGCCAATTGACATGAATGATAGTCCTTTGCCGCGCGCTTTTCCAGCGAACTTTACGGGCAAAAAAAAGAACGGGCGTTAACATGGATAGACAGGATGGACAGGATCGCGGAAGGTCCGTTCTGACGAGGGTATGGACGCATTCATCCCTGTAGGGTGCCCGCAGCGAAGCGCAACGTCCACGCCAACCCGCAACATCCACGCCGCGCCCCCGAAGGGGGCCAACAATAGTAGCCACGGGTGACCGTAGGGAACCCGTGGTTCCGCGGTTCCCATCCCCGTCCCCGGAGGGGGCGAACTCTTCAGTCGAGATATTTCTCGTCGAAGGCAATGCCCGCCTCTTCCAGTAACTGTTTCAATTCTTCCCGGAAGCTGATCGTTTTGTGATGCTCCTGCTGATCCCTGATGTACTGAATGACCGCCTCCTTTTCCGCGTAAGACTTTGTGAAGGCACCGTATCCCACCTGCCATCCTGGGAAATCGTGAAACCCCATTTCGCCGCGCATCCACGTCGTTGAGGCGGCCTTCATGTCCCGGATGAGGTTGGAAAGGGCGATGGTCGGATGCAAACTCATCAGCATGTGCATATGGTCATCCACCGCGTTGATGCGATAAAGAACGCATTGGTTGTTCTTCAGGACACCCCAATGGTAGTGGAAGAGTTTTTCGCGGCGATCTTCGAATAGGGCGGGGATTCGGCCCTTGGTGGAATAGACAAGGTGGTAATAGATCTGCGTGTATGTGGACATAAACGCGCTCCCGAAGTTGGCCCCCTCCGGGGACCTTTTCCGCGCTTGATTATAACCACGGGTTCCGCTTCGCTCCACCCGTGGCTACTATTGGGTGACCCCTTCGGGGCCAAGCAGGCACATCCGTCCGCCTCCTTCAGGGCCAAGCACGACATTCTCGTCCGCCCCCTTCGGGGCAGGCAGGCATCCACGCCGTGCCCCCGGAGGGGGCCAACAACAGTAGCCACGGGTGACCGAAGGGAGCCCGTGGTTAACGAGCCATAACAAGAACGTCCCCGGAGGGGGCGAACATGTCCCCCACGCCCCAGTTGGCCCCCTCCGGGGACCTTGTCATTTCCTGACCTGATCCACGGGTTCCGCTTCGCTCCACCCGTGGCTACTTTTGGATGACCCCTTCGGGGCCAAGCACGCCCGCCACAAATGCAACAACCGTGGAAGAAGTCCTTCACTCGTACACCTCACCTCGGGGGCCCGCAATTTCGCCGCACAATCAAGTCCGCGAGGAACGACCCCGCGCCTGTGTCTCTTAATTGCTATGCCTTCCTCCTACCCCGCCGCGGCGATGAAGGTCAATTCTCCTTTCGGGGCCTCCCAGCGCAGGCCGGAGCCGTCGGGCAGGAGCGTGGCGCCGGCGGTTGGGTTGACGCTCAACAGGCGCACGCCCTTGGGCAGGCGCGCATGCAGGAAGAGTGCGGTCGCGGGTGTCCGGCCTGCGAGCGTTTCCTTGGGAAGAATCACTTTGCCCTGCAAATGCTGGGTGGCCGGGTCATAGACCATTTCCCAGGAGACGTCACCGAAGTGGGTGGATGCGTTCTGTATGCCGACGGGTTTCTTCGTGGCGAGCCAGTGGCGCGGTATGCCGCGACCCAAGTGCAACTCTGCGCCGTCTTCCATGACCAGGCTGTCGCGCAGTGCGCGCACGACGGCGAGGGGCGTCCACAGGTGCTGGCGGTCGCCGGTGCATTCCTTGGCACCGGGCTCGGGGCCGCGCTCCTCGCACCAGGTCACGAGCGGCGTGGCGTGGTTGAGCGTGGCGTAGAGCAGTGCGGCGGCCTCGTCGCCCTCGTCGCGGGCGAGGTGCGCCTCGGCCAGATTGTCCAACGCGATGGCAACCCAGAGGCCGTTGGGCAGCCAGCCCGTGTTGAGCGGCAGCCCGCCGGGGCTCATGTGGGCGCGAAGCTGTTTAATCGTGCCCGTGATTAACTCATGGTCTTTGGGCAGTGTGCCGCAGGGCAGCAGCGCGTTGAGACCGCCCCAGCGGCTGCCGCAGGTCTTGCCGGCCACGCCGGGAATCCACGCATAGCCGTCTTCCTTGATGGCACCGGCGGTGAGTGCCTGCATCAGGTCGGCATGGGCGGTTTCATAGATCTTCTTCAATTCGGCGGCCTCATCGGCCTTTCCAAGAATTTCTGCCGTTTCCATGGCGCTGCGGTCGGCATAGGTGGCCCACATGTTGTGCGGCAGGAACACACCGTACAGGTCGTCGCCGTCCTTGAGCCCGCAGTCGCCCATGCCGCGCGGCATGAGCCCGTAGGTGAGCGGGCGGCTGCCGTCGGCAGCCATGACGCGCGTGCGGGCGCGCTGCTTCTCCTGCCAGCGCGAACTGGCGAGCATGCGCGGGTAGACCGCCTCCAGGTACACGCGGTCACCGGTGAGCCCGTAGTGCTCCATCACGGTCCACGACTTGAAACCCGACATGGCCCACATCAGGTGGCCCCAACCGATGGGATCGTTCCAGTCACCGTCGTCGCCCTGGATGCCCAGGCAGCCGCTGAAGCCGTATTCGGCCTCCTTGTGCAGACCCAACTGGTCGAGCGCGATGGCAACGATGGCCGCCTCGCCGGCGTTGGGCGCGCGGTAGCCGTCGGTGCCGGGCGTGCCCATGATGAAACCACCCGCCACGGGCTCGCGCATGATGAAGAAATCTGCCAGGCAGGCGTGGAAGGCGTTCTTCACCCCCTCGTCGGGAATGATGACGCGCGAAGCGCGGTCCAGCAGAGCGCGCCACACCGCTTTCGCCTGGTCAACCTCGGCCTGCCAGTCCTTCGCGCGCAGCGCGGGCAGGTCGGCGGCATTGGCGCGGTAGGGCCGCACGATCCAGGCAACCTTTTCCTCACCCGGCGCAAGCTCCCAAGCCGGGCAGAGGGTCGTGGCGTTGGTGATTTCACAGGTCGGCGCACCCGTGGCCATCACGATGATTCGGTCGGCGCGCTCTCCCCAGCCCGCCAGCAGGACGTCCTTGTCCTTGCCCGCGTCAACGTAACCGGGGTTGTAGCCGAAGAAGCCGCGCTGCGATTCGCAGACCAACCGGAATGTATGCTTCGTTGTGCCCGTGTTGGACAGCGTCACGCGGACCAGCGCCGCCGAGACCGCGCCGGTCACCTCGAGCCGCACCGCGCCTTCGGGGTCGGTGTAACTGTTGTCGAGCACGGGCAGACACCCTTCCGCGCGGGTCCAGGCACTTTTCGCCAGCGGTTTGCCGTCGATCTGCGGCGTGATGCGCACCCCCCAAACCGCGGCCGGCGTCATGAACGCGGCAAGCGGATAGGTCGTGAGGTTCTCATAGGTCCAGCCGAGCCGAAGATTGCCCGGCTCGCAGTCGAGCAGCGTCTTGTCGCCGCTCTCCGGCGGCGCCACCGTCAT